>NZ_JAELTP010001004.1 GCF_016428915.1 Pandoraea sp. ASV26
GCGTTGGGCGAGGCCTTCGAAGGCAAGCCGGGCAGCGACTTCCGCCTCGAGTTCCATATGGCCCCGCCGCTCATTGCCCGCGGCAAGCACGGTGCCGTGCCCAAGAAGGTGACGATCGGGCCGTGGCCTGTCTCTTATACACATCTGACGCTGCCGACGAACCGTGTGGTGTGTAGATCTCGGTGGTGGCCGGATCATTAAAAAGAGGGGGGGGGGGGGGGGGGGGGGGGGGGGGGGGGGGGGGGGGGGGGGGGGGGGGGGGGGGGGGGGGGGGGGGGGGGGGGGGGGGGGGGGGGGGGGGGGGGGGGGGGGGGGGGGGGGGGGGG
>NZ_JAELTP010001005.1 GCF_016428915.1 Pandoraea sp. ASV26
CCCCCCCCCCCCCCCCCCCCCCCCCCCCCCCCCCCCCCCCCCCCCCCCCCCCCCCCCCCCCCCCCCCCCCCCCCCCCCCCCCCCCCCCCCCCCCCCCCCCCCCCCCCCCCCCCCCCCCCCCCCCTCCTCCCCCCCCCCCCCCCCCCCCCACCCCCCCACCACACGGTTCGTCGGCAGCGTCAGATGTGTATAAGAGACAGGGCATAGGCTCGCCCGCGAGCGCCTTGAGCAACGTGCTCTTGCCCGCGCCATTGCGGCCCAGCAGGATGAGCAACTCGCCGGGACGGATGTCGAGCGACAACCCGTCGAGCACGGGCGAGTCGGCG
>NZ_JAELTP010001006.1 GCF_016428915.1 Pandoraea sp. ASV26
CTTCGGCGTGGTGACCAGCGTGCAGGGGCGCGGCATCGTGCCGGAAGATCATGCGGCCACGCTCGGCGCATTCAACATCCACCCGACGGTCGAGAAGTTTTACAAGACCTGCGACGCGGTGCTCGTGCTGTCTCTTATACACATCTGACGCTGCCGACGAACCGTGTGGTGGGTTGGTGTGGGGGGGGGGGGGGGGGGTGGAAGGGGGGGGGGGGGGGGGGGGGGGGGGGGGGGGGGGGGGGGGGGGGGGGGGGGGGGGGGGGGGGGGGGGGGGGGGGGGGGGGGGGGGGGGGGGGGGGGGGGGGGGGGGGGGGGGGGGGGGGGGG
>NZ_JAELTP010000110.1 GCF_016428915.1 Pandoraea sp. ASV26
GACCAGCACCTTGCCGATCTGGCGCGCTTGCTGCATGTAGCGGAACGCTTCTTCCACACGGGTTGCGGGAAACGCCCGGTATGGCAACGGATGCAATTCGCGCCCGTCGAACAATGACAGCAGTTCGCCGAAGATACGCGTTGTCATGTCCGGCAACAGCTTCATCAGTTGATCTGCGTCGATGCCGAAATAGCTGATGTTGTTTCGGAACGGGCGAAGACCAATGCTGTTGTTCTCGTAAAAATCCCGTTTTCCCAGTTCAAGAAAGCGGCCGAGCGGGCGTAACGTATCGATGCTGCGCACCATCGCTTCGCCAGCCAGCGAGTTGAGCACAACGTCAACACCCGCGCCATTGGTCAGTGCAAGCACATCATCGGCGAAAGCCAGACTGCGCGAGTCCAATACGTGATCCGCACCCAGCAGACGAACGAACTCGCGTTTCTCGCGGCTACCCGCGGTCACAAACACTTCCGCACCCAAATGGCGTGCGAGCTGGATCGCGGCAATGCCAACGCCTCCGGCACCGCCGTGGATCAGCACACGCTCGCCGCGACGCAATCGCGCAAGCTCCACCAAGGCGTAGTACGCCGTGAAGAACGCTGTCGGAATGGTCGCCGCTTCCTCGAAGGTCAGCGCCGCAGGCTTGTGGCCGATTGCACGGAACGTCGTTCGCACGCGCGTCGCGAACGATGCCGGGGCGAAACCGAGAACGGCGTCTCCGGGCGCGAACCCCGTGACATCCCGTCCCACGCGGATCACGCGACCGGATAGCTCCATGCCAATCGTCGCACCGGCAAATCCGGCCTCGACCGCTTCGTCAGAGAGCAGTCCCATTGCGTACATGACGTCGCGAAAATTCAAGCCTGTCGCGACCGGCGCAATCTCGACTTCGTCGGCCGCCAGATCGGCATCGGTAAGCTCGCACCATTGAAGATTGCGCAGCGAACCCGGATTCTCGAAGTGAAGTACCGTGGGCCGGGACTCAGCCGACACGCCACTGGCCGCCGACCGTGCAAGGTCAGCCGCGTCCTGCATGCGGGGCACGAACCGCCCGTGGGGCGTGAGCAAGACCTCCTCTTCGCCATCATGGTGAACCAGCTCTGCCACGAGCAATGCGGCACGATCCACACACGCAGGTGACACGTCGATCACGCGGCAGTTCAGTTCCGGATGTTCGTTCGCCAGCACTCGGCAAAGCCCCCAAAGCGTCGCCTGCTCGGGTCGCAACGTCGACGCGTCTGTGGCAGTTGTCACGAGTGGCGCGCCACCCTGGGTCACAACCGTGAATTGCAACGCCAGATTTGCACGCGCCACTTCGCGCGCGAGACGGGCGACGGCAACTGACGATTCGCGCTGGGCAACAAGGGCGGCATGCCCATCCACGGAAAGTCCCGTATCAGGCGCGATATACACGACATGTTCCGTGCCCCGCGCAGGCGCTGCCTTCAATGCGGCGGCGAGCGCCGACATCGCCACTACCTCGACGTCATACCGGGCGTTGCCGAACTCGGTCCGCAATGATTCGATCAGTGTGTCGTGTTGCGCGGGTGCCGAGTCGGGGTAGACAAGCCACCAGCGGTCACCGCTTAACGACACGCCGACCGGGTGGCCCGCGTCGTGCACCTCGCGCGCGGGAGCTCTGCCCAATACGAGCGTCGGCATGCCGTCAAGGTCGAAGCCCTGCTCCTTCACGTGCAGGATATCGACGAAACCAGCGTGCGCGAGGAGGTCGGTCACATCCCTCGGTGCATAGCAAACGCGTGAGGCTTCCGGACGGTGGGAAAGCACGATGTCCGCGAGGCGACCGCCACGCGCTTCCATCACAATGACCAGCGCGTTGGGCGTCAGATGTCCGCGTAGCGAGTCGAACCATTGCGATGCCTGCGCGACATTGAGGCTTGCCGAGAGGCAGCGGTCGAGGACCACCACATCGAATGGCACTTCGTCGGCGGGCAACGCGAAGCCGTTGGCAAGGTCGATCGGAACGGGCCGTGCGAATTCGTGAAAATCAGCGCTCGGCTCTGCGCGGCACGCGATGGCGTGATCCACGCGCTGCGCCGGCAGAACGCCCAGCAACGAGCGCGGCAGCTCCTCGTGGACGGGCCCGATCTCCAACACACGCAGGCGGCGCGCCTCACGCCACCCAAGCACCGCCTGTGCGACGCAGCGGGCGACCAGCGAGCGCACATGCGACCAGCTCGGTGACGATTCGAACAGATGCTCGACCAAACTCACACTCGTGGGCGTTAGCAGCGCGCCGGAGTCGAGTTCCCCCGTCAATAGTCCGGGCAACGCGCTGCCATAGTCACCCAGCAACGTCAGCTCTGCAACGTGTGCGGGCGACTGCGCGAGCAGGCTCGACCAAAGATCCCGAATGGAGGGAAGTGCCTCGCATGCGGCGACGTCGCGGATTACCCGGCCGCCTTCACGTACCGCCAGGCCGTCTTCAATGAGCATCGCAACCAATCGCTCGACCAAGGCGGGTCTGGCGCTACGCGGCGGGTAGGGCGCGTCGAACGTGCCGATCGATTCAAGCGCGCGCAACGCGTAACAACTCGCGAGGACATCCATCAGCGGCAACAGCTCGGTGATGTGCTCGAGACGACGCGACGGATCCTCATCGGCCGCGAGTTTCGTAACGGCCTCATCGACGAGTTCCGTGCTCGGAGGAAGCGATGCGACCCCGGCAGTGCCCGAGAGCTCGCGCCCCTCAAGACGATAGGCAAATTGCGGCGGCGCGCTGTGGTGGCGCCCCGTCAGATCGACGCGCCGGAATCGGCACTCCGCCAACCGCGCCACGACGCTACCGCTTTCATCAAGAAACTCAAACTTCGCGACGACCGAATGCGGACTACGCCGCTCGATGGTCGTCAGAACGCGCGTGATGTCGGCGCTCAGGAAGTCAACCCGGCCAATCTGCACCGGGACATAGGCGGCACGATCGGCGCCTGCGTCGCGTTGGAGCAGCGTGAACAGGGGATGAAACCCACTGTCGGTCAGCGTCGGGTGCAGTACATATTGCGCCAGGGTGTCTGCGTCCAGCGTATTGGGACGTGACAGTTCTCCCATCGCCACGCCCGGCGCCACGCGGACTTCGTCCACCCACCGGAACGCCGGGCCGTAGGACAGACCGATCGCCTGTGCGCTCGCGTAGAGCGATGCGCCCCCTTCGGCAGGGTTGCGCATCAAGGTTTCGAGCAAGTCTGCCGGTGCGTGCTCATCCCGGCGCAGCGTCGAGCCGCTTGCGAGCAACCGGCCGGTTACATTGAGCAACCATGCGTCTTCACTGCCGCGGTCCCTCGTCTCAATGGTGAACGCCGCCGTTCGACCATCCACGATGAGACGGAACACCTTCGAATGGCTGCCCTGGAAGACCACCGGCGAACGAATCTCGAAATTCTCGATAGCGCAGGCGGTGGTGCCAAAATACTCCTGCCCCGCAGCGAGCGCCATTTCCAGGAAGCCCGCGCCAGGAAAGGTCACGCCACCGTCGACGACGTGATCTGCGAGATAGGCAATTCGGTTCGCATCGATCTGGTTCTCCCACGCGAAGGCATGCTCATGCAATCGGTAGCCCAACAAGGGACGCTCCCTGTGCCGCGCGACCAGTCCATACCCGTCGGGAGTGATCGGATTCCAGTGCCGTTCGCGCTGCCATGGATACAACGGCAGCGAAACGCGACTGACCGGCGCGGCGCGCGGCACGAAACGGTCGCGCTGGAGGTTCGCACCGTGAGCAATGGCGGCCAGCGTCGCATGCTTGAGCATCTCCGCGCTGTCGTGATAGCGCTTCAAGGTCGGCAACGCCACGCCAGCCACATGACGTTCTTCCAGCGACTGTTTGACGTAAGTGCGCAAGATCGAGTGCGGCCCCACTTCGATAAAGACGCGAACGCCCTCTTCGGCCATGCAGGCGATCGCGTCATCGAAACGAACCGGCTGACGAATATTTCGCCACCAGTACCCGGCATCAAGCCCCCGGCCATCGAACGCGCTGCCCGTCACCGTCGAGAAGAATCGTGTGCGGCCCGTCGCCGGCGAAATATCGCCGAGAGCATTGAGCACGTGCGATTCGATCGGATCCATATGCACGCTGTGAAACGCATAGTCCAGATCCAAAACTCGGTAGAACGCCCCTTCCTCACTCAGCACGTCGCCGATCGCCGTAAGACTTCCCAACGCGCCCGCGAGCGTGACGGAATCCGGACTGTTCACACCGGCAATGTCGACATGACCGTCGAGCGAAAGACGTGCGATCAGCGCCCGGGCCGCATCTTCCCCGATGCCGGCCGCCGCCATACGGCCCGTTCCTCGCGTCAGGGCCTGGGCACGACTGCGAACTTTAATGACATGTACCGCATCCTCGAGCGTCAATGCACCGGATGCCCAGGCGGCTGCGATCTCACCAACGCTGTGCCCAACGCATGCCTGATACGTAATGCCCCGCGCCAACAAGTCCGAAACCACACCGACCTGAATCGCGAACAGCAGAGGCTGCACGCACTCGGTGAGCGCGATGGTCGCCTCGTCGACACCCTCTTCGAGCATCGCCAGCAATGAAGCGCTGCCGTCCGCTGTCCAGAAGGTATCCACAGCCGCGACAGCAGCATGGAAGTCCGGGCTTTCCTTGAGCAGGCGCTGGCCCATCCCGGCCCATTGCGCGCCATTTCCTGAGAACACCAGTGCGGTCAACGAGTCATCGACGACCGCGCGTCCGGTCGCCACGAACGGCGGCAACACCGTCTGGCCGGAAGTGCTCAGTGCCTGCAAGGCTTCACGCGCCTCGCCGAGCGTCTCAGGGGCCAGAATCGCGCGCTGTTCGAGCCATTGACGGCGATGCGCCGCGGCAGAAGCCATCGCATTCCAGCTCGCGCCCTCGTCGAGTCTCGCCAGATATCTTCCCGCCAAGGCACGCAAAGCTGCATCGGAGCGAGCGGAGATGACCAGAGGCATCAACGTGTCGCCGAACCGTTCCTCGTGTGCGATGCCGGGCGTGCCTTCGTCGGTCAGAACGACGTGCGCGTTCGTGCCGCCAAAGCCGAATGAATTGACACCGACGACAAGCGGTCCTGCCGATGCGTCGAGCGCGGTGAGTTGCTCGACCACACGGAGGTGCCCTCCCTCAAAGTCAATGTTCGGATTCGGGGTGTCGAAGTGAAGCGAGCGCGGCACCGCACGGTGCTTCAGGCAAAGAACAGCCTTGAACAATCCGGCCATGCCCGATGCGGTTTCGAGGTGACCGATATTGGTCTTGACCGACCCGATCAATAGCGGACGTTCCGCACTGCGTGCGGCCCCTGCGACCTCAATCAGCGCGCGCGTTTCGATCGGATCGCCGACAGCAGTTCCCGTCCCGTGTGCCTCGATATAGTCCACCGTCAGCGGGTCTACGCCAGCGCGCTCGTAGACTGTGCGCAGCAAGTCAGCTTGCGTCTCTGCGCAAGGCACACTGATGCCGCCCTGCGAAAAACCGTCGGAATTGACACCAGTCCCTGCAATGACGGCGTGAATGACGTCGCCGTCTGCGAGCGCACGCTCGAGCGTCTTCAGAATGACAACGGCTCCGCCTTCCGAGCGGACGTATCCATCGCCGGTGGCATCGAATGCGCGGCATCGCCCGCGGGGTGAAAGCATCGAAGCTTTCGAAAATGTCACGAATCCAAAGGGATGCAACAGGAGATTGACGCCACCGGCAACCGCGGCATCGACCTCACCCGACTGCAATGCGCTGACCGCCTGATGCAATGCGACAAGCGACGACGAACACGCCGTATCGATCGACATGCTGGGCCCGCGCAGATCGAACAGATAGGAAATGCGGTTGGAAGCAATGCTGAGCGTATTGCCCGTGGCCGAATACGGATCGACGACAGCCAGATCATCCATCGACCGGTTGCCGTAGTCGGGGCTGGCCACGCCGACATAAACACCGCATTGACTACCCCGCATTTTGCGCGGCTCGATACCCGCATCTTCAAACGCCTCCCAGGCCAACTCCAGCAACAGGCGTTGCTGCGGATCCATCTGCGCAGCTTCACGCGGCGAGATACCGAAGAACTCGGCGTCGAAACTCCCGACATCGTCAAGAACGCCCGCGGCAAAGGTGTAGCTCTTCCCCGGCTCGCGCTTGTTGGGATGCAGGTAGAAATCCGTGCCGAAGCGATCGGCAGGCACGCCCGTGACAGCATCCGTTTCGTTGACGAGCAGATTCCAGAAATCTTCCGGATTGGCAACGCCCCCCGGGAAGCGGCACGACATGCCGACAATTGCGATGCGACGATTCATAGTTATGCGATGTCCCGCGACATTGCGGTCACAGGGTTCTGTCTGGCTGCCGATTCCATTACGCGAAGCATGGCTGCTCCGAGCAAGTCCACCGTTTCGAGTTTTCTCAACGCCGGTCGATCTCCAAAATTGCGCCAGATGAAGTAGTTGCTGTGACCGGACACACCGCCGAGTCGGTCAAAGACCTTCGGAAGGGCCGGGACGTGGTCTCCGTAAAAGCAAAGAATGGTGTCTCGCCCGCGCGTGCGGAGGTACTCGAGAAGTCGCCCGAGCATCGCATTGGCGTTCGCGAGATGGCGCAGATAGACAGTGAGGTCCTGCCACTCGGGATCGTCACCCATCGCGTGATAGCGGGATGCCTCGCCTGGCTCCACGGTTTCGAGGTGCAAGGGGCCGTGATTCTCCATCGTCATCGCAAATATGAAGCTCGGCCGGGTTCGCGGCGTCTCCAGTTCTGCAATGATGCGATCGAGCACGGCGGCGTCCGAAACGTACGGCCCGGCCCGGCTGGCATCCTTGAACGCATCGATGCTGACGAACCGGTCGAACTGAAGCAACGGGAAAACGCGATTACGCCCGAAGAAGTCGGCGAAGTACGGGTGAATCGCCGTCGTCGCATAACCTGCCCGGCGAAACCATCCGGCCAAAGACGGGCAGTGACGCCGCACAAAGGCATAGGGATAAAACCGCGCGTAGCCAAGCTGCGATGCACGCAAGCCGGTCAGCAGCGCGAACTCGGAACGCATGGTGTTCGCGCCCCACGCCGGCACCCTCAGGTCGCCGTGGACGACGCACTCGCGACAGGCCGCGTCATAGTGAGAAAGCACCGCGCCGTGAATCGATGCAGGGAGCGTGCGCACGTCAAAAAACGACTCGCTCTGGATTACGATCACGTCCGGGGTCGCGTGTGGACGCTCGCCCTTGACGTATGGCCCGACCGACGCGACGCGCTCGAAGGCGCGGAAGGCGGACGGTCGCCAGCCATTGAGCAGGTAGGCAATAAATACCGGCAGGAACCCGCAACGCGTTTGGTCTTTCGCCGGATCCAGCGACAATGGGAGCACCGTTGCAAGCCCATAGGCGATCACAACGCATGCGATGGCCAACGCAAGCGCAGCGGGGGCAACACTCACCGGCAGCGCGCTCTCGATCGTGAACGCAAATATGAGGATAAGTACGCCCGATACCGCCCCCAAGATCGTCGAGATCTTCAAAAAAGGGAGGTACAGACGCGGATGCGCCACAGCCTGGGCAAACAGACTGAGATCAGTGAATACGAATGGTTCGCGCAACGAGGCGTACTTGGCATTGCTCACGGCGGCCATTAGCGCCGGGAACGCAAGCACAACGCATGCGCAGGCAATGGGGCGCCGTGTCAGCGCCAGCGCGACACATGCGATGAAACCTACACACGTAAGGTGAAGCAGCACCGCGCTGGTGGGGCGTCGCCATCCGCCGCGCGGAAGCGCGAGCGCATCCACGAAAAATGAAGCAACGGCTGCCACGAGCAGCGGGAGGTACGTCCACCCGGTCATGCTAGCGTCCTCCCGTGCGATACGGGTACAGACGCGCGAGGATCGCGTCGGCAAGCGCTGTCGGCAGCAATGCGAGGAGACGCATGCCGAACGAGAGAATGGCAGGAAACAGAATTTGCACGTGCCCCGCCGACAATCTGCGCTGAATCACGCGCGCCGCCTTTTCGGGGCTCCACATGAACAGTTTGTCGCCCGGGAAGACATCACTCATCGGCGTGCGTACGAAGCCGGGAAGGATCATCGAGACGCGAATGCCGTCGCGCGCGAGAATCGGACGCACAGAGTCGCCCCACGCCTTGAGAGCCGCCTTGCTTGCGCAGTAGGCGGGCGAGATCGCCATGCCACGCAATGCCGCCAGCGAGCTGACAATGCCGATCTGTCCCGCGCGCCTTGCACGCATTCTGGCAATGGCCGGTTCGACCGTGTGCATGACGCCGATGAGATTGGTGTCAACCACCCATTTCGTGCGTTCAATGCCCTCCCATTCACCCTCCATAGATAGCGTGCTGGCGACACCGGCATTCGCGATCAACAGATCGATGGAATGGCGATCATCGAATGCCTCGATCCAGGACCGGGTGGTTGCCGCGTCCCGTAGATCGACGACACCAACGACCACCTGTGCCCCTAGACTCCGGCACGCCTTCGCGCACGCTTCAAGGCGCGCTTGATCCCGGCCAACGAGGCCAAGCACCACGCCTTGACGGGCGTATGAGACGGCGAGCGCCTGACCGATGCCGCCGCTGGCCCCCGTGATCACGATATGACGAGGGCCCATGTCAATGACGCTCCGCTTCGAGCCGGCGCACGGCGCCCCGTACCGCCATCTCGATGCCAGTCCGCGAATAGAAGTCGCCATTGATCTGGGTGTTCTGAATCACGTAGTCCAGGAACGTCTGATAGAGCTCCGGATCGGGGCTCTCGGTGTAGGACCAGAAGTCATCGAGCCCGCCTTGAAAGCTGAGACCTGGCATGTCGTAAATCGCCGTGCCAAGGACCATGAGCGGTCGCCGGTGATGCAATGCGGACAGTCCGACGGTACTGTTCACGACGATGACGCCTCGTGCGCCCTCCAGCAGGGTGGGAAGATGACCCGCGTCAATGAAGCGCAAACGCTCGCGCAAACCGAGTTCCGCCGCGAGCCGCTGCGCAAACCGGCGATAGTCGATGAGCCCTGTGTCGAGCGGGTGATTCTTGATAACCAACCATGCGTTCGAGGGCGCATGCACCGCGAACGATCGCATGACCGTCTCGATGACCGCCTCGATGCCGGAAAACGGAGAATGCACGGTGATCTGCGTGTCCGAGTTCAATTGCAACGGAAGCAGGTAGTAGGGCGCCGCGCGCTGCATCAGCTCATTCGTGACAGCGTCGGCTTCGCGATCGTACCTGCGCTGTTGAATTGCACGCATGCCAAGGCCGGCATATTCCTTGAAGCCATTGTGAGGCCGGTGCGTCCGGTAATGCGGAAATCGACGCGCGAATACCGAGTTGGCGAAGCGGTAACGAATGTCGTGAATCGCGCGCTCGCGCAAACTGTATCCGGTCGCAGTCGCCTTCTCCGGAGGAACTGCCGGGCGATGCTCGCGGAACCAGGCCGGATCTTGGGGCATCCGCGAGCGCCCATTGACGCCGTAGCGCTCGAGAGTGATCCAGTGGGGCCGCACGTAGCCCTCTTCGAAGACATGCACATTGACGCCGAGATCCTGCGCAATGCCGTGGATAGGCTCGTGAACCCCTCGGCAATCGCCGAACATGACAACGTCGCTGTATCTTCCGGAGCGCAACATATCTTCGTAATAACTCGGCAGATCTCCCATCTTTCCTGAGAAATTCGTCGACGGCTCAGCCCCTTCGAACAGCACGTCCCCCCCGCAGAAGTTAATCCGGCGCGCATCGTGACCCAGCTCGATAAGAGCTGTCAAAAGTCGCGAAAAAAATGGCGACGCTGTGCCTTGCAAAGCAAGGAAGGACTGAGACATACGGGAATTTAATAAGGGCGCACCGAAGCGCTTCGGGGAAAACCCCGATGAACGGCAGGCCAGCAAGCCAGTGCCATCGAACAAGAGCGGCCGATTATAGTCGTCGAGCAGAATTCGCAACAGATGGCAAGTTGCAAAGACGTGACAAGGCTTTAATAATTGTAAGCGAATGTTTAGAAGTACGTTATACTCCATCCCCTTACAATCTGGCCATTGCACTTTACCAATACACGTCCGCAGCATGACGCACATCTGCGCGGACCGCTGTTTGTCGCAATGACGGATGCGCCGCATGTCTTGCAGCGCAATATTTAATAATAATTTGGGGGCTCCAACGCCCGGCCTTCCAGGGCGATTGGAGTGTTTTAACCGGTTCAGGCTGTGAGCTCTCGCTCAGGCGTCGCACGTATTCCCCCTGTGAATAGAGACAGCGCGGACCCGATCGCAAGATTTCGGGACGCCGACGCCACGCCATTGCCGCACTTTCTCATTGGGTCTTTCTTGGAAACGAGTCAACGCCTTTCCATGCCCCGCCTCGGAAAGGCGGGCTTGAAACGAGTCGCCAATTTCCTGAATCGGGAGAATTACCTATTACTTTTGATAGTAATTGCCCCGACGCTAATTGCGACCCTGTATTACGGACTGATTGCTTCCGACGTTTACGTGTCCGAATCAAGATTCGTCGTTCGCGCCCAGCAAAAGCAACCATCGCCGAATTTGCTCGGTTCATTGCTGCAAGGCGGCGCGTTGGGCAATTCAGCTTCAGACGCGTATCCCGTTCGGGAGTATGTGGTTTCGCGAGATGCCTTAAAGGCGCTCGACGCAGACCACCTGGTTTCTCGTGCATATAGCGAACGTGGCGCCGATTTCCTGAGCCGCTTTCCGAAACTCGATTTCGATCGCAGCTTTGAGGCGTTCTATCGCTATTACCAGCGTCAGGTGGGTATCGACCTCGACCCGGCGTCGGGTATCGCAACGCTCACCGTTCGGGCCTTCACGCCGGAAGATGCCGTCAAGCTCAACGAGCGCCTCATCGATCTGAGCGAAACCCTCGTCAACCGTTTGAATGAAAGAGCTCAAGGCGACATGCTTCGCTTTGCCCAATCGGAACTCGAACGCGCCCAAGCGGTTGCAAAGAATGCGTCGCTGGCAATTTCCGGCTACCGGAGCCGTCAGGGCGTGTTCGATCCGGAACAGCAATCCGCGCTCCAGTTGCAGCAACTATCAAAGCTCCAGGACAGATTGATCCAGGCGCAAACGCAGCTCGCGCAACTGGTGGCGATCTCGCCTCAGAACTCGCAAGTCTCGGCACTTCGCTCCACCGTCCAGTCGCTTCAGCGCGCCATCGATAATGCGACTAGCAACGTGACCGGCCCGAACGGTTCGCTCTCGAAGAAGGCCCCCGACTACGAGCGCCTGGCGCTGGATCAGGCGTTCGCAAACAAGCAACTCGCGTCGGCACTCGACTTCTTCGAGGTGACGCGAAGCGACGCCAGCCGGAAGCGGCTGTATCTCGAGCGCCTCGTGCAACCCAACGCACCGGATGTCGCCATTGAACCGCTTCGTCTGCGTTCAATCGCAACCGTATTCGTTTGCGGACTGATTGCCTGGGGCATTCTGACGCTGCTGCTCGCAGGCGTGCGCGAACATCACGACTGAGCGAGGCGAGCGCGATGCACCACGAAACTTCGCTTTCGCGATCATTCGCCATACAGCGCCGCGTCATCGGTGCGCTACTCATGCGCGAGATTCTGACGCGCTATGGTCGGCACAACATCGGCTTTCTGTGGATATTTGCGGAACCGATGATGTTCACACTGGGCGTCACGACAATGTGGACCGCGCTGAAGTCGATGCACGGCTCCAACCTGCCCATTGTTCCCTTCGCGGTGACCGGATACTCCACCGTGCTCATGTGGCGGAACATGTCCAACCGCTGCTGCCATACGATCGAGCCCAATCTCTCGCTTCTTTTCCATCGCAACGTCCGGGTGCTGGATCTCTTCGCCGCGCGCATCCTGCTCGAGATCGCCGGCGCCACGATGTCGTTCGTGTTCATTTCGCTGTTCTTCATCACCTCCGGGATGATGGAGCCGCCCGACGATGTCTGGACGATCCTGATCGGGTGGGGATTGCTCGCGTACTTCTCTGCCGCACTTAGCCTGTTCGTCGGCGCGTTCGCGGGTGATAGCGAGACGTTCCAGCGCTTCTGGCACACGATCGCCTACTTCCTGTTCCCCATTTCAGGCGCAGTCTTCATGGTGGATTGGCTTCCCCATGCCGTGCAGCCGTATGCATTGCTGGTGCCCATGGTCAATGTGGTGGAGATCGTGCGCGAAGGCTATTTCGGCCGGGGAGTGCATGCGCAATACAGCATCCCCTATGTCGTCACCGTCTCTTCTGTCCTGCTGCTAATTGGATTGCTCGCTGCTCGTCATTTGGCGCGAAAGCTGGAGCCAGCATGATCGAACTCAAAAATGTGGTGAAGCAATACAAGACCCGCGCCGGTCTGCGCACGGTGCTCGACGGTGTCAACCTGACCATCAAACCGGGCGAGAAGGTCGGCATTCTGGGCATGAACGGCGCAGGCAAATCGACCCTCATTCGCATGATCAGCGGCGTCGAGTACCCCAGCTCCGGCACGGTGCGGCGCACCATGTCCGTATCGTGGCCACTCGCGTTTTCCGGTGGGTTTCAGGGAAGCCTGACGGGACTGGACAACCTGAAGTTCGTTTGCCGGGTCTATGGGCGCGACTACCGGGAAGCCGAGCCCTTCGTGCGCGACTTCGCGGAGCTGGGCGCGTACTTTACCGAGCCGGTCAAGCATTACTCGAGCGGCATGCGTGCACGGCTCGCATTCGCCTTGTCGATGGCGATCGAGTTCGACTGCTTCCTTATCGATGAAGTCGTGACCGTTGGCGACAGCCGTTTCCACGAAAAATGCGAACGCGAGCTGTTTGAACGACGCAGCGACAGGGCACTCATTTTCGTCTCTCACGACCGACGCACGATCTCCGAACATTGCCAGCGCGCCAACGTGCTGAAGGACGGAAAAATCCACGTATTCCAGAACATCGACGACGCCTATGCGTTCTACGATGGTCAAGAATCCAGTTAAGACATGACACGAAGAAAGATTCTGCTCGAGATGAGACCTGCGCTCGACGGCTTCGCGGGCATTCCTCAGGAGACGCGCCTGCTATTTCGCGGCATGAAGACGCTCGACCTCTTCGAGGTCGAGGGACTGTTGCAGCATTCCGGCCGCCATCTGAGCAAAGGGACGAAGCACCGCGTAGCCCGCCCGGGCAAGCCGTTCGCTCAGGCAAGACAGATCAATCGGGTGTCGCGTTCGATCATCTCGTTGCAGGACAGTGCGCGCCGTTCAGCGAGCGAGCACGTGCTCGACTACCTTCGTAAAAACTTGGGGGTGCCATTCGCCAAAGCGATCGCGCTTCTCGGCGGTTCGCTGAAGTTGACACATTTCGACCCGACGCTGTTTCGTGATTACATCTGGCGCGGTCTTTTCGCAAAGACACTGCCGCCTTCGGATTTCGCGCTCACGACAACCAGTCACTTCCGTGTGTTGCGCACGCCGTGGAAGCTCATGCACCGCATCGGCATGAAGGGCGCATTGCTCAGCGGCACCTACCTGAGCATCGACACTTCCGAATTCGCCTATTTCATCGCGCAGACGCCCTACCCGGGCCGGGTATCGAAGACCACAACTTTCGTCGTGCGTTACCACGATGCCTTGCCAGTTCTGATGCCTCACACCATCGGCGACAAGTCATTCCATCAGGCGTCGCACTTCAACGCCTTGCGCTCCAACGTGCGCGACGGGGCCTACTTCGCCTGCGTCTCCAAGGCGACGCGCGACGATCTGGTGTCGATCTTTCCCGAGGCCGCCGAGCGCGCGCATGTCATACCCAACATGGTGTCGCACGACTACTACCCGGAGGAGTCGTCGCCTACCCGTGTGTTCGAGATCATCAGGAGCCGCACGGCGGCCATTCCCAAGCTGAGAACCAAGCTCGTTCAGCCGGTGACGCACAAGCGCGCGCCGCTCGGAGCAACGCTCAACTACCTGCTCGTGGTGTCCACCATCGAACCGAGGAAGAACCATGCGCGGTTGCTCGAAGCGTGGGAGACGCTGCGCTCGTCAGGCTTCCCGGATCTCAAGCTTGTGGTGGTCGGCTCGCTAGGCTGGGACTACTCACCGATTATCGAGAGCTTCGTCCCCTGGATTGAACGAGGCGAGTTGCACTATCTCAGCAAGGTTCCTTCGCCCGATCTTCGCGTTCTTTATCGGCACGCCCGGGCAACGATTTGCCCGAGCCTTGGTGAAGGGTTCGATTACTCGGGCGTTGAAGCCATGCGCAGTGGTGGCATTGTCGTGGCCTCCGACATTCCGGTGCATCGAGAGGTGTACGAGGACATGGCCGAATACTTCAATCCGTACTCGACCCCCGACGCGGTAAGCGCGATCCGCAGCGTACTCACGCCCGAGTTTCAGGCCGGGCGCGCAAAGCGGATCGAGCAAGGTATCCAATTCACGACTCGATACTCTCCCGAACACATATTGCCGATCTGGGAGCGCTTCTTTCAGCATCTCGATGAACAAGGTGGACGTGCACAATGAAATTGCCTCTCTTTAGCAGCGAAAAGAAACCCGTCAACGACACTCCGGCCGTGGATCGCGACCTGACACTCCTTGCGCATGTCGAGCCGTTTGTCGACCTGAACGTGGCACAAGCGCGTGTCAATGCGATGGATCACGCCGTGATCGCCCGCTTCGAGACCATGATCCGGCAACGGCTCAACGCCGATTCGCCCGAGCAACTGGCGGCCTCGTTGGCCAGCGTGCTGTCGGAGATCAAGGCGGACGTGCACTATCTCAACGCCGCCCTCGTCGACGCGCGCCGCTATCGCGACCCCAATTTCAACTTCCAGACGCCGGACCACGAGTCGAAGAAACACAAGGTGGATGCTGTCGAGATCGATTTGCGCGGCCACATCACGGGGGGGAACTGGTACTACGCGGAGGTCGATGGCCGCTGGGCAGGTCCTGAATCCCAAAGCTCCTTGCTGTTTCCTTCGTTGGACGAAGGCGCTTATCGCATGGAATTCGATATCGTGGACGAAATCGAAGCCGGCGTGATCGATGGCATGGCAATGTTCGTCAACGGCCTGCCCGTCATGTTCACGCGCACGAACCCCGGCCTGCCGACGAAGCTCGAGGCCAACTTCACGGTCGACGCCGATTACAAGCTGCCTTTCTGGTCGCTCAAGCTGCAATTCAGCAAATTGCGTTCGCCGGCTGCCCTTAACGGCTCCGATGATCGTCGTACGCTTGCCATTCGTGCCGCAGCGGTGCGATTCATCAAGGTCGGCGCATGAATATCCTTTGGATATCGCCAACGCCATCGCATCCGCAGGATGCAGGTAATCGCGCCCACATCCATGCCATGGGCAAGCAATTGCTTGCGGCCGGGCATCACGTGACCTTCATGCTCTACGGGCAGGAATCCAGCACGCCCGAAGCGCGTGAGGAGATGCGGAATTTCTGGTCGGAGTTCGTTTTCGTTCCCAAGACCGTCAATGAACGCGAACGCAGTCTGGGCGAGCTGTGGGGCATCGACGATTGGTTTCGCCGCGACATGGAGATCGCGGTGGAATTCATGCGCAGTCAAGGCGAATACGACGTCGTGTATTGCGAGTACGTGTTCATGAGCAAGGCGCTGACGTACTTCCCCGACAAGTGTCTCAAGGTGCTCAGTTGCCACGACCGCATGAGCGGCCGCGCCGAAATGCTCATGCGCAACGGCATTGCTCCGGACTTTTTCTATACGACGCCGGAGGAAGAGGCCAAGGCGCTGAATCGGGCCGATCTCGTTCTTGCAATTCAGGACGAGGAGAAGCGCTATTTCGAATCGATCACCAGCAAGCCGGTTCTTGAGGTCAACTACCCTCTCGAACGACGCACCATTGCCAAGACGCCCCCCGAGAAGCGTTTGCGTCTTGGCTACATGGCGTCAAACAACTCCCTTAATCGCAAGTCTCTGGAAGTATTCGTTTCGGAGCTTCGCCGACGCCCGCACCTGCTGCCGGACGTAACACTCGTTTTGTCCGGTTCGATCTGCGATCGCGCACCGCAGTTCAAGGAACTGGACACGGTGCTGTTGGGCCGTGTCGACGAGGAGAGCGACTTCTACGCGCAAGTCGATATCGTCATCAACCCGATGATCGACGGCACCGGTCTCAAGATCAAAACGGTGTCGGCGATTCAGCATCGAATGCCATTCCTCTCGACGGTGTCGGGCAGCGCCGGAATTCCGGGCGATCTGCCTGAGCACAAGTCGCAAACGATTGTCGACATGGCGGACCACGTCGAGAATCTGGTGAAGAATCGTCACCGCCTGGCGGAGATCGAAGCTGAATCGGTACGCCTTCTTGATTCCTATTCCGTGCGCTCGCGGCAACAGATCGACGATCTGCTGCAATGCATTGAAACGCTGAGCACGCGGCATGCGCGCAAGAAGCGCGTGCTCGTCGTCACTGACCGGCCGTTTTGGGAACCCGGCCTCGGAAGCCACTCCAGAATCGAGACACTGTGCGCCGAACTCAAACGTGAGAGCGAACTCACGGTCTTTTTCCTCGGCAGTCTCTATCCTGCCCGTAATGAAGAGATCAAACGAGCCGGCTTTGAGGGCCGCATCGTCAGTTTCAAGGACTATGAGCAGGCGGCCAAGCAGCTCAATACCGAGAGTCGCGCTCCCGCCCACGAGACGCTGAAACGCTGGCGTCATCACAGCTTCTTCCGGTCGCTGAGCGTCTATCTTTCGCGGGCTGAGGCTTTCGACACTGTCGTCATCGAGTACATCTGGCTCGCGTACCTGGCAGACGCTGTGCCGCCGGGACCAATCAAGGTTCTGGATACTCACGACCTTATGTC
>NZ_JAELTP010001007.1 GCF_016428915.1 Pandoraea sp. ASV26
CCCCCCCCCCCCCCCCCCCCCCCCCCCCCCCCCCCCCCCCCCCCCCCCCCCCCCCCCCCCCCCCCCCCCCCCCCCCCCCCCCCCCCCCCCCCCCCCCCCCCCCCCCCCCCCCCCCCCCCCCTTTTTAATGATCCGGCCACCACCGAGATCTACACACCACACGGTTCGTCGGCAGCGTCAGATGTGTATAAGAGACAGGCCGTACTTCGGCCCCTTGCTCAATCTGCCAAAGGATTTCATCGACATCAATCTCGCGTTCTCGCGCACGCCGGGGCAGGCCAAGCGGTACGTGCAGGACGCGATGCGCGAGCGCACGGCCGATGTG
>NZ_JAELTP010001008.1 GCF_016428915.1 Pandoraea sp. ASV26
CACCATGGGACGACTGACTACCCACGTACTTGATACATCGCACGGCAAGCCTGGCGCAGGCATCCGTGTCGAGCTGTGGCGCGTGGACGGCGAGCGCCGCTCGCTGCGCGACGTGCAGACCAATAGCTGTCTCTTATACACATCTGACGCTGCCGACGAACCGTGTGGTGGGGTGGTGGGGGGGGGGGGGGGGGGGGGGGAAGGGGGGGGGGGGGGGGGGGGGGGGGGGGGGGGGGGGGGGGGGGGGGGGGGGGGGGGGGGGGGGGGGGGGGGGGGGGGGGGGGGGGGGGGGGGGGGGGGGGGGGGGGGGGGGGGGGGGGGGGGG
>NZ_JAELTP010001009.1 GCF_016428915.1 Pandoraea sp. ASV26
GCCGCGTCGTGTCGGGACGCAGCTCACCGTGGCTTGCACATCGAAAACGGATGGTGGGAGATCGATCGGGCGCGCGCAAGCGATGGCGCACCCGTCCCGCCCGATACATCACGCGCAGCATCAGTGCTGTCTCTTATACACATCTGACGCTGCCGACGAACCGTGTGGTGGGTTGTTGTGGGGGGGGGGGGGGGGGGTTAAAAGGGGGGGGGGGGGGGGGGGGGGGGGGGGGGGGGGGGGGGGGGGGGGGGGGGGGGGGGGGGGGGGGGGGGGGGGGGGGGGGGGGGGGGGGGGGGGGGGGGGGGGGGGGGGGGGGGGGGGGGGG
>NZ_JAELTP010001010.1 GCF_016428915.1 Pandoraea sp. ASV26
GTCTCGAAGAACGACGATTTCCTGAAGTTCGCCAACGACGTGGCCAAGCTGGTCGCCGAGAACAACCCGGCGGACGTGGCGGCCCTGTCGGCTCTGCCGCTCGACGGCAAGACCGTTGACCAGGTGCTGTCTCTTATACACATCTGACGCTGCCGACGAACCGTGTGGTGGGTTGTTGTGGGGGGGGGGGGGGGGGGGGGAAAGGGGGGGGGGGGGGGGGGGGGGGGGGGGGGGGGGGGGGGGGGGGGGGGGGGGGGGGGGGGGGGGGGGGGGGGGGGGGGGGGGGGGGGGGGGGGGGGGGGGGGGGGGGGGGGGGGGGGGGGGG
>NZ_JAELTP010001011.1 GCF_016428915.1 Pandoraea sp. ASV26
CCCCCCCCCCCCCCCCCCCCCCCCCCCCCCCCCCCCCCCCCCCCCCCCCCCCCCCCCCCCCCCCCCCCCCCCCCCCCCCCCCCCCCCCCCCCCCCCCCCCCCCCCCCCCCCCCCCCCCCCCCCCTTCACCCCCCCCCCCCCCCCCCCCACCAACACACCACACGGTTCGTCGGCAGCGTCAGATGTGTATAAGAGACAGGGGCATACGTGGACGGCACCGCTCATCATGATCGGTCTGGCGTTTTTCGTGGTCGGTGGCGTAATCGGTGTGCTCGCTACGTTGCCGAGCCTGATGCGGCAACGCCTGGAACTGCGCCGCACGCGG
>NZ_JAELTP010001012.1 GCF_016428915.1 Pandoraea sp. ASV26
CCCCCCCCCCCCCCCCCCCCCCCCCCCCCCCCCCCCCCCCCCCCCCCCCCCCCCCCCCCCCCCCCCCCCCCCCCCCCCCCCCCCCCCCCCCCCCCCCCCCCCCCCCCCCCCCCCCCCCCCCCCCCTACCCCCCCCCCCCCCCCCCCCCAACAACCCACCACACGGTTCGTCGGCAGCGTCAGATGTGTATAAGAGACAGGTGCTACGTTAGCGGTGACCGAGATATTACCCTGACCGCCCATGAGCATGAGCGCAACAGCCGTCAGGTCGTCGCCGCTATACACGGCGAAGCTCTTCGGGGCACGCCGGATCAGGTCGATGCCGC
>NZ_JAELTP010000111.1 GCF_016428915.1 Pandoraea sp. ASV26
TGCGGATACCCGTGTGAAAGTAGGTAATCGTCAGGCTCCCCTAAAGACCCCTTGCTACAACGCGTAGCAAGGGGTTTTTGCTTTGGGCAATCGCTTCGGGTGGCGATGAGCCGCATCTACGCATCTACTCAACTGGCCGACACCGGCGATCGGCTCGGTTTCTTTGAAGCCGAGTGCACGGTGCAACGCCTTCCACATGATTCAAATGCCATCGATCGGCTGATGCCGGTCGTTGCAGCCCATAACTTCACCCATCCCTCGATGCGGGAGGGCGCCAAGCAGGGCGCTACCAACGGATTAATGCGCGCTGACGCGCTACATCCATATCGGCTGCGACCTCAGCCGCTTCTATGTGATATCTCGCTTGTGTGTCCAACGTCGAGACGAGCCGTCGCTTGCGGTGCCAGCCGCTCCAATCTGAGATATCGCCAAGGGCATGGAGGACTGGTTCAGTTCGGCCAGAGACTTCCTTCTGACCTGAAGACGAGTCATCTATCTGGTCAAGCTTTTGGCTCATGCTGACGGTGTCTTGGTTGTGCGCTTCTTGAAGAAAACGACGCGCTCGGTTTCTTCGAAGCCAAGTGCGCGGTGCAACGCTTGCACGCCGATGTTGCCTATATCGGTATCGGAGGCGAATTCCTCGCAGGCGTGTGAGGCTCCCCATTGCTCGACGCATTTAAATAATGCCTTTGCTATGCCCTGACGGCGTGCTTCAGGCGTTACGTATATGCCTTCCAGGAACAGCACTGGAGATGTGTCGCAACCATTGACGTAGTCGTGCCGGATAGATGCCTCAGCGAAGCCAAGTGCCGTCTTCGTCTCCGAAAATGCCATGAATGACGCGTAACGTTCAGGTGCCGAAAGTATTTCCGCAATCTCGCGCTCGTGCTCTTCCGCTGTGGCATGCGGCCAAAGGCTATCTCTGAGCCTACGCCAGGAAGGGATGTCATCTGGCTCAATGGATTGAATGAAGAACGAGGCAAATGTCATTGCGAGCGCTTTACAGATGGCTGTATGGGTGAACTGAATGATCCTAAGCGTATACCACTCACCCAATAAAAAGCGCTGCCCAAATGGACAGCGCTTTTTCTTTGGCATTGCATCGGCATATTCAAGACAGATGCCGCTGACGTCCGTGATGCCAACGACATCAACGACATCAACGACATCAACGACATCAACGACATCAACGACATCAACGCCATCATTGACATCAACGACATCAACGACATCAACGCCATCATTGACGCTACTAATCACGCCACCGCCTTCCCGCCGCTCAGTTTCAGACGGCAGGCGCAGCTTCCGGGAACACGGGTTCACCGAGATTGAGCATCAGCCGGTTCGCCCACGCGAAGATCGCGATGGAGTGGATCAGATCCAGAATCTCCGCATCCGTCAGTCCTACATCACGCAGTGCCTGCAATTGCTCCGGACGCACATCGCCCGGCTTTTCCGTCAGCGCAATGGAAAACTGTGAGATGGCCTTCTCACGGTCCGTCGTGCCTGCCGTGCGCGGATCGTCGAAGACCTCGCGGATCACATCGTTGCGCTTCGCCAATTGCTCGAAACGCTGCGCATGCACCGACGCGCAATACACGCACCCATTGATGCGCGAGACGACCGTCGTCGACAACTCCCGCTCTGCACGCGGCATACCGCCCGGCGCGTACATGATGGCGTTGAACGCCGCCGAACGTTGACGAAGGATCTCGGGCTGATGAACGAGGAAGAGGTAATAATCCGACGTCTTGGCCTTCGGATGACTCTCCTCCAGCACCGCTACCTGCTCCGGCGTGGCCTTATCGAGTTCCACGACGTCGAGCCACGCATCCCAGTCAAGCGACTCGTTGGTGAATCCATGCGAACGGATGATCTCGCTCATGCTGTCGTCTCCTGAGGCGCGAGTTGTTTGAGCGCTTGCAGACCCGCGACCAGACGCGTCTGATACGACAGGAATGCAATCAGTTGAGCCAGCGCAACCACGGCAGGCGTCGTCAGTCCAGCCGCTGGCAGTTTCTGCAAAGCCGCTTTGTCTCCCTCAACCGGGTTCTCGATAAGCGTGCGCGTGAACGTCAGGATCGCGCGCAGACGCTCGTCGGCTACCTCCTCCGGCTGACCGGACTCAACGGCGCTCAATTGGGCGGCGTCGACCGTGTGCCGGGCCAACTCGGCGCGATAGTGCGCGGCGAGCGACGGCGAAGGCGTCAGACGGCTCGCATACAGCGCGACGAGCAGACGCTCCACCAGCGAAATGCCTTCGAGTGCCGGGTCGAACAGTCCTTCATAGCTGCCTTGCGTCGCCACGGCGACCTTGTCGCGCGCATGACGCAACGTATGCGTAGCCGTCCCGGGCGCGAGACCCGCGACGCGGTCGACGAGATCGTTGGCGATGTCGTATTGGGTATTGGCGGTCATGATTGTCCTTGTGATTGGGCGCGCTCGGCCACAGCCCGCGCGAGGAATGCCTGCACAGCCGTCCACGAACGCTCGTCCGCGATGGCATTCGCATACGGCTCACCGCCACCGGTGCTGATCTTTCCCGACACCGGATGCGCGTAGACGAGCTGGGTCGTCGGCACATACGGAAATACGATGGCGTGCCCCGCATGGTCGAAATCTAGATGCTCGACCGCGTACGGATGCCCATGCGCGGCGAGCCGCTCCGTCACCATCCGTGAGTAGCGGCTGGAGGGCCACGAGCCGTCGTCTTCCGCCGAGAGCAGCATGACCGGCCCACGAATCTTTTCGACAGGGATGCGAGCGCGTTCGACGGCCTCCGGATCGTCCAGTGCGGTCAGCATCGCCTTGGCATGTCGATGGGGCGGCGGGCCTTCATCGAACGGCGCCCAGGACGCCGTTCGATTGTTTTCCCAGATGTGAGGCAACGGCTTGCCGTCGAGCAGCCACGTCGGGCCCTCGCGTCCGATGGCCGGGTCGCACGCGTTTTGTGCACTGTGGATCAGCGCGCTCGGCACATAGCCGATGACGGCCGAGACGGCGTCCGGGAACGTCGCGCCGAGCAGCAGCACCAACTCGCCGCCACGCGATTGTCCCGAGAGCGCCACGAAGTCGTGCGCCGGCCGCACGGTGCGGCGCAGCCAGTCCATCCCCTTCGCGAAGTACTCGAGCGGCGTATTGGAGATGTAGTCGGGCAGTCCCGGTCCCTTGAAGTAACCGAGTGCCAAGGCGGCGTAACCGTGCGACGCATACAGCGCAGCGCGCGGCTCGTTGATACCGCCTCCCGAGCCATTGAGAATCATCACCGCGGGATGCGGGCCGTCGCCAGGCGGCAGGTACAGCGTGCCGACGAGCCCGTCTTCGCGCACCTCACGTCGCGTCACGCCGTCAGCGGCGAGTCGCTGCGTGAACGATACCGAAGACGAGGAAGACAATCCCGCAACGCGGCCTCCTTCCTGCCCCGCCGGAGGCTCCGCCTGATAGCTGGCTTGATGACCGGTTTGATGACCGGCGCGTGCGACCACCGTCGTCACCAGCGGCGCCATCACGGGCTGCGGAAATACCTCGCGGCTCTTGCCGTCTTCCGGCACCTGCGACCAGATGAGGCCCATGGCCGATACGCCGTGGTAACTGCCGCTGACCGGCGCGTCGCGCGAAGCATCGACAACGCCGTCGGCATCGGCGACGAAGGTGGCTTCGGCATGCCAGACCACGCCGCCCGCCCGCGCGGTGCGGGCCGTGAGCGTCACCGTGGCACCGGGCGCCGCACCGCGCACCACGAGGTGGCGCGGCACGTCGATCAGCGCGTCGGCAGGCGTTGCCGTAAGAATGAGCGATGACGTCATATCGCGTCGCGCCGGCTTACTTGGCGGCCTTGGTCACTTGCATCGCCACGGTGCGATCGCTCGTGAACGGCGTGACCTTCAGGCCCTTACGTGCAGCCCAGATGTTCTGGTAGTGATACAGCGGAATGGTGCCAACGTCGTCCGTCTCGACCTTGACCGACTGACGCAGGATCGCTTCGCGCTTGGCTTCGTCAAACTCCGCGGTCGACGCGTCGAGCGCCTTGTCGATGGCCGGATTGCTGTAGTGACCCCAGTTCGACGCGCCGAGACCCTTCTTGGCATCGACCGTCGCCAGCACGTTCACCAGCGCGTAGCTCGCTTCGCCCGTACCGTTACCCCAGGCCAGCATCGTCATGGCGTACTCGTTCTTGTTCGCACGACCCGAGTACACCGCCCAAGGCACCACTTCCACTTGCGTCTTCACACCGATGCGCGTCCAGAACTGCGCCACGGCCTGAGCCGTTTCCGGGCCTTGCGGATAGCGGTCGTTCGGCACGTGCATCGTCAGCTTGAAGCCTTCCGGGTACCCGGCGTCGGCGAGCAGCTTCTTGGCTTGTGCGGCGTCGAACGGAATGTCCTTCACGTCCGGGTTATAGCCGAACGTGTCCTTCGGCATCCACTGGTTGGCCACGCTGGCCGTGCCCTGCATGATGCGCGTGACGATCGCCTCACGGTTGATGGCGAGCGAGAGCGCGCGGCGCACACGCACGTCGAGCAGCGGATTCTTCGCGAGCGGCTTGCCGGCGTTATCCGTGATGTACGGGTTCGGGCCTTCGCGGAAGGTCGGTTGCAGCAGCATCACGCGCAGGCCAGGGTACGGGAACACCGTCACGTTCGGCGCTTTCTTCAGACGCGGAATGTCGGAGGCCGAGACCTTGTCGATCACGTCCACGTCGCCGGCCAGCAGGGCGGCCGTGCGCGCGGCACCGTTGTTGATATAGCGGTAGTCGACCTTCTCCCACTCCGACTTGCCTGCCCAGTAGTTGTCGTTACGCACCATTTCCACGCGGTCGCCCGGCGTGTAGGAGACGTACTTGAACGGGCCGGTGCCGACCATGGCGCGTCCGGCGTTGTAGTCGTCGGTGTTCGACTTCTCGCCAACGTGCTTGCTCACGATATGCACCGAGGCGAGGTTGAGCGGCAGATCCGGGTTCGGGATCTTGGTCTTGACGACGAGCGTGAGCGGATCCGGCGCGCTCATCGTGTCGATGGTGCGCAGGTAGCCCGCGAACGTGGCCACGCTGCCCGGTACGTTACGTGCGCGTTGATACGAATAGATGACGTCGGCCGCAGTGAACGGCTGGCCGTCGTGCCACTTCACGTTCGGGCGCAGCTTGAATTCCCAGGTCTTGGCGTCGAGCGCTTTCCACGACACGGCCAAGCCGGGTTGCAGCTTGTTCCACTTGTTCTCGACGAGCAGATCCCAGAAATGCAGGTCGACCGAGCGGTCGCCCGCGTGGTTGTTCAGTTGCGGATCGAGCGACGAGAGCGGGTCGGCAAAGGCGATGCGCAGTGTCTGGGCGGAAGCGGCCGCGCTCGTGACGAGCAGTGCAGCAGCCAGCGAGGACAACAAGAAGCGTTTCATTATCGGCAATCCTGGTCGTTGATGGTGATGAAGAGAAGCGCCGCACACCGTCGCGAGTCGACGGCGGCGTGCGCAGGCATATCAGGTGTCGTTCAGGTGACACGCACTCACATGGTTGATGGCCACACCGCGAAGCGTCGGCACCTCCGTGCGGCAACGCGGCATGGCGTGCGGACATCGCGGATGGAAGTGGCAACCGCTTGGCGGTGCAATCGGACTCGGAATTTCGCCGCGAATGGCGGAGAACGTCTTGTGACGCACGTCGATGCGCGGAATCTCGGCCAGCAGCGCCTGCGTGTACGGATGATTCGGGCGGCGGAATATCTCCTCGACGGGCGCACTCTCCACGACGCGGCCGAGATACATGATGACCACGCGATCGGACAAGTGCTCGACCACGCCAAGGTCATGACTGATGAACACATACGTCAGACGCAGTTGTTCACGCAGATCCATGAACAGATTGAGAATCTGCGCCTGAATCGAGACATCGAGCGCGGCCACGGCTTCGTCGCACACCAGCAGATCGGGGGCGACGGCCAGTGCACGGGCGATGCCGATACGCTGCCGCTGCCCGCCGCTGAACTGGTGCGGATAGCGATGGCGCAGCGCCGGATCGAGCCCGGCGCGCTGCAACTGGGCGCTCACGTAGTCGTCGAAGCCCGCGCGATCGGTCAGGCCATGCACGAGCGCGCCTTCACCGACGATGCGATCGACCCGCAAGCGCGGATTCAGACTCGCGTACGGGTCCTGAAAGATCATCTGGATCTTCAGGCGTGCATCGCGTTGTTCCTGCGCGGAGAGCGACTCGGCCGGACGGCCGTGAATCTGTACCTCGCCCGACGATGGCCTGAGCAGACCCGCGAGCATGCGCCCGAGCGTGGACTTGCCGCAACCCGACTCGCCCACCAGACCTACGACCTCGCCCGGCTTCACGATGAGATCGACGTTATCGACCGCCCGCACGACGGCCGGCGGATGCGCGAGACCGACGCGCTCGAGCAGGCGTCCGGCCGGGCCGACGTGGCGCTCGCCAAAACGCTTGCTCACGCCACGCAACGCCACGATGGGCGCGGGCAGCGTAGCGCTCGGGCTGTTCGATTTGCCGTAGCCGGGGCCGGCAGGCTGGCTTTGCGGCAGCGGCGTATTCATACCATCTCCTTTTGCAAGGCGGCGCCCGGGTGGAAGCAGCGCACGAGCCGGCCCGGCGACGTTTGCGTCATCTCGGGACGCTCAGCGCAGGCGGCACTCGCATAAGCGCATCGCGACGCGAAGGCGCATCCGGCCGGCATGGCGAGCAGATTCGGCGTCATGCCGGGAATCTGGCGCAGACGCTGGCCGCGTTTGTTCAGACTGGGCAGGCTGCCGATGAGGCCCGACGTGTACGGGTGTTGCGGGGCATCGAGCACGGCGTCGACGGTGCCTTGTTCGACGATGCGCCCCGCGTACATCACGGCGAGCGTATCGGCCAGGCCCGCCACCACCGACAGGTCGTGCGTAATCCAGATGAGCGCTGTGCCGTGCTGACGTGCGAGCTTTTGCACTTCGGACAGGATCTGCGCCTGAATCGTGACGTCGAGCGCCGTGGTCGGCTCGTCGGCAATGATCAGATCGGGGCGATGCAGCATGGCGATGGCGATCGCCACGCGCTGACGCATGCCGCCGGAGAGTTGATGCGGGTAGGCGCGCAGACGCTCGTCCGGGCTCGGAATGCCCATCATGCCGAGGGTGTCGCGAGCGAGTTCGCGCGCCTGGGCCTTCGACACGCGCTGATGGGCGCGCACGGCTTCGATCATCTGCACGTCGACGCGCAACACCGGGTTGAGCGTCATCATCGGGTCCTGAAAGATCATCGCGATGCGATTGCCTTGCAGGTGGCGCAGCTCGGCCGCCGACAGCTTCGTCAGATCGCGCCCCTGAAACAGCACTTCGCCGCCGACGATGCGGCCCGGGGCATCGACCAGTCCCATGATCGAGAAGCCGGTCACCGACTTGCCCGATCCCGACTCGCCGACGAGTCCCATGATGTGACCCGGCGGCAGCGAGAACGACACGTCGTCCACGGCGGGCAGCGTGCCGGCGCGCGTGATGAACTGTGTGCGCAGATTGCGCACTTCCAGCGTGAGGGGGGAGGGGGAGGACACGGCGCCGCTCATTTCTGCAACCTTGGATTGAACACGTCGCGCAGGCGGTCGCCCACGAGATTGATGGCGACGACCGTGATGAGCAGCGCGAGGCCCGGATACAGACTGATCCAGTATTCGCCGGACAGCATCGTCTGATAACCGTTGGCGATGAGCAGGCCGAGCGACGGCTCGGTGATCGGCACCCCCAGACCCAGGAACGACAGCGTGGCTTCGAGCGTGATGGCGCGTGCGACTTGCAGCGAGCCCACGACGATGAGCGGCGGCAAGCAGTTCGGCAGAATGTGACCGAGCACGATGCGCCAGTTCGGAAGCGCCTGGCAACGCGCGGCTTCCACATACTCGCGGCGCGATTCCACGAGCGCTTGCCCGCGTGCCGTGCGGGCGAAGTAGGCCCACTCGAGCACGACGAGGGTGAGCACCACGTTGCCGATGCCTTTGCCTACGTAGGCGAGGATCATCAGCGCCACGAGAATCGACGGGAACGACAGCAGCAGATCGACCAGACGCATGATGGCGGCGTCGACGCGTCCGCCCGCGTAGGCGGCGACCAGTCCCAGAATCGTGCCGAGAATGCCGGCGATGAGCGCCGAGCCGACACCGACGCCCAGACTGATACGCAGCCCGTAGATGATGCCGGAGAGCAGGTCGCGGCCCTGACCGTCGGTGCCGAGCCAGTACGTATAGGTCGCGGCGCCGTTGGCCGTGGCGGGCGGCAGACGCGCATCCATCACGTCGAGCTGCAACAGGTCATACGGATTCTGCGGCGTGATCCACGGCGCAGCGACGGCGGCGACGATCAGCACGACGAGCACGACGAGGCCAAGCACCGCGCTCTTCGAGCGGACGAACTCACGCAAGCCCTGTTGCCAGGGCGACTCGCGATGCATGGGCACCGGCTCGGGCGCGAGCGTCGGGGCGGGGGTGCCGTTGGGAGACAGGTTCGACGACATCAGGCAGCGGCCTCCACGCGCACACGCGGATCGAGCCACTTGTAGAGCACGTCCACGATCAGGTTGAGCGACACGAACAGGCACACCACGACGATGAGATACGCCACGATCACGGGGCGGTCGAGCGAGTTGATGCTGTCGAGAATGAGTTTGCCGGCGCCGGGCCACGAGAACACGCTTTCCGTGACCACCGCGAACGCGATCGTCGAGCCGAACTCGAGGCCGAGCACCGTCACGAGCGGAATCAGCGTATTGCGCAGCACGTGCATGACCACCACACGCAGCGGCGAAAGCCCCTTGGCGCGGGCGAATTTCACGAAGTCCTGAGGCAGCACTTCAGACACCCCGGCACGCGTCAGACGCAGCACCAGCGAGATCTTGAACAGTGCCAGATTGAGCGCGGGCAGAATCAGGTGACGCAGGCCGTCAACCGTCAGGAACGACCATTGCACGCCGAACACGCTCACCGTCTCGCCACGGCCGCTCGCGGGCAGCACGCCCAGATGCACCGAGAAGAACATGATGAGCATGAGCCCGACCCAGAACGTCGGCAGCGAGAAGCCGACGATGCTGCCGGTCATCAGCAGCTTCGAGATCGGGTTGCGCGGGTAGAGGCCGGCGAAAAGACCCAGCGGAATGCCGATGAACACCGCCAGAATGAGTGCCGCGAACGCCAGCTCCAGCGTGGCGGGCAGGCGTTGCAGAATCAACTGGATGGCCGGCACGTTGTAGACGAAGCTGTTGCCCAGTTCGCCGTGCAGGGCACCGCCGAGGAACGACAGGTACTGACGCCACAACGGCTGGTCGAGGCCGAGCTGCGCGATGATGCGCGCGCGGTCGACCTGATCGACGTCCTGACCGATCAGGATGTCGACGGGATTGCCGATCGCGTGCAGGCCGACGAACACGATCAGTGTCATCAGCCACACCACGAACACCGCTTGCAGCGCGCGGCGCAGGATCCAGGCGGTCATGATGCGATGCGCTCCTTGCCCTTCACGGCGTTTTCGCCCTCCAGTGCGGGCGGCGGCGGGGCAGGCGTCCATTCGTCGCCATAGACTTCGGGCTCGGCGTACGTCTGCATGTTGTTGTAGTGATGCTCGACATCTTCACGGTAGAACGTGCCCGCGAGCCCTTGTGCCAGACGCTTCGCGCCCTCGCTCACGGCCGGGATGTCGCCCGAGACCGCGCCGTGCGAGAGCGTGGCCGGTGCGCAGAAGCAATGGATGCGCTCCAGCCCGGGGCAGGCGCCGGGTGTCTTTTCGAGGAATTCGAAGGTGGGACCGAGGTCGGGCGAGTCGGACAGTTCAATGTCTTCATCTCCCGGGGCAGGCGTGTAGCGGTCGCTCCACTTGCGCACGAACTTCGAGAACGCGGCGAACTCCGGACGACCTTCGATATCGATGCGAAAGCCGGTCGCGAAGACGAGGAAGTCGAGCACGAAAGTGCCCTTTGCGGTGCGCACGTACAGTTCGTCGCCCACCGGCGTGACGTCGAGAATCGGTGCGCCGAGGTTGAAGCGCGCATTGTCGTGACGCGAGACGCGCAGCGTGCTGCCGCGCGGCGGCGGAACCTGTTGCACGTTCACATAGTGACGAATGCGCCACTTCCACTCGTCCGGCAGGTTGACGTGACCGTGCGTGAGGCCCGGGTTGCCCGCGCCCTTGCCCTTGTTGATGCGCGGAATGTCGGCGCGGCGAATGAGCAGGTCGACGCTGGCCGCACCGGCTTCGAGGGCGGTGGCGGCGCTATCCATGGCCGAGGCCCCGGCACCGATCACGCCGACGCGCTTGCCGCGCAGCGTTGCATAGTCCATCACGTCGGACGAGTGCGCCCAGAAGCGACGCGGCAATTCACGCGCGAAGGCCGGCACGGTCGGGCCGCCGAGGCCGTCGCGGCCGGTGGCGAGCACCACATGGCGGGCGTAGACGGTCTGTTCCCCCGCGGGCGACGTGACCGACAGCGCGACGAGACCGTCTGCGCCGAGCGGTGTTACGGCGGTGATGCGATGGTCGTTACGCACGTCGATGGCGAGCACGTCGCGATACCAGCGCAGGTAATCCATCCATTGCAGACGCGGGATCTTGTCGAGGGCGTCCCACGCGTCGAGACCGAACTGCGCTTCGAACCATGCGCGGAAGGTCAGTGCCGGCAAGCCGAGCGCGGGGCCGGTGAGTTGCTTGGGCGAGCGCAGGGTTTCCATGCGCGCCGTGGTGGCCCATGGGCCCTCGAAGCCGCGCGGCGACTGATCGAAGATCACGGCGCCGACACCGAGGTGCGTGAGCGATGCGGCGGCGGCAAGACCGGCCATGCCGCCGCCGATGATGGCGACGTCGATCACGGGCTGGCCGTTGTGCGTGCGCTCGGGCACCCAATGCCTGGCGGGCAGTTCGAGCCAGGCGAGGTCCTGACGCAGGCGCGCTTCGAGCGCTGGCAGGCCGATGGCGGATGTCGGGGACTGGGTCATGACGACAGAGCTTCCTTGGGAGCGGGCAAGTCGCCATAGAGCGACTGCAAGACTTGAGCGTGTTCGGCAGCGGCGCGCTGCGCGAAATCGGGCAGCAGGTGGCGCGCGGCGTCGGCAAGCGCACTGACGAAAGCGAGTGCGGCGGGCGAGGGTTCGCGCGCGTCGCGGGTAATGACACCGAAGAAGAACGGAATGTTGGCGTCGATCGGACGCACGGCAACATCGGCGAGCGGCAAGCCGTAGGCGGTCACCGGTTCGAGCACGGCAACGCCGAGTCCTGCGCGAACGGCCGTCATCGCATTGATCGAGGCATTGGTCTCGATGAGGCCGACCGGTGCCACACCGGCCTGCGCGAACGCCTGATCGAGGCGGCGGCGCAGCCGGTACGGGTTCTGCATGGTGATGATGCGACGGCCCACACACGCGGCGAGCGGCAGGCGGTCGTGACTGGCCAGCGGGTCGTCGCTGCGCACGGCGGCCACGCAAGCCGACTCGCCGATCCAGTGCACAACAATGCCGCGATGCTCGAGCGGCAGGCTGGTGACGCCGATATCGGCCGCCCCCGTGAGCACGGCATGCACGACCTGCTCGGGCGATGTGCTGCGCATCTGGATCTGGGCGGTGTCGCGGGCGAGTCCCGGCAGGGCAAGGGCGGCAGGCACGAGACCGGCGGCCAGCGCCGACGTGGCGGCGACATGCAACGGGCGGCTTTGACCGCGTGCGATTTCGTCGGCGCGGGCGCGGATCTGCTGCAAGCCGGCGAGCACATGCTCGACGTCTTCGAACAGCAGAAAGCCTTGCTCGGTCGGCGTGACACGAGGACCGCTGCGGGCAAAAAGGGCGTAGCCGATTTCGCCTTCCAGCTCCTGAATCATCCGCGTGATGGCCGGCTGCGAGCGCCCGAGCAGACGCCCGGCAGCAGTGATGCTACCGGTCGACATGACCGCCGCGAAGGCTTCGAGTTGGCGTAATTCCATCTGGCTCTGTGTGGGGACGAGGCGCTGACGCGTACCCCACGCGCCGGAACCCCAGTCATCGACGACACCCAGGGCGCCGATGTCGCAATGCCGTTTGTATTCGGATTGCGTATTCTTCGGCCTTGAGCATGCGTCTTGCAAATACTTAATATTTATATGCTCATTCCCTGGCGTGCAAAGGAGGGTTTTGCCTAGGTGGACGCGGGGGAGAAATAAATTGACGGGCGGCGCGCGCGTGAGCGTTGCGCACGTGCGAAGGGGCGATGCCGGGTGTTTGGACGGCTCGGGAAGGCCGTTGCAGAAGGCTTGGTGCCCGGCGTGGTAACGGTAGCGGGAGCCGTAGCGGTAAAGGTGATGGCGACGCGGGCGGGGACAAATCGGATCGATATCCGGCCCCGCCGGGTCAGTACACGTCAGTACGAGTCGGGTGAATCAGACGACTTGGGCACGTCGTGTGTGTCGTATGCGTCGAACGGTAGACGAAATTGTGCCGGGTCTTCGGGGCGCGGTGGGCGGCGGCGCAACAATGCCACGCTGCGTTGCTTCGGCACCGCTTGCGGCGGTTCGACCTGACTCAGGCGAAACGACGGGCGGGTCAATGGCAGAACGACAAGCGGCGAGTGAGGACGGCGCACCGGTGTCGGTGCCTCGCCTGACGACGGCGTTGCCGCCGTGTCGAGCGCGGCCGGATCGCTGGCCTGCCGGGAAGCGGCGAGGCGTCGTCCCAGCAGGCGGTAGATGTCGGGATCGAAACCCGTCACCGCAGGCATGTTGTCGAGTAGCGCGTCGAGCGCCTCGCGCGACGTCACGCTGCCGAGATACTGCCAACGGTCGATGACATGGTATTCGACGTCAACCGCGCCAGTCCCCGTGCCGCGTTCTTCGATGGCGATGGGGCCGTCGTAGGGCCAGGTGTCCAACCGCAACGTGGTGAGGGCTTCGCGAACCCGCTCGGTGTGTGCGGCGAGCGGCGCTTCGCCAACGCACACGCCGTCGCATCGCTTGACCTGATAGCCGAAACACGGACGTCCGGCCACCGCCTTCTCCAGCCCGAGTTGCGCACAACACAGACGATGCTCGTCGGCTAGCGCGCGAAGTGCGCTCTGCGCGCTGGCGCGTGACGAGAAGCTGCCGTACAAGCCGTCGGCGCAGGCGAAGTCGACGGTCTTCGCGCTGACGAGTTGCGGGGTGTCGCTATCCGGCGTGAGTTGCCAACTGTAGAGATTCGACGCGCGGCGCAGCAAGCGGTTATGCACCGGCTGCAATTGCTTGACCAATTGCGACTCCAGGAGCAACGCGCCAAGCTCGCCCGTCGTGCGGCGCACTTCGACGCGCCGGATTTCCTGCGAGATGCGCAGATCCTTCGCGACCTGATGATCGCTGGAGAAGTGCGAGCGCACGCGCGACCGGATATCGACACTCTTGCCGACGTAAAGCAAGGTGTCGCCTTCGCCGTAGAAGAGGTACACGCCGGGGCCGTCCGGCAGGGCATCGATCGCTTCATCCGGCAACTGCGGCGGCTGGCTCGAGCGTTTGGTCACGCGTTGTACCGCTTGCTCGATTAGCTCGGGCGCGTAAATCGTGTGGAGCTTCTGCCAGAACTGCCACAGCAGATCGGCGTCGGCGAGTGCGCGGTGACGGCCCAGCGGCGCGAGGCCGAAGCGTGCAATCAGGGCGTCCAGTCCGTGGCGTGCTGCGGATGGGAACAGCAGACGCGACAGACGCACCGTGCAAAGAACGTCTGCCTGAAAGCTGATGCCGGCCCGCCGGAATTCGTTCTTGAGAAAGCCGTAGTCGAAGCGCGCGTTGTGAGCGACGAACAGCTTGCCGTGCAGACGCTCCGCCAGTCCGTGGGCCAGCGTCTCGAACGACGGCTGGCCGCGCACCATCTCGTTGGTGATTCCGGTCAATTGCTGGATGAACGGGGGAATCGGTTCGGCCGGATCGAGCAGGGTGCTCCACTGTTCGATTCCATGCGGGCCGACTTCGACCACGCCGATTTCCGTGATGCGGTCGTTGAGCGCGTTGCCGCCGGTCGTCTCCAGATCGACGAAGACCATCGGCGCGCAAAGGGAGCGGGCGAGCGCGTCCGGGTCCATGACCTCGGAGATGCCTTGCGCGTTGGCGTCCTCGACGGCGATTTCAGACACTTCGTGAACCTCGTTGACCTTGGGATTTCCGGCGGTTCTCAGGCCGCACATGCCGGGCTGTTTGAACCCTGCGCTCGCGCGGCGGTGGCGCGCACGGACGGCTGGGCCGTGAACGGCGTGGCGTCGTCGCCATGCAGGTCATGCAGGTTGTCGTCGGCGAATGCGGCAACGATGGCGCGAAAGACAGCGGGTGCCGGGGCATCCGGCCAGTGCAGATCGACGGGCGCATCGAGCGACGGCAGTTCTCCGCCGCGGCGCAAGGCGTCGTCGCCGGGCAGACGCAGCACACGCGCGAGCACCCACGGCTCATGACGCGCGTGCAGCCCGATATCGGCCTCTGCCTCATCGGCGATGGCCACGAGCGTGCGCCAGTCCGGCACCCTGGTCGCTGCGGCCTCACCCGGTTCATGGGCTTCGTTCGGTGTGCTCGCGCTGTGCGCCACGACACCGGCGAGCGATGACGCGCCCTGTGCCGCGCTCAGGCGTTGCTGCGCGTAGCGCGCGGCGATCTCATGCACGATACCGGCAAGGTCGCGCTCAGCGGCGCGCAGCGCCAGTTGATCCCAGTCGATGATTTCCATTAGACATTCCTCGATTGGGGGACATGATACTGTATAAAATCACAGTGCGCGAGTGACGTGGACCCGTGCGCTCCCCGGGGTCGCCGCCCAGGCCGCCGCGTGTAATACTCTGCGCCATCCCCATCGCTCAGGAGCCTGCCCTCGATGTTGACTCTGTACACCTTCGGCCCGGCATTCGGGCTGCCGGACGCCAGCCCGTTCGTCGTCAAGGCGGAAATGCTGCTCAAGCTTGCCGGATTGCCGTATCAGACGAATCGCGGCGGTTTTCGGCGTGCGCCCAAGGGCAAGCTGCCCTATATCGATGACGATGGCGAGATCGTGGCCGACTCGACGCTGATCCGGCTGCACATCGAACGCAAGTACGGATTCGATTTCGACGCAGGCCTCTCGCCCGAACAACGGGGCGCCGCGTGGATGTTCGAGAAGGCGCTGGAGGATCACTTCTATTGGCATGTGGTGCAGGCCCGCTGGTGCGACGACGAAAATTTCGCCAAAGGACCCGCTTCGTTCTTCAAGGTGATTCCGTGGCCGGTGCGTCCGCTTGCGCAGGCGTTCATCCGTCGCAAGGTCCGGGGCACGCTCCACGGGCAAGGCACCGGACGCTATACGCCACCGGAGCAGGCGCAACTGCTCAGGCGTGGCGCACAGGCCGCGGCACAACTGCTTGGCGACAAGCCTTATTTTTTCGGGGACGCCCCGTGCGGCGCCGACGCGACGGCCTTCGGTTTCATCGCGAGCGCCGCGTCGCCGAATTTCCGCATGACACTGCGCGACGAGATTGAGCTTCATCCGAATCTGACGGCGTATGTGGCGCGCATGCACCGCGAGTTCTTTGGCGATGCGGGGGACGGCTCAGGCGTTTGAGCCGGAACGCTGCGACGACGTGAGCGCATGACAGTGTGACGACGAACAGGACGGCGGCGCTGACTCAGCCCGCCTCGGACGCCGTCTCGTCGCTCGGGAGAACGTCGGAGAGCACGAGGTTGCGTCCGGAGATCTTGGCGGCATACAGCGCGCGGTCGGCCCGCATGCACAGTGCCTCGAGGCTTTCATGCTCGTGCCACGTCGCCACGCCACCGCTGAGCGTGTAATGGCACACGCCGAACGGACCGGCCACCAGATGACGGCTCGCCTGCGTGCGCAGCCGCTCGGCAATGCGAATGGCACCGGGCGTGTCCGTGCCCGGCAGCAAGATCGCGAATTCCTCTCCCCCCAATCGCCCGAAGACATCGCCTTCGCGCAGGCTGTCGCGCACCAGCTTCACGAACTCGCGCAGCACCGTGTCGCCGCCGGCGTGGCCGTGCGTGTCGTTGATCTGCTTGAAGTGATCGAGATCGATGACCACGATCGAGAGCGGCCAACTGCGGACCAGCGCGCGCGCCATCTCCTGACGCGCCAGCAGGTCGAAATGCTTGCGTGAGAGCGCGCCGGTCAGATAGTCGCG
>NZ_JAELTP010001013.1 GCF_016428915.1 Pandoraea sp. ASV26
GCGTGGAGCGTGGGCGGTGGCTACACCTACTCGGTCGGCATGGGTGGACGCTGGCACATTTACAACCTGAGCACGCACTACATGCTGTCCAAGCGCACCACGCTGTATCTCGACGGCGAGTTCCAGCTGTCTCTTATACACATCTGACGCTGCCGACGAACCGTGTGGTGTGTTGGTGTGGGGGGGGGGGGGGGGGGTGGAAAGGGGGGGGGGGGGGGGGGGGGGGGGGGGGGGGGGGGGGGGGGGGGGGGGGGGGGGGGGGGGGGGGGGGGGGGGGGGGGGGGGGGGGGGGGGGGGGGGGGGGGGGGGGGGGGGGGGGGGGGGG
>NZ_JAELTP010001014.1 GCF_016428915.1 Pandoraea sp. ASV26
TGCGGCTCGGAGCGCCTGTTCTCGCAGGTCGGACTGGCCACGCAGGCCATGCTCTGGCACGTGGGCGTGCAGACGGTGCTGCCGCCGGGCTATCTGTGCTGCGGTTATCCGCAGCGCGGCTCGGGACCTGTCTCTTATACACATCTGACGCTGCCGACGAACCGTGTGGTGGGGAGGTGGGGGGGGGGGGGGGGGGGGGGAAAAGGGGGGGGGGGGGGGGGGGGGGGGGGGGGGGGGGGGGGGGGGGGGGGGGGGGGGGGGGGGGGGGGGGGGGGGGGGGGGGGGGGGGGGGGGGGGGGGGGGGGGGGGGGGGGGGGGGGGGGGG
>NZ_JAELTP010001015.1 GCF_016428915.1 Pandoraea sp. ASV26
CTCGTACGCCTTTGCGACAGACGCTTTGAACGCATAGTCTTCTGCGAGTTTGAAGCGTTGCTGAATTTGCTTTGTCGCGATCCACGCGAACCAGAGCGGGGCTCCTACGCTAACAATTGACAGCACCTGTCTCTTATACACATCTGACGCTGCCGACGAACCGTGTGGTGGGTGGGTGTGGGGGGGGGGGGGGGGGGTGAAGAGGGGGGGGGGGGGGGGGGGGGGGGGGGGGGGGGGGGGGGGGGGGGGGGGGGGGGGGGGGGGGGGGGGGGGGGGGGGGGGGGGGGGGGGGGGGGGGGGGGGGGGGGGGGGGGGGGGGGGGGG
>NZ_JAELTP010001016.1 GCF_016428915.1 Pandoraea sp. ASV26
CCCCCCCCCCCCCCCCCCCCCCCCCCCCCCCCCCCCCCCCCCCCCCCCCCCCCCCCCCCCCCCCCCCCCCCCCCCCCCCCCCCCCCCCCCCCCCCCCCCCCCCCCCCCCCCCCCCCCCCCCTTTTTACCCCCCCCCCCCCCCCCCACACCAACCCACCACACGGTTCGTCGGCAGCGTCAGATGTGTATAAGAGACAGGGCTCGGCGCGCACGAACTCCGTCATGCGCAGCGCATCGCCACGACTCGTGCCAGAGGCATAGGCGCCACGCGGCAAGACAGGACGTCCCCCCGCCGCCGCACTCGCTGCCGCCGTGGCAGCGGCC
>NZ_JAELTP010001017.1 GCF_016428915.1 Pandoraea sp. ASV26
CCCCCCCCCCCCCCCCCCCCCCCCCCCCCCCCCCCCCCCCCCCCCCCCCCCCCCCCCCCCCCCCCCCCCCCCCCCCCCCCCCCCCCCCCCCCCCCCCCCCCCCCCCCCCCCCCCCCCCCCTTTTCACTCCCCCCCCCCCCCCCGACAACAACCCACCACACGGTTCGTCGGCAGCGTCAGATGTGTATAAGAGACAGGCCCAGCTCGACACGTTGCTCACGCGCGTGCTGCGCACCGGCAACCAGCCGGCCATCGACGCAGCGCTCGATCACCTTCAGGCCAACCACAGCGAGGCCTATGGCGCGCTGGCCGACCTGATCGAAT
>NZ_JAELTP010001018.1 GCF_016428915.1 Pandoraea sp. ASV26
GACGTTTGAACGATGTCTGAACGACGTCCCACCGGCAACGGGTCGATAGTCCGTCGCCAATGAGAAACGCCGCAGGTGCCATGCAACGGTCCCTGCGGCGTTTTTCTTTGCTTCACGACGCTTGCGCTGTCTCTTATACACATCTGACGCTGCCGACGAACCGTGTGGTGGGGTGTTGGGGGGGGGGGGGGGGGGGGTGAAAAGGGGGGGGGGGGGGGGGGGGGGGGGGGGGGGGGGGGGGGGGGGGGGGGGGGGGGGGGGGGGGGGGGGGGGGGGGGGGGGGGGGGGGGGGGGGGGGGGGGGGGGGGGGGGGGGGGGGGGGG
>NZ_JAELTP010000112.1 GCF_016428915.1 Pandoraea sp. ASV26
CTTCGAGACCACACCGTCAGAGCGCATCCGCAAGCATCTGCTCTCACGCGATACCGGTGGGGCTTGGGAGATGACGGCGGCAAAGTGATGTGTGCATGCGGGCAGGGCGGCGGCACCGTCATGCAATGCGATGACGAGGTTTCGGTGGTTATTGGCATAAGATATGCTCTTATTTTTATGAGATAATCTCGCTCTGTCTGCCCCATTCCATAACGATCTTGGCCACCACCAAAACTCCCCGCACCCGTGCCAAAGCGGCCGCCGACACCGAGATGCCGGCCGCCATTGCGTCGGCGGCCGATTCCACGCTTTACGTCCAGTCCGTCGAAAAGGCGATGAAGGTGCTGACCGCGTTCGACGGGTCGAAGCGTCATCTTTCGCTCTCCGAAATTGCCGCGGCCACGGGCTTCGACATCAGCGCGGCGCAGCGCTTCACCTTCACGCTTTCGGCATTGGGCTACCTGCTCAAGGATCCGCAGAGCAAGAAGTATGAACTCTCGCCGAAGCTGCTCGACTTCACGTATCACTATCTCGTCTCGAACGAACTGGTGAGTCGTGCGGCGCCCTATCTCCAGCAACTGGCGGCAGAGACGGAGGAGGCCACCAACCTGACGGTGCGCCTCGACACGGACATTGTGTTTGTCCTGCGTATCGTGAGTCGCAGCGTGTTCAATGCGAATGTCATTGTCGGTTCGCGCTTGCCGGCGTATTGCACGGCGCCGGGCCTGGCGATGCTCGCCACGCTCGACGATGCCGAGATCGACGACATTCTCGCGCGCACGAATCTCGTACAGTTCACACCGGCGACCGTGGCGCAGCCGCGCAAGATCAGGGAACGGCTGGCGCGCATCCGCAAGCAAGGCTATTCGCACACGGAGGACGAGTACTTCATGGGCGACATTTCGACGGCGGCGGCGGTGGTGAATCAGGACGGCAGGGCCATCGGCGCGATCAACATCGCGGTGCCGCGAGTGCGCTGGAACGCCGAGCGCGATGAGCGACGCTTTGCCGATCTCGTGATCCAGACGGCGGGCGCGTTGTCGGCGCGGCGTCGGCAGGAAATGTGAGGGAAGTGGAGGCGCCGTAAGGTGGGAGTCCAGACTACCGGTTGTCCTCTCAAAATGGCGTGCTAGAATCCCGCCCCATGGGTATGGAGCAACGCTGAATTCCGGGAATTCCGGCATCGCGCGTAGTGGCACGTGACCGATAGTGCCGCAAGGGCGGCGCGCTCAGGAACGTTGTGCGGGACTTCCTTTGAGAAACCGATGGCCGGACCGGGGCGGCCAGACGGTGTACCGCATACGGTGCGCAGGCCGCTGCCAGACTTTCCATACCGAATAACGAACCGCTGATCTCTCAGACAGGTTTTCATTACCCCGTGTTTCAAACTGCGCATCGCGTTCCGAGTGGCCATGCCCGAGGATTTGCGGCGTGTACGGGGGACGGGGCCATGGCTCTTGGTTTGTCGCTGCCGGCGTTAGACCTGCCGACACTACAGTTTGTGACTTTCCTGCTGAGCATTGCGACAGGCATCCTGTTCATGCTCGATGCCTTGCGTCGTGATGAAGCCGAGTCTCCGCGCTGGTGGAGTCTGGCCTTCCTGCTCGCTACGTTCTCTCCCATCCTCTATTTGCTCGCCGAGCGAAGCTCGCGGCTCGCGGTGCTCTATCCATTGGGCAACGCCATGGCGACGCTTGCCTTCGCGATGGTGTGGAGCGGTGCCCGCCGCTTCTATGCGCGCAGCGTGCAGTGGGTCGCGGTGTTCGGTGGCCCGGCGGTGCTGCTGTGGGGGACATGGCTGTTCGCCCGGCCGCTCGATGCGTGGAGTGGGGGTGTCCTGTTCTTCTCCTTGCTGGCGTTTTACAGCCTCATGGCGGCGAAGGAGTTCTGGCAGGCCGCGGGCGCTCGCTTGCCGAGCAGTGTCGTGCTGGCCGTGGTCGCGGTGTTGCATGGGTCGTTCTACGCGGTACGGGCGGTGGCGCTGGTATGGCTCGGGCCGGCCGATTCACAGTTTCTGACATGGTTCGGCCCGCAGGTGGCGACCACGGAAATGCTGGTGCTGATCGTTGTGGCGAGCTTCCTGATGGTCTCGCTGGGCAAGGAGCGTTCGGAAATCGCACTGCACCGTGCCGCCACGCGCGATGGCCTGACACAGGCGTTCAATCGCCCGGAATTCACGCGTCTTGCGCGTGAGCAGATGCGCCGGCATAGTGCGGCGCGCACGCCGGTGGCCTTGCTGCTGCTGGATCTGGATCACTTCAAGCGCATCAACGATACGTACGGGCATCCGTTCGGCGACACGGTGCTGTTGTTGTTCGCCCGCACGGCGTCTCAGCAACTTCGATCGGACGACATTTTCGGCCGCTACGGCGGTGAGGAGTTCGCCCTGTTCCTGCCGGGGGTCGGCGCGACGGAGGCACAAACCATTGCCGAGCGGGTGCGCGAAGCTTTCGAGCGCTCGGGGCGCACGGTGCAGGGAGAAACGGTGGCGGCCACGGTGAGCATTGGCATCGCCTGCGATGAGCGCTCGCGCGGCGAGTTGTCGTCGCTGGTGCAGCGAGCGGATCGTGCGCTGTATCAGGCGAAGGCGGCCGGGCGGAATCGCTGCATGCGATACACGCCGGAGACGGCGATGTCGGTCCCGGACCCGCGTCCCGACGTGCCGCCGCTGAGGGCCGCAGCCGGTGGATGATGCGGGAGGACGTTGTGCGATGACGCTACCAGGTCCAGCGCAGACCGAGCGTTCCCGAGACACTCTGCTGGCGGGTATTGTCGAGTTGGGTGAGATAGGCGAGCGTGGCATACACACTGGCGGACTTGTTGAAGCGTCCTGCCATGCCGATGCCGAACTGCGCCGATGTGCTGTTGGCGTTGGTGACGATGGGCGTTGTGCCGCCGAAGACGACGCGGCCCTCGCTGCCGAAAGCGTGCAGCAGATTGAACAGGAGGTACGGACGCAGCAGGCCGCGTGCGCCGTCGTAGTTGCCCTCGAGCCGCGCGCCCACACGGGCGAGCCAACTGTTCGTGTTACCGAACGTCACGCTGGAGATGCTGTCGTTCAAATCGTTGATCGACTGGTGTTGAAAGATGATCTGCGCCTGTGGCTCGAGAGCGAGCGTCGAGGTGAGGGGGATGGGCCAGCCTGTCTCTAGCGAGGCGGCCAGCGCCCGGCCGTTCACGTCCCGATTCAGACCACTTGCGGGCCGCGTCTGATATTGCAGCGCCGACGCCAGCGCCACGGCATCGGTGTATGCCCCGCCGGGCATCACATGGGTCCAGTAAAGGCCCGCGCTATACATATCGAGCCCGAGCGACCCGGCTTGCGTGCTGGGTGCGCCGAGCGCCAGACCCTGAACGTCGCCGGACGCGCGGGTCCAGCCACCCAGAATGCCAACGTGATCGCGGTGCCCGCTATCGGCGCGGCTTGCGAAGACATCGTGCCCAAGTTGCACACCGCCGATATTGCCGTCGAACTGCGGTGTGACGTCACCTTTGGCGCGAAGTTGTTCGGTTTGTCCCCACACGCGTACCCAGCCGTTCGTCAACCACCCGCGCTCGTCGAGCAGTCCTTGCTGTCCCTGCCGTTCGTGAAATGTCCCCAGTTGCGCGAATCCTGCCGTGCGTGCCAGCTCCGGCATGATCGAATACACGGGGACTTCGACGCGGTAGATCGGCACCGGGTCGCTGCCCACCGGATTCACGGCCGGGCTGCCTGTGGCCGGGACCGGCTGCTCCATTGTGGTGAGCGTCGTGCCAGTGACCGGATCGACAGTGGTGACCTGCGTTGTGGCTGGCACCGTAGAGCGCAGATACCAACTCTGCTCGCTGCCCGGTGTCGTGCCGCCCTTATACAGGTAGTAGGTGTAGGCGCCGGCGCTGACGGTGCCGCCAAGCGCGAAGGCCGATGCGCTTGACGTTGCACCGCCCACGGCCTGCACCATCGGGATGCCGTTGCCGGTGGTCAGCCCGCCGAGCCCGCCCAGATTGTTCACGGCAACGGTGGTGTTGCCGCTCATCGTCCCGCCGCTGACGGTGAGCGGCGCCACGCGGGAGCTGTCGTCACCCAACGCGGTATCGATGGCGAGCGTGCCGTTCTGTCCCGTGTAGTTGCCCACGAGCGTGAGTGTCCCGTTACCGGCCCCGTCGCCCGGATGCATCGTGCCCTGATTGATGACGTTGCCCGTGAGGGTGCCTGTGCCGGTCAGCGTTGCGCCGGATGCCACGGTCGTTGTCGCGCCGCCGAGGGTGCCGGTCAGATTGAAGATGCCGCTCTGGATCTGCGCGTTCGTGAAATTGCCGCTGCCGCTCCACGTCCATTGGCTGCCCTGTGCGAGCAGGGTGCCGAAGTTGACGAAAGGGTTGCTTGCAGTGCCGGTGCCTTGCAGGATCAGTTGGCTGACGGCGCTCGCGCCACCGTCTGCCGTGCCGATGATTTGCGAGCCGGTTTGCAGTGTGAGCGTGTTGGAGCGCGCCGCCGGGTTCATGGCGATGGCGGTGCCCACGTCGCTCTGGATCAGTCCGGCGTTGGTGATGGAGATCGTGCCGTTGACCGTGCGCACGCCGAAGCCCTGCCGACTGATGATTTGTCCGCCCGCCTGGTTCACGATCGACGAGGTGAACCCCTGGGCCGTGTTCGACACCACGGCGTCGCTGTTCACGCCACGCGCCTCGATGTAGCCGCTGTTGGTGAGGTTAATGTTATTACCCTGCATGAAGACGGTGAACGAACGGTTCGACGCCACGCCGCCCGTGGTAATCAACGTACCCGAGTTCGTCACGGTGCTTTGCCCGCCGACGACGCTGATGGCCCGGCTGCCCGACCCGTTGGCGGTTATGGTGCCGGTATTTACGAAGGTGCTGTTCTGGCCGAGGCCGGACGCTTGCCCCCACGCGGCCGACATGCCGTAGGCGCCGGGGCCCGATACCGTGATGGTGCCGTTGTTGGTGAGCGACCCATTATTGCCATTGATCGCCATGCCATCGTTTTGGCCGCCGGTGGTGGTAATCACGCCCGTTGCGGTATTCACGAGCGTATTACTGTTGTTCAACCCCAGCAGGGCCGCGCCGCGACCGGTCGCTGTGGTGCCGGTCAGCGTGACGGTGCCGGCGTTGGTGATCGTGCTGGAGGTGTCGACGCTCAGGGCCGCCGTGTTGGGCTGCGTTCTCGTGAACGAGAGGGTGCTGCCGCTGGTGACGTTCACGCTCACGTTGGTACTGCCGGCGACCGCGCTAACCGGTGTGCCCGTGCCGGTACAGGTGACGGTTGTGCCGCTGGTGGGCGCGGTATTGTCACAGGCCGCTTTGGCAAGGCCGGGCACACAGAGCGAGACGGCTAACAGCAGGGGCCGCAACGGGTGCGGGCAGCGACGCACAGGGACAGAGCAAGACGCAATCTTGAGCGGTGAGGCGTGCATGGCACACTCCCGTAATTATTGGCAATCTCCCGTGGCATTAAAATAAATTGCGGCCTCTGAAAAGACAATTGAATGTTGAGTGTTACCTTTTGTTGCGTTGTTTTCTTGTGTGTGATTTTTATTCGGGCGTATGATTTTGTTAGATATTTGCCTTGATTTTCAAAATATTGGCAAGCGGTTGTGCGCTCTGATTAATTGTCGTTTTTCTGGGGGGGTAATCAGTGTGCCGAATGAATTTCGTTAGACGAAAGTTTTTTGAAATGATTTTACCAATTGTCTTTTTTTAGAAAATAGCCCGTGCCGTCAACTATTCGCAATTCGCTGCTTTGGGTTTTTGATCCGTTCGAAAACGACGAGACTTATCTGCTCCGGAAAATGTTCGGTGCCGATGTCGCTTACGTGCACGGCGTGCAATGTCTGGCCGTCGTTGACCGTGATGCGCCGTGGGATGGACTGCTCGTGTGTACGGCGCGCGAGCACCATGAATCGCTGATGGCCGAGATGCCGGCGTTGCGCCCGCATCCGGTGCTGGGGAAGTGGTTGTATTTGCCGCAGACCGACGCTGAGTTCGAGGCCGTGGCGCAGCATTTGACGGCGCGCGTGCTGGCCGGCGACCCGCGCATCGGGATCGCGCCGAAGCCGCGTAAGCCACGCAAACCAGGTCAACCCCACCAGCGCGCGACGCCCGCGCGCCGCGTCAAGCCGTAGGCCGTCAGTCTGCTGCTACGTGCACCATCTCGTCCACTTCGCCGGGCGCCTTCTTTTTTACGCGGATGAAGAAGAGCAGTGGCATGACGGCGAGCGTGAGCCCCATCATGAGTCTGAAATCGTCCAGATAGGCGATCATGGCGGCTTGCCGGGTCACTTCGGCATTGAGCGCGGCCATTGCCGCCGCCCCGTACGTCTGCACGTAAGTCTCGACGCCTTGCGTGAATGGCGTGATGTATTCCGAGAGCACCGCGTGGTTGACCTGCGTGTTCTGCGTGAGCAGCGTCTGCACTACCGAGATGCCGATACTGCTTCCGATGTTGCGCGACAGGCTGTAGATCGCAGCGCCGTCGGCGCGTAGCGTGCCGGGGAGCGTGGCGAACGTCACGGTGGTGAGCGGCACGAAGACGAAGCCGAGCCCGAAGCCCTGGATGACCCCCGGCCAGACGATGTCCGACGGACGCAGCGTGAGCGAGTATCCGGCCATCAGGTACAGCGAATAGGCGGTCAGCGCGAAGCCAAAGCCGAGCAGATAGCGAACGTCGACCTTGCCGACCAGCCGCCCGACGATCAGCATGGCGACCATGGTTCCCGCGCCGGACGGTGCCGTCACCAGCCCGGTCAGGATCGCGGGATAGCCGAACAGGCTTTGCAGCATCGGCGGGAGCAGGGCGCGCGTGGCATACAGAATGATGCCGACCACGAAGATGTAGACGACACCCGTGTTGAAGTTCCGGTCGCGCAGCAACGAGCGGTCGAAGAACGAATGCTCGTCGGCCGTCCAGGTGTGGACGATGAAGTACGCGAAGCAGATGATGGCGCCGAGCATCTCCAGCCAGATCTCGGTAGAGTTCAGCCAGTCCTGTTGCTCGCCCCGGTCGAGTAGCAACTGCAACAGGCCGATGGACAGACTCAGGGTGGCGAAGCCCAGCACATCGAACTTCCCGGCTTTCTGCTCCGGTGGCTCTCTCAGATAGGCGGCAATGCCGAGGAACGCGATCAGGCCGATGGGCAGGTTGATGTAGAACACCCAGCGCCAGTTGTAGCTATCCGTGAGCCAGCCGCCAAGCGAGGGCCCGAGAATCGGCCCCACCATCACCCCCATGCCGAAGATCGCCATCGCCGAGCCGTGCTTGTGCGGCGGGTTGATGTCGAGCATGGTCGCCTGCGACAGCGGCACGAGCGCCGCACCGCAAATCCCCTGGAACAGCCGCGCCGCCACGATCTCCGTGAGTGATTGCGCCATGCCGCACAAGGCCGATGCGATCGTGAAGCCAGCGACCGACCACAGGAAGACGCGTCGGCGTCCAAAGCGGGCGCAGAGCGTACCGGTAAGCGGTGTCGCAATGGCCGCCGCCACGATATAGGACGTCAATACCCAGGTAATCGAGTCCTGCGAGGCGGAAAGACTGCCCTGCATATGCGGCAGGGCAACGTTGGCGATGGTGCTGTCAAGGGTCTGCAACACCGTCGCGAGCATGACGGACACACTGACGAGCGCGCGGTGCTTGCCCGGATCGTCAGCCTTCTGGGGGGATGACACGGTAATTCCTCTGGTAGATCGTTGCGCTTGTCGTTATGGCGGTGCGAAGTTCTCCCTTCGCCCGCGTTGTCTCCTGCACCTGCGACGAAACTGTGGCTTATTCCGATGCCTCCGATGCTTCCGGCCCGGCCTGCTCGGTACGGCGCACCGGTGCCGGACATTCGGCTTCGGCACGCGTCAGGTTCGTCAGTACCTTGCCGAGCAGGCGCGACAACTCGGCCCGCTCGGCGGGCGTGAGGTCAGCCAGCGCTTCGCGCTCGGTCACGTTCGCGAAGGCGACGATCGTGTCGATCTTCGCCTCGGACGCCTGCGTCAGGTAAAGCAGGTGCGCGCGTTTGTCGTTCGGGTCGCGCTCGCGACGCACGAGCCCCTTTTCCCTGAGCCGGTCCAGCAGTCTGACGAGTGCCATTGGCGTCAACTCCATGCGTTCGGCCAGTTCAGCCTGAGTCTGCACACCGTAACGATGCAGCATCACCAGCACGCGGCATTGCGCACGCGTGAGATCGAAGTTGCCGCGCGCACGCCGGTCGAACAGGCGCGAATGCACTCGCGCGACGTCGTGGACCAGCGTGCCGAAACGGGACGACCAATCGATTTTCGGCATGTCTTGGCAAAAAAGCCGGTGCAGCGCAGCCCGCAGCCGTCGCGCGACCCCGGCGAGATCAGATAGTAAACACGTTTATTATTTTGCCAGAGTCTCTCTTGGGACGGCAACTGTCGCAAATAGGTGACACTCGCAGGGGAGCGGCTACCAGGTAAAACGGGCGTAGGGGCGGCTTGACGCGGTGCGACGGGGGTTCCCGGGCGGTTGGCACAACTGACGGCCGGGCGGGCGTGAGACGCTCCCGAAACTGTAAAAAAGCCAAGAGAAATAAGCACTTGACACTTCGCCTTGGCGGATCAAGAAAGGAATGGTGCGATGCATCGGCGAGATCGCCCGAGCATGGCACCAGCCCACTTTTGACCTTAAGGAGTGTCAATCATGTTTGACCTTTCACAAGCTTCGGATGTCCTTTCCATCACTGAAACCGAGCGGCCGGCCGGCAATCTTCGCCCGGTATCGTCGCCAGCCGCTGTCCGCTCGCCGGTGTCCGACCTCAGCGCGATGCGCGAAGAGCGGCTGCCCTTTATCATCACCATCGCGAGTGACGAGGCGGCATTGCGCGATGCGGTGGCCATGCGTCAGGCCGCGTACGGCCGTCACCTGCCCGAACTCGCTGCCACGTTGAGCGAACCTGAGGCCAGCGACCGCGAACCGGGCGCCATCGTGCTCGTGGCACGGGCACGGCTCGACGGCGCGGTGCTTGGCACGATGCGTATCCAGACCAATCGCTATCAGCCGTTGCATCTGGAGGATTCGGCACCCTTGCCGGCGTGGCTGGACAGTGCGGCGCTGGCCGAGGCCACGCGCCTGGGGGTGGTCGCAGGGCCGGTCGGGCGCGTCGTCAAGACGGCACTGTTCAAGGCGTTCTATCAGTACTGCATGCTCTCCGGTATCGACTGGATGGTGATTACGGCCCGCCCGCCGCTGCATCGGCAGTACGAGGCGCTGATGTTCGTCGACGTCTTCCCGTCGCAAGGGCTGATTCCGATGGCCCATGTCGGGGGCATCGGGCATCGCGTGCTGGCGTTGGACGTGGCACAGGCTCGCACACGCTGGCAAGCGGCAGGGCATCCGCTGTTTGCCTACATGTGCCTGACACATCACCCTGACTTGCGACTGGGTTTGCCGGGCGAGGATGTAGGTGACGGCGCGGGCGTGGCGGAGGCATCGTCGGGCGAAGCCAGTATTGGCGCGCATTTGCGGGATTTATCTTTTGGTGCCGACGAGGTACGATGCGTAGCATCAGGCTTTAGCTTGGCTGTGTAATGCCGTTATTCGAACTATCGTTATCCCGTCATGCGCAGGTATCGGTTTTTGCATCGACGGCGGTAACGCGCAGGATGGGCGAGAGACACCTGACCGTGCGGACCGGAACACCGGCCGCACGGGACAGGGCCAGCCCGGCCGGCAAGGCGAGCCGAGAGGCGCGCCTTGTCCGGAACTAAATGCGGGGGCGATCAACGAGATAAGGGCATAAGAGTCATATGGCGGGGGAACTCGGCAACGAGCGGGACGATCACGGCCGCAATGCGAACGATTTCACCGACGAACTGGCCGAGCTCACCGGTAAGCGGCGCCGTTGGCGCGTCACCGCGCGACTCGACGAACTCTTTCGTAGCATTTCTCTGTATGCCGTGCCCGTAGCGATCATGCTGCTCTCGGGCATCGTGCTGCTCTTCCAGGAGAGCCAGTACGCCGTGCGTGGCGCCATGCCATTGAGCTTTCAGGCGCAGGGCGATCTTCCCGCAACGTTCGGGCCGCCCCTGGTGCAGGGATCGCTTGAGCGGGCTCCCCCCGTTCAGCAGTTCAGTACGCATCTGGCCGAAACGCCGGTATGGTTCCGTGTCACCGTGCCGCCCGTCGGCGACGATGAGAGCACCGTCATCGAATTTCCGTCGCGCCACGCGCAAACCCTGGCCTGCTGGCGCAATCCCGACGCGCCGGCCATTGGCCGCGCGGACCGCAGTGCGGTGAGCGGGGCGATTCGCGTGTCGAAGGCGGGCTTCTCCATCAATCTCGGACATCTCGTCGCGCCGGTAACGCTCCTGTGCGAGGGCACCTTCTCTGGCCCAGCCCATCTGTCGATGGTGGCGTGGCCGGCGTCTCAGTTGCGCGTCTCCGAAAAGGAATTTCACCGCAGCAATGGCTTGCTCGAGGGCGGCCTGCTCACGCTCTCGGCATTCGTGCTCGTTACCGCCATCATCAACAAGGAATGGCTCTACGTGCTGTTCGCGGCATGGCTGATCGGCAATCTGCGGCTCGCGGCGAACTCGCTCGGCGCGGACACGCAATGGCTGGAGCGTGCCATTCCGACCGACTGGGATGCGCTGGTACGCAAGGCGACGTTCGCCATTTATTACGTACTGACCTATTCGCTTTTCACACAGCTGTTCAAACGCGAACTGCGCCTCATCGGCATGCGCTGGATGGTGATGGTGCTGCAATGGGCCGGTGTGGTGTTGTGTTGTGCGGCGATCGCCTTGCCGTACGCGCATTTCATCCCCGTGCTGTGGACCGTCGCCGCGCTGGGCATCGTGATCGTGCTGGTGCTGCTCGCCCGCATTCTGGTGCAGACGCGCTCGCGTGTTGCCATGTGGTACAGCGCGTCGCTCGCCATCGTTTTGTTTGCCACATTTTCCGAAGTGATCGCCGCGGCATTCAACGCGCGTGCGCTGTCGTCCGCGCTGAACAGTGTGACGGCGGCGCTGTTTTCGAGCCTCATGGCGGCGCTGGCCATTGCCGAGCAGATGCGCGCCGAGCATCAGGGCAAGCTGGAAGCGCAGACCGAACTTCGCAACGCCTACGACGTGACGCCCGTTGGGCTGTTCACCCTCAACGATCAGGGCGTGTTCGTGCGGGGCAACGCGGCGTTGCACACGATGCTGGGCATTCCCAGCACCGAGGCACGGGCGTTCCGCTGGGATCAGTTCTTCGGCCAGAACACGTGGCGCATGCTGCTCGACGTGGCGCAGCACAGCGAAGAATCGGAACTCGAAATCCTCTCGCTGCCGCGCGAGGACGGCCGCACCAGCCGCTACCTCGTCAAGGCGATCTTTGCCGATGGGCGAATCGAAGGTTCGCTTCAGGACATTACCGAGCGCGCCCGCACGATGGAGCAACTGCGCTATCTGGCGGAGAACGACCCGCTCACGGGCGTCTCGAACCGGCGCGGTATCGAGAAGTCGCTCAGCGAGGCGATCCGGACGTTGTCCGACGCGCGTCCGGCGGCGCTGGCTTATCTTGACCTGGACCGGTTCAAGCTCGTCAACGATCTGTTCGGCCATGCGGCGGGCGATGAAGTGTTGCGTCAGGCGTGCGATCGCATGCGCGCACGGTTGTCGGCGGATCAGAGTGTGGGGCGCACCGGCGGCGACGAGTTCATCGTGGTCTTTCGCGACGCGACGATCAAGGAGGCGGCGGCCGTGACGCGTCGTCTGGTCGACGCCATTGCCGGTGAGCCTTATCAGATCGGCGCGCGCGCGTTTCAGGTGCGCGCGTCGGCCGGCGTGATCGAGCTCACGGCCGACATGCGCGTGCCCGACGCGATTTCTTCGGCCGACCGGGCCTGCCGCGAGGCGAAGAAGAGCCGCCGCGAACTGGTCGTCTATGAACGCGGGGCTGCGGCATTCCGTGAGCGCCTGGCTGAATTGCGACTGATCGATGCGCTCGACGCCGGGCTCACGCCGAACACGTTGTTTCTCGAAATGCAGCCGATCATGGAGATGGCATCGCCCGGCGAGTCGCTCAACTTCGAGGTGTTGCTGCGCATGCGTGATTCGGACGGCAACATGGTGCCGGCCTCGCGCATCATCAGTGCGGCCGAGGAGAACGGCAGCATTGGCATGATCGACAAATGGGTGCTCACGAACACGCTCACCTGGATCGACCTGCACCGCGAGCAGCTCTCGAAGACACGATTCGTGTGCGTGAATCTCTCGGGGGCGTCGCTCAACGACGAGCATTTCATTCGGGATATCTTCGCGACGCTGGCGGCCCATGAGCGCGCCGTCGGGTTGCTGTGCATCGAGATTACGGAAACCGTGGCGCTTCACGATCTCGACAATACGCGCCGCTTCGTCGACCGGATTCACCAACTGGGCGGGCGCATCGCGCTCGACGATTTCGGTGCGGGATTCAGTTCGTTTTCCTATCTGAAGGATCTGGCAGTCGACGCGATCAAGATCGACGGAGCGTTCGTCAAGAGCATGGCGGCGCATCCGGCCAATCTGGCGATCGTCGAAGCGATCGTGGCGCTGGCGAAGAATCTGGGGATTCGCAGCGTGGCCGAGTGGGTGGAAGATGCCTCAACGCTCGAAGCGCTCTCGGAGCTCGGCGTCGACTATGTGCAGGGCTTCCTGATTGCCCGCCCGCAGACGCCCGAAGCGATTCTTGCGGCCGACTCGGCGGCCAGCTTCGTTCGCGATCCGCAACTGGCGGCGTTACTCGTCGAGTTGGGACAGGCTTTTTACCGCCACCCCAGCGGTAGTCCTGCACTGCATTGAGGCACGCGACACGTCGGCGAAAGTCGCATCAATCGACCGTCAGCAATCCACATTGTCAGTATTTGGTGCAATGCTCTATTTCTCGTGAGATTTCTTTTACCCCCTGTTTTACTGTGCGTTATCGCCGCAAACCCGCATGAACAGGGCGTTTCCGTGTCAAGTCTTTCGATTGGCGTCTCATCGGGGCGTAACTCGACGTAAGAATTCCAGTCGGAATAAATGTTGTCCGGGGCAAAGCCGGGGTGGCAGAATTTGCTTGTCGACGTGATGGAGCGAGGTCTCCATGGACCGGCGAGCCGTTTCCGCATCAGGGGGAGATCGCGGAGGTTGATGAGGCTCATCGGCGCTCGGTAAAAACAGACGCGCGACAAATAACGGGGTTAGGACCGCACGCATCCACAAGATGCGCGTGGCGCAACCAGGTGACCTAACCAGAATAACGACGATGATTTCGACACTTCTCAAACTCGTATACCGCCATAGCCATACGGCGAAGTGGCGGCATAACGAACGGCTGTGGCCCCACGCGCGAATCGAGCGCGACGCCATGGGAGTCATCGAGCGTTTCACGTGGCGTGGACGTCATGTACCGCTCGCACGGCGTGCCGAATTGCAGCGCCTGCGCCGGTTGCCTTGTCATATCATCGCCAGCGGCCCGTCGGTGGCGGAGATCGATTACGAGGCGCTGCCGATGCATCACGTCATGGGCGTGAACGGTGCCATCGCGCTGGCCGACCGGGCACCGATCAAATTCAACTACTACTGCATTCTCGACGCCGGTTTCGTGCGTCAGCGTCCGGATCTGGTGCGCCGCATCGTGGCGCGCGACCTGGTGCTCTTCATCACGCCGGTGGTACTCGCCCGTTTGCTGGAGATGTTCCCGATGTCGGCGTTCGGCTGCCGGTTCTATCTGGTGGACGACATCTTCAAGCGCGGGATGGAAGCCGCCCGCACGCCCGAAGCGTTGCGGGCGAATGCGCGAGTCGCCGCGAGCGCGGCGTTCTTTGGCGAGCAGGGGCGGCTGGGTTTCAGCTTCGACATCGATAACGGTTTTTTCCACGGCGGCACTGTGGCGTATTTCGCCTTGCAGGTCGCCACGTGGCTGGGCTTCACCGAGATGTATCTGCATGGCGTGGATCTGCGTGACGCTTCGCATACGCCGCGTTTCTACGAGACGATGCACACGCGCGCACCGACGCGGCTGGATGCCGAGTTCGCCAGCCTGATCGAACCCTCGTTCCGTCACGCGGCGGAAGTCTTGCGCTCGCGCGGTGTGCGTGTCGAGAACCTGTCGCACGTGAGTGCGTTGGGGGACGACATCTTCGCGAAGGTCGACTGGCGTTCGCTGCGCCGCCGGAATCTGAGTCTGGTCGTGCCGGACGAAGCGGTGTCGGCAGCGGTTGCCGAGAACGCAGCGAGCAACGCGGCGCCGGCACTTCGTCCGACAGGCACTCACGGCCATTCCTGATCGCGTCGGATCGGGGCGGGTATGTCACCCCCGGCGTCGGCCGGGGCGCGAAAGACCCTGCGCAGAGGCCCGCCGCACGGTGGTCTACCTGCTACAATCGCACTCCGGGTTTTCCTGAAGTATGAGCGATTATGGGGTTTGGCTGGTTCGGACTGTCGACGTTTTGGTTGCTGGCATTGTGCTGGCCTGGCGTACGGGGTCTGCTTGGCGGTGAGATACGCATCTTCGGCCCCGGCACACTCCGCATGTTGCTCGGCGTGCCGCTCGCGATGGTGTCGAGCGCCACGCTGGCCGCGCTCACGGGCGGCGAGGGCAACACCGCTGGCGGCAGCGTCGGCCAATTCCTCTCTCACAGCTTGCACCTCGCGCTGGGCGGCTCGCTCGCGATGGGTATTGCAGGCGTCATCCTCCTTTTTTCTCTCCCGCTGGTTTTCGGCACCACTTGGTGGGGCATGTTCGCGCGCGGCAAACCGGTCGACGACGACGTGGACGAGCCCGCTTACGAGTCGCGCTTCGGTAGTGGCGCCCGTGAGCCGGTGCGCGGTCTGTCGCAGATGTCGTTCGACACGAGCGAGCGCGGCGAGCGCTTCACACCCACCGTTGGGCAAGGGCATCACACCGTTGGCCGCCTGACGGAAGAGCCGCTGCCGCGCCGCCGTGGCTTCGCGGCGCAGCCACGCTGGAAGCTCTCCGAGGAAGAGCGAGCCCGTCTGGACGCGATGCAGCCGCCGCCGTTGACGTCGCGCGGTGCGCCACGCGCGGAACCGACGTTTGCCAACGGTCCGGTGAATCCGGTGCATCCGGTGCGTCGTCCGGCAGGCAAGGGCACTTCGGTGGGGCGCGCGGGGGCAGGTGTCGCCGCGACGGCCGCTGCCACGGCGGCAGCGAGTGCGGCGGCGGGGGGACGTCCTGTCTTGCCGCGTGGCGCCTATGCCTCTGGCACGAGTCGTGGCGATGCGCTGCGCATGACGGAGTTCGTGCGCGCCGAGCCC
>NZ_JAELTP010001019.1 GCF_016428915.1 Pandoraea sp. ASV26
GACGAGGTACGACAGCCAGGTAAAGCGTGACGTCGTGTAGATCGACTTGACCGGATCGATGATGCCCTGCGAGGCGAGCACGCCGGTGCCGATGGTCGCCACGCCGATGGCAAGCCACCACATGCGCTGTCTCTTATACACATCTGACGCTGCCGACGAACCGTGTGGTGGGTTGTTGTGGGGGGGGGGGGGGGGGGTGAAAGGGGGGGGGGGGGGGGGGGGGGGGGGGGGGGGGGGGGGGGGGGGGGGGGGGGGGGGGGGGGGGGGGGGGGGGGGGGGGGGGGGGGGGGGGGGGGGGGGGGGGGGGGGGGGGGGGGGGGGGG
>NZ_JAELTP010001020.1 GCF_016428915.1 Pandoraea sp. ASV26
GACGTCGCAACCGAGCGCCTGGAACAGCGCCGGGGCATAAGCGCCCGCCACCCCGTTGCCGCAATCCACGGCGATCTTCATCGGACGCGCCAGATGCACATCGTTGGCGATACGCGCACGGTACGACCTGTCTCTTATACACATCTGACGCTGCCGACGAACCGTGTGGTGTGTAGATCTCGGTGGTGGCCGGATGATTAAAAAAGGGGGGGGGGGGGGGGGGGGGGGGGGGGGGGGGGGGGGGGGGGGGGGGGGGGGGGGGGGGGGGGGGGGGGGGGGGGGGGGGGGGGGGGGGGGGGGGGGGGGGGGGGGGGGGGGGGGGG
>NZ_JAELTP010001021.1 GCF_016428915.1 Pandoraea sp. ASV26
CCCCCCCCCCCCCCCCCCCCCCCCCCCCCCCCCCCCCCCCCCCCCCCCCCCCCCCCCCCCCCCCCCCCCCCCCCCCCCCCCCCCCCCCCCCCCCCCCCCCCCCCCCCCCCCCCCCCCCCCCCAGTTTCAAGCAGAAGACGGCATACGCGATACACAATATCGTCTCGTGGGCTCGGAGATGTGTATAAGAGACAGGTCGCACACCGAGCCGCCAAGGCGGCAGAAGGCGGCGCCGAAGCTCACCCGGGTTCGGGTACTGGCTTCGAAGAACAGATTGCCGAGCACGGCGCCTTCGAGCACGCGCGAAATCTTCTGGCGGCGC
>NZ_JAELTP010000113.1 GCF_016428915.1 Pandoraea sp. ASV26
GACGCAGGCCGTTGTCTTTCGCCGCCCGCGCGACCGGTTCGAAGCGCGTGATGCTCTCTTCGATGGAGCAATTGATATTGCGTTGCGAGAACGCTTCGCTCGCGGCGCCGAAGATCACGACTTCATCCGCCCTGGCGGCCACGGCGGCCTCGAAGCCGCGCATGTTGGGCGTGAGCACCGAGTAGATCGTGCCGGGGCGACGCGTAATGCCCGCCATCACCTGCGCGCCGTCGGCCATTTGCGGCACCCATTTGGGCGAGACGAACGATGCCGTCTCCACATTCGCGAAACCGGCGGCCGACAGTCGGTCGACCAGCGCAATCTTGATGTCGGCCGGTACGTGTTGCTTCTCGTTCTGCAAGCCGTCGCGCGGGCCGACTTCGACCACTTTCACGCGTTGCGGCAGATGGGACGTCACCATGAGTTGTCTCCTCTTATGGGGGGGCAGGCAGGGGTCTGAAGCGGTGGCTTAGTAGCCGCGCGTCAGATCGACGATGCCGGTAATGGCTTCGCCGCGCTCCAGTGCGGCGATCTTGCCAGCGATTTGCGCGACGGTTTCGTCGCGCAGCGTCATGGCAGAGATGTGCGGCGTTATGGTCACGCGCGGTGCACGCCAGAACGGATGGTCTGCGGGCAGCGGCTCGGTGCGGAATACGTCGAGCGTCGCGCCGGCGATCTGACCGCTTTCCAGCGCGGTCAGCAGGTCGGCTTCGACCAGATGCGCACCGCGTGCCACGTTGATCAGGTAAGCGCCGTGCGCCAGCTTCGCGAACAGGTCGGCGTTGAGGACATCGATCGTCTGCGGCGTGAGCGGCAGCAGGTTCACGAGAATGCGGGCGCCGGACACGCAGGCGTCGAAGCCCGCACTGCCGTGATGCAACGCGATGCCACTGTCGTTCGCGCCCTCGCTGCGCGGGCTGCGGCTCCAGGCACGCACCGGAAAGCCGAATGCCTTCAGTGTCCTGGCGACGTGCGCGCCGAGCGTGCCGTAGCCGAGCACCGCGACGGGGAAGTCTGCGAGACGGTTCGGCTTCTGGAACTTCCATTGCCCCTGGGCTTGCTGGTCGTCGAATACGTCGAGACGACGGAAGTAACGCAACGCGGCGGCGCTCACATACTGCGCCATCTGGTCGGCCATGCCCGCGTCTTCCAGGCGCACGAGCGGCACGCCTGCCGGCAGACGTTGCGCACCCTCGCCGCTTGTCCCCAGCACACCGTCGACACCGGCCCCCATGTTGAAGATGGCCTTGAGACGCTGGCGCGGTTGCAGCACTTCCGCGTTCGGCTTCCAGAGCACCAGATAGTCGGCCGCAGCGGTATCGCCCGGCTGCCAGCCGCGAATGCGCGCTTGCGGCAGATGCTCGGCGAGGCCGGTTTCGTACGGGGCGGTCTTGCCGTCCGGGGAAAAGATCAGGATGTCCATGAGGTACGGGGCAAACGCGTATAGGGATGAGGCACGGCGACAGGGTCAGCGAGCTTGCGACACGGGTACGCGCCGATGGGCACCGGTACGTGCGGTTGGCACGATGCACCAGCCCGTCCGGCGAGCGCGGACGGCGCGGTCGCGGTGACTCGATTGACGTTAACGTCAAGTGTAACGCAGCTTGTGGGGTGCCGCGTATTGGGGCGAAGGCGCAGCGGCGCGCAGCAGAGGGAAAGGGGGGAGGCGCGGGGGAAGGGAGGGGGGGGGCGCGGGGCAAACGAGGGGGAGCGAGGGAAGAGCGACGTGAGAGCGACGGGAGAGCGCGGCGGCGGAGCGGCTGGGAGATCCGCTCCGTTCAGGCAAGCCCGACCGGGGAGCCGGTCAGTCGTTGGCGGCGGCGCGCAACGTCACGAGGTTGACCGGCAGATTGTGGCTGTCGTCGGCGATCCAGACTTCGCCGTCCTGAATCGTGCATTGCAGACGCATCGTGCGCGAGGCGAGCGCCGTCAAGGCTTCGGCAGAGGTTTCGTCGAGCATGCGCACGGTGAGGTTCGACAGGCGGTTGATCTGCGTCTCGGTCGCTTGCCACCAGATCGCGGCAGGCTTGCCGCCGTACGCCAGAACGTCCACGTGCTCAGCGCGACCGGCCGCTTTGACGAGGCGACGCGCATCGGGCTGTCCGACGTCGATCCAGCGCACGATGTCGCCCCCGAAGTCGTGCTCCCACAGGTCGGGTTCATCGGCCGTCGAGATGCCCTTGCCGAACGACAGGCGCTCGCCGGCGTACAACATGAAGGCGAGCAGACGCACCATCATGCGCTCGTCGGTTTCCGACGGATGCCGGGCCAGCGTCAGGCTGTGGGAGGCGTAATAGTGGCGGTCGAGGTCGGTGATTTGCACCTCGGCCTTGTAGATAGTGGCTTTGAGTGCCATGCCGGGAAACCGCAGGAATGAAGAAAGTCGCAAGCATACACCAGCGCCCGACGCGCGCTCATTTGCCCGGCACGCCATGGCCCGCAGCACCGATGACGCGCCGCAGCAAGGGGGACGCAAGCTCGGTATACTGGCGGCCCGTCTTACCTGATGTGTCTCCATGCCGGTTCCTGTACCGCAAACGATCGACGTCAACGGCTATCCGATGGCGTACGTCGAAACCCCCGCACCTGCCGACGCCGTTGGCGCGCCGCTCGTGCTGGTTCACGGTTCGCTTTGCGACTATCGCTATTTCAAGCCGAACATGGCGCCGCTCGGGCAGCGTCGGCGGGTCATCTCGGTGAGCCTGCGCCACTACTGGCCCGAAGCCTGGAACGGCCGCGACGGCACGTTCTCCGGTGAGCAGCACGCCGAGGATCTGGCGGCGTTCATCACGGCGCTCGGCGTCGGTCCCGTTCACGTGCTCGGCCATTCGCGCGGCGGCTATGTCGCGCTGCGCACGGCACTCATCGCGCCGGACACCGTGCGCTCACTGATCCTTGCCGATCCGGGGGTGGAAATCAGCGGCGGTCCGGTGGAGATCCCGCTCGACAGCGAACGAGGCAATTTCCGCCAGACGGCGCTTGCCGCCATCGAAGCCGGCGATATCGAGGGCGGCCTGGCCATCTTCATCGACACGGTGAGCGGGCCGGACACGTGGCGCCGCATGGTGCCCTGGTTCAAGCAGATGGTGCGCGATAACGCGCGCACGCTGATCGGTCAGGTGGCCGAGCCGCGCACGCCGTTGCCGATCGATGCCCTCGGCGCGTTGCACGCGCCGGTCCTGCTGATGGGCGGCGCGCAGAGCCCGGCGCCCTATCCGGATGTGTTGAACGCGCTCGCGCACGCCATGCCGGAAGCCCGCCGCATGGTGATTCAGGACGCGTCGCATGGCATGAACCTCGCCAATCCGATTGCCTTTCACCGCGCGGTGGACGCCTTCCTCGGGACCGACTAACGCCCGGGAACGATAGACGCCTTGAGGCAGGCGTCGCCTGACACCTGACGCGAGCCCGTCACCTCGACCTCGCGTTTCATCCTCATTCGTCGTGCAATACGCCGTGACCCAGCCGTAAGCTCAGCGTGCGCACCAGATCGGCCATCCACGCCTGATCCCTGTCCGATAATTTCTGCATTGCCCGGTTAAGCGACGGATACGGATCGCAGGGCGCCGCTGCGCCCGGCCCGGCATCGGCCGCCATCCCATTTGACGAATCGAACGCCAGCAGCTCGTGCGGCGGCAGCCCCAACGTGTCGGCCAGAATGCAGATGTTGCGCAGCGAGATATTGCGTTTGCCACGCTCGACACCGCTCAGATAAGAACGCGCCAGTCCGCTCTCCAGTGCAAGCTTGTCTTGCGCCCAGTTGTATTTCTTGCGCAAGCCGGCGAGGTGTCTGCCGAATCGAAATAAATTGGTGTCCATAAGAATGTTTTCCTTGTTAGGGACGAAAAGATTGAAACAAAAATCCGGTATTGAGGACGGTGCCTCGGGTATCCCCCGTTTGCGAGGCACGAACTACGGAGTCTGCAATACGGATTTTTCGCGGACTTTCGGAGAAGGCACAAAGAGTGCGAGCTTTCCGACGGTTGTGATGGCGCCAGTTTGCGTACCGCTGCGAAGGCATTGCGATACGTTTTGTCGCACACTCCTCAACCGGAGCCGCGCAGTGTGACATCGGACATGCGGAACCACGCCACAAGGGGATTTTGAGAGGTTCCGCTTTGGGATGTCACTCGATGTCGACGGCGAGTGTCCCATCTCGTGTCGGGCCGTACGGGTTTTCGGCGGGCATCAATCGGCTGTCATACCCGTGGTGGCTGGCGCAAACGCATTCGGCACAAAGCCGTAAGACCTTCGTTGGCGGAACGCAGCATGCCTGTCGAAGCGATCGCTTTAAATCGGGGTTTTGGTGACTCTTACTAGACGAACCATCGCGCAATATCCCCCGGATACCCGGGGGACTTTGCGCCATGTCCTAAGAATCAATTGCGTCGCTACTGTTCACACTTCATCGTCGTTGTGGAAACGCCGCGAGTCTTCGTGGGCGATGGCATCGGACCGGTGCGCCGCATCGGGGTCGCCGGCGGCGCTGGTGTTGCCGGACGACGTGCGCTCTGGCTCGCGGATGTGCGTGGTGGTATCGGCAGGTTCGGCCATGTCGTCGGCCATGCGGTAGGTCGCATCCGGCGATGCGTCGAGTTGATGACGCGCGGCTAAGCCCGGCTCGATGGCGGTGTGTCTGGAGGCGTGGCCGAATGCGGGGTGCATCTCGATGGCCTCGTCGGCCTCATTGAAGTCATTGTGGTCATCGCGGTCGCTGAGATCTTCGCGCTCGTTGCCGGCATCGTCGTGCGCCGCGCCCGACATTGCGGAGGGGTTCGCAGAAGGTGACGGCGTGACCGGCGGCGCCGCGTGACTCAACCGGGAACTGAGACTTCGGATGATTTCCGCGAGCCAGACCTGATCGCGGTTTTCGAGCCGGCACAGGGAGCGGCTGATCTGGGGCAGCGGCGTGCGATCGGACGGTGCCGCGTTGTCTGCGGCCCCGGACGTCGCCTGAGCGAAGCGCAGCATCTCTGAGGTCGGGACACCGAGCGTGTCGGCGAGTACACAGATGTTGACGAGGGCGACGTTGCGTCTGCCGCGCTCGATACCGCTGACATACGAGCGTGCCAGACCGCTCTCGAGAGCAAGTTTCTCCTGCGACCAGCCGCGCGCCTTTCGCAGGCGGGCCAGATGGTCTCCGAACAGCGCGAGTGGATTCGTTTGCATGGCGGAACTCCGTTGACGAGTCACACAGCGTAATCAATCCCCCCGCGCCTTGCGACGTTATATCGCTCTCCTTCCCATGCGTTACAGCCGGCCCTCTATAAAGAGTCAGCGACGCTAATAGCGCAAAATTTATCGGACGCTTCCCAATTCATCGGACAACGATGGCATCGGTTCACGCGCTTTGCGGATCGGCAGGTGCCAGTTTTCGCCGAGCGCGACGCCCGCCAGAATCAGCGCGCCACCCATGAGGTGATAGCCCGCGAGATGCTCGCCGAGGCCGAACGCTGCGATCAGTGCCGTGAGGATCGGCACGAGGTTGATAACGACGGTGGCGCGTCGCGGGCCGATGCGTGCCACCCCGATCATCCAGATGAACGGCGCGGCGACCGACACGAGAAGGGTGGCGAAGGCCAGTTGCGGCAGATTGTCCATCGACACGCCCGCTTTCTGCGAGAACAGGTAGAAGGGCAGCAAGGCGACGACAGCGCACATGATTTGCGCGTAGAGCGACGGCAGCGGGGCGAGCGGCAATTGCCACTTGCGCAGCAGCACGCAATAGACCGCATAGGCGAGCATGGCGGCGAACATCATGGCGTCGCCGATACCGATGCCCTGATCTGCCAGATGCATCAGCGAGCCGTGGCCAACCACCAGCAGCACGCCGACGATCGACAGCAGGCCGCCGACCAGCGCGCCCGCCGTAAGGGCGTCGCCGAGCACGATGACGGCGAGCGTCAGCGTGGTGAGCGGCAGCAATGCAAGAATGATCCCCATGTTGGTGGCACTCGTGTAGTGCGCGGCCGAGTAGGCCAGGCCCTGATAAATCGCCATGCCCAGTACGCCCAGTGTTGCGTACTGCGCAAGGTGTGGCAGAAACACCCGACGCTCGCGCCACAGGGTTGGCAGCGCGAAGGGCGTGAGAATCAGCCACGCGGCGAACCAGCGCAGGAAGGCGATCTCGGCGGGGAAGATGTGACCGACAGCGAGCTTGTTGACGATCACATTGGCTGACCAGATCAGTACGGCGATCAGCGGCAGGATGAAATTGAACATGGGTCTGGGGGGCGTAGGCCGGTCAATCGGATGACCGGTAAATCATGAAAACAGTGAGGTAATTCGGACGCGAGACTGGGCGGCGAAACTACGTGTGACTTCGGGCGACGAAGGTTTTGGACGTTGCGTCGCAGCACACGATGTAGCGAATTGTCCGCCCGAAAGCGGTGAGTGACATAGCGAATTTAAGACAAACGATACGGTATTTCAGACGCGGCATCGAGGCGAATGCCGGCGTCTGGTTAGACCGGTTGGACCGATATTTTACGGGGCCATGAGGCGCAGGTAGAATGGCGCCATTCCGGGTTCGACACGTTGTTCGCGTACGCGACGCGCGGCTCCCGGCCCCACGGTGCACTGGCATCGTGCGCGTTTCGTGATAGGTGATCGGAGCAGCATGGTGTCAGTGAGTCAGCAAGACCGCTCGGCGCGCGCCGACGGTTCGCAAGAGCGGCGTGATGCGTCGCCCCCCGCATCCATCGATCCGGCCATCGCCGGTAAGGGCAAACGTTTCGTACAACGTCTTTATCGCCTGCGCACGATTGGTCTGGGCATTGGCTTCGTTTGCGTTGCCGGCGTCTTCTATCGTCAGGAACCGTCCGCGCCGCTTTGGCTCTGGGCGCTGTTGATCTTCAACGGGTTTGTCTGGCCGCATCTGGCTTGTGTATTGGCGCTATCGCGCCCGGTGCCGTATCGTGCCGAGCGTACGAATCTGCTGATTGATGCCTTGTTGGGTGGCTTCTGGGTCGCCGCGATGCAATTCAATCTGTTGCCGAGCGTGGTGGTGCTGGCGATGATGTCGATGGATAGCATCAGTGCCGGCGGCATTCGGCTGTTTCTTCAGGGATTGCTCGCCAATGTGGCGGGTGGGCTGATCGGTATTGCCGTGCTCGGTTTTGTCTGGGCACCGGCGTCGGACACGTTCAACGTCATTACCTGTTTGCCGATGCTGCTCCTCTATCCCATTGCGTTGGGGAAGGTGACGTACGATCTGGCGCAGAAGCTGGCGCAACGCTCGCGTGAGATGGAGTATCTGTCACGGCACGATGGTCTGACGGGGTTGCTCAACCGGCGGGCCTGGGAGCAGCGGCTCGCCGAGATTCATGTCCATTGCGTGCTCACGGGACAGCCGGCTTGTCTGGTGCTGATGGATCTGGATCACTTCAAGCGCATCAACGACACGCTTGGTCACGCGGCGGGCGACACGGCATTGCGACGCTTTGCCGGGCTGTTGCGTCAGCGCTTGCGCGAGATGGATGCCGTTGGCCGATATGGCGGCGAAGAGTTCGGCGCCGTGCTGGTCAACACTGGCGGTGTGGCGGGCCAGGACTTGATGTACCGCTTGCTTGCCGATCTGCGCGCACGGGTGGCACAGGCCGAAGCGCACGTCCGGGGGCAGACCGTACAGTCCCTATCGTTGGCGGAGTGTACGGTGAGCATCGGACTGGTGCCATTCTCGACGGCTTTCGATACACCACAGTCGTGGCTTCAACACGCCGACCGAGCGCTGTATCGCGCCAAACGCGAGGGACGCGACGGTATGGTCGTGCTCTATGCCGAGGGGGAGGTCAGCACGGTGCGCGCGGGCGGTCATGGCGTGACGGGCGCTGCCGGAGAAACCGACGGCATTGCCGACCCGCGCTGATTAACGTGCGCAGAGGCGGGTAAAGGCGTTGCGCAGGGCAGTGGGCAGGGCGGCCGCGAAGCCGAACGGACGTGCCAGCGTAGCCAGCCCCTCGCCATTGAGCACGCGAGCGCCTTCCAGATGCGTGGCCAGCACGCAGAAATCTTCTCGCTTCATCCCCACACGCTGACACGCTTTTTCGAGCTGCTTCAGATCGTTCGGATGCAGGGTGATGGTGAGCGTGATGCGCTCTGAGTCGGTGTTCATGTCGGTCAATCTCTCTGTTTCAAAACATCGGGCATGTCGCGTGGATGATGCGAATGCCAAGCGCCCACGCGATAACGCAGGCGAGCGTGATCCGACTGCGTGCGATCGGCCGCATGGTGCGTGCGGCAAACGCGGCAAACGCGGCAAACACGTCGAGCGGACAGCAAGACGCCAACGCAGCGGCGATGTCCGTTCCGACGATGCCTGCGATGCGTGATCGGGGCGTCGGGTTGTGTGATGCAACGCGTGGGCAATACGAGGCTGTGGGCGCGCAATCCGCCGCCAGAAATGCGGGCGGCGGTACGGCTCTGACGCGTGAGAGCGATGCCTCGTAACAGCAGGGAGGGATGACTCTCCATCCGGCCATGACACAGGCGCCGGAATACAGCATGAGTACTGCAAACTACCACTGCGGGTATTGCTTGAATTCACTGCGAAAACGTCGGCAAAGGCGCTGCGGCGACTGCGCCAACTGCCGCAACTGTTGCAACTGCGGTTGCCAGACATCGGCAACGGGTACTGCGGTGATGCGAGACCTTCTGTACGGCAGGACTGCGGGTGATGCGTGTACAGCGATGCAGACCTGAAACTTCCGATACTGCGACTTGCTGAACTGCTAATGCGGATGACGCGGAACTGTCTGAACTACTGGACTTCCGAACTGCTACTGCTACTGCTACTGCTACTGCTACTGCTACTGCTACTGCTACTGTGGGACGACGCTCACTTACGCGGCGTCCTTGAACTGAATGCGTGAGCAGGGCGTACTGCGATGGCTACGGCGATATCGCAATACACGCTCGACGTGACTCGCTGCTGCCGTGCGTGCCGCGCGACGATGCAACTGCATCACGCGTGCTGCCGAGACCGTAACGGCGACTGCTGCAACCACCAACCAACCGACCACAACCACAACGCTTCTCCCAAATGACGACAGCTTCTGAAAAACCGGAGCGCGTCGAATTCAAAGGGAAATCCAAAAAGCGTAATGACTGCCGGTCCGCAACTGCATCGAACTTCAATAAAGACGAATTCTAAATAGATTCCCGAATAGGGTAAACCCTTAAAATCGAAAATAATGTATTTTTTTAGACGATTCAGTCTAAATGTCCAAACATCCGTTTGAATTTCACGCGACTTAATACGCGGGAAAAATCGGCCCAAACCCGCATGCCTTAACGGGCTTGGGCCGATTACCAGACGATGTGACGGATCAGAAGTTGTGCTTCAAACCCATGCCGACCAGCAGTTGCGTTTTCGCCCCTGCATCGAGGCCATAGGACCCGACCGAGGCGTTGGCTTTGACGACCCGACCGCGATTGAGCGTCTTGCCGACGGCCTGTTGGTAGCCACCGATCACGTACGTCGAGGTGCGCTTGGACAGCGCGTACGTGATACCGGCGTTGAACTGGTTGTAATGCGCGCCGACATAGCGACCGCCGCGCAAGCGCGTATAGCTATAGCCGATGCCGGTGTTGATCGTCGGTGTCAGTGCATAGGTGGCGAAGGCGTTCACCGTGTCGAAATTTGCCGTGCCGGTGAAGTCTGAAAGGCCATCGCTCGCATATTGCGCGTTCGAGAATGACAGCCCCAGAATCGCAGGGCCTACCGCGTACTTTCCGCCCAAGCGGGCAATGCGCACCTTGCTCGCCGTACGGAAACCGCTGTTGATCGGGGAGTTGAACAGCGAGCCCGCGCTGCTGGTCCACTCGCGATAGCCAAAGCCGGAACGCGTGAAGTCAGTCACCCGTCGGCTGCCGCCATCCGCGAAGAAGAAGCCCGCGCCAAGTGAGATCGGCCCATTGCTGTAGGCGCCCGCAACGCCGTAGCTGCGCCCTGCGCCTTCCTTACCCGCAACGTTGCCCGTCGCGTACATGCCCTCGAATTGCAGGCCGCCGTAGTTCGGCGTGGCGTAACGAATCGAGTTGTCGATGCGAGCGCCGTTGTCGTAGTTGTCGACGTCGCCCGGCGTGGCGAAGAAGCCGCCGAAGTAGCCGTCGGCCGTCGTGCCCTGCACGAGATTGACGACCGGGTCGTACTGGCGACCGATGGTCACTTCACCCCATTGGGTGCTCTTCAGACCGACGATGGCCTTGCGTCCGAACGCGCGGCCGCCGTTCCCCATCTCGCCATTGACCGCGTTGAATCCGCTCTCGAGCTGGAACAGTGCGGAAAGCCCCTGACCCAGCGGCTCCGTGCCGCGCAGGCCCCAGCGGCTGCCGGAGATGATGTTGCTCGTGATCATCGAGCGCGACTGCGGGCCGTTGCCCGTGGCGGTGTGATTGGCGTGCACGAAGCCGGAATCGATCGTGCCGTAGAGCGTGACATTGCTCTGTGCGCTGACACTGGCGGGCAGAGACAGCAGTGTGAGGGTGGCGGCGAGCGCGATGGCGCGCAGACCGGTATGTGAGTGTGGGTGTCGAGTCATGATGTCGAGCGGCTAGCCGCGCTTGGTTGAAATCGACATCGAGAATATTTCCGAACACCTATTCGGAATCCTTATGAAAATTCCGAATGAGCGAAAATCCGCATGGCAGCGACCGCTTCTCTGGGTCGCTTTCGGAGTTTCTAGGAAACCTCCTCAAAAATTGCGAGGAAATAACGCAGTAAGCGGTTCCGAGGCGGAATCCGCTCTGCGTGTGTCGGGGTTAGCCCTTCGAGAGACCGGCGCGCCGCAGCGCCACACGCGACAGCGCGGCCCAGTCGAGCTGGCCTTCGCCGTGCGCGAGGCTGTCGAGGTGGTTGTCGCGCAGCACGGTACCGAACGGCATCGGCACATTCGCCGCCTCGCCCGCGAGCAACGCCAGGCGCACGTCCTTGGCGCCCAACGCGAGCTTGAAGCCGGCCGGCTCGAAGACCTCTTTTGCAATCGCTGCGCCGTAGCCGGTGTAAGCGGGCGTGGCGAACATCGCGGTGGTGATCATGTCGAGGAAGTCGGCGCCGGCCACGCCGTGACCTTGCGCGAGCGCGGCGGCCTCGCTCATCGATTCGATGGCACTGGCGATCATGAAATTCGATGCGAGCTTCACGACGTTGGCCTGCTCCGGTTTGTCGCCGAAGCGCCACGTGCGCTGACCGAGTACATCGAAGATCGGCTGAACGGTATCGATGACGCTCGTCTCGCCCGCTACCAGAATGTTGAGCTTGCCCGCCTCGGCGACATGCACGCGCCCCAGCACCGGTGCGGCGAGGTAACGCAAGCCGAGCGACTCGCATTGCGCATGCATCTCGCGGGCGAAGTCGAGCGAGACGGTGGCCATGTTCACGACAATGGCACCGCGCGGCAGGGCGCCGAGCGCACCGCCGTCGGCCCCCTGACAGAGCACGGTGCGCGAGGTGTCGTCGTCGGCCAGCATGGCAATGAGGACCTGCACGCCGCGAGCGGCATCGGCCGGGGTGGTGCCGGGCGTCGCGCCGTCGGCGGCTAATGCATCGACAGGGCCGCGCGAGCGGTTCCACACGCGTAGTGCGAATCCCGCCTTGAGCAGATTGCGTGCCATGGGGGTACCCATCGTGCCGAGTCCGAGAAATCCGATGTTCATAGGGGCTCCTGATGCCAAGGATGTAGAGGCAGCGTGGTGAAAAAGGAAAAGGGGACGGGAACCGTGGAAATGGCGCAGCGGGCAGATGCAAAGGGGTGGAACGATCGCCAGACAAGTGCGCCACGCGCCGATACGGCCCGCGTTATCCGGGAGCATGACATCGAACGTGGGTTCAAGCAGAGCAGGCGCGTCAAGCCGCCGCGAGATGAGGTGCGCCACGCGCCGATGCGGCCCGCGTTATCCGGGAGCATGACACCGAACGCGGGTTCACGCAGAGCAAACGCGTCGAGCCGTCGTGAGATGAACGGCGTCATTGGCGGGGAGAGCGGCAGCACGGGTAAGATGCTCGTGATGCCATCCGGCGCCAGGCGCGCCTGTTCCTGCCACCGTCATGACTGTTCGCTATAACTGGCCGAGTTTCAAGACGCTGCCGTATCCGGTGTATTTCCGGTACGACGAATTCGACGCTCAGACAGCGTGGGTACCGCATCGTCACGACTGGGGAACGCTCAACTATGTGGCGAACGGCGTGATGCAACTGGAGATCGAGGGCATCCGCCTGCTCTCGCCGCCGCAATACGCCGTGTGGGTTCCGCCGAAGGCTGCGCACGCAAGTTTCAACGCGCAGGCCGTGATTTACCGTTCCGTGTATATCGACGCGTCCCTTGCCGGCATGCTCCCGGCGAGCGTCGCCACCTTGCGCATCAGCGGTCTGCTGCGCGCCATTCTGTCCGATTTCGCCGAGCGGGGCGTGGCATGTCCGCGCACCGATGCCGATCGTCGCCTCGCGCATGTGCTGATCGATCAATTGGCACTCGCACCGGCCGAACCGCGCTTTCTGCCGCTGGCGAGATCCCCGTCGCTGGCGCGTGTTCTGGAGGCGTTGCAGCGCGAGCCCGCCGACAACCGCACGCTCGAAGCGTGGGCGCAGACCGCCTCCATGACGCAGCGCACGCTGGCGCGCCATTGCCTCGCGGAGTTGGGGATGACGTTGGGACAATGGCGGCAGCGCATGCGCTTTCTGCTGGCCATCGAGGGGTTGGAGGCGGGGCGGACCGTCAAGTCCATTGCGTTCGATCTGGGCTACGCCACACCGTCCGCCTTCATCGAAATGTTCACGCGCCAGTCGGGACTGACGCCGCAGCAGTTCCGGCGTCAGACGATTATGGGCGTGGCAGGGCACGATCCGGCGTAATTTCGGCGCGATGCCCGCGCAATTCCGACGTAATGCCTGCGTGATGTCCGAGTGATGCCCGCGTAATGACGCAAAGCCGCCCAGCCTGCGAACGTCGTGGCGTCTGCCATCGTGTTTTGGGCGCGTCCATCTGAATGCCGTTCCTCGTGCTTTAGACTCGAAGCTCGCTTATGCCTCAAGGAGGAACGGTCATGATCCGCTACGCAACGCTCGGTACCAACGATCTGCAAAACGCTACGGCGTTCTACAACCGCGTGCTGCTCCCCCTCGATCTGCATCCGACGCCGTTCTCCAACGAGACTTTCTATGCGCGTAAGGAAGCTGCCAGCGACGATATCGTGCTGGCGGTCACATTACCCTTCAACGGCGCACCGGCAACACCGGGCAACGGCACCATGATCGCGCTGCATGCGCAGTCGAAGCAGCAAGTCGACGCCGCGTATGCAGCGGCCGTTGCGCAAGGTGGCCAGTGCGAAGGCGCGCCTGGGCCGCGCCCGGACTACCACCCGCGCATGTATGCCGCCTATTTCCGCGATCTCGATGGCAATAAGCTCGCAGTGGTGTATTTCGAACCCGTCCGCGACGAGCCTTGAGGCGCCCTCAAAACGTCGCTCGCCGGCGGACGGCCTAACCGCCTATCGCTACGCCGTAGCTACCGCCTACCGCTTGAACGCCAGCAACTGTGCGCCTTCCGGCACCTGATCGCCCACGGCGTACAGCACTTCTTCGATCTCTCCATCGGCCGGCGCGCTGATGGTGTGCTCCATCTTCATCGCCTCCATCACGAGCAGCGGTGCGCCCTTCTCGACCTTGGTGCCGGGCTGCGCGAGCACCGCGATGACCTTGCCGGGCATGGGCGCCGTCAAGCGGCCTTCACCGCCTTCCTGAGCCCCGGCCTGCGCCAGCGGATCATGCCAGCGCAGCGTCCACGACAGGCCATCCGTGAAGACGTGTGCGGTCTGCTGTTCGAATTCGACGTGACCCTGCACGCGCCGCTCGCCGAGCGTCACGCGGTACACGCCGCCGTCGTGGGTGTAGCGATACGGGTAGGTCTGCCCGTCGACGCTCAGCGTGCTGGCCTGCGCGCCGCTCGTGAGCACGACGTCGAGACGCGTCTCGCCATGATCGAACGACAGCGTGCGCTGGTAATCGCCGTTCAGACGCCAGCCGCTGGCGAGTTGCCACGGCGAGTGATGGTCGATGCTGTCCTGATACTTGCGGCGTCCGATGACGGTTTCGCGGCTGAGCTGGGCGGCGACAGCCAGCGCCAGCGTCGTCGCGGGCACCGGCGCGGCCGCCGGGAACAGCGTGTCGCGGTGGCGCTCGATCAGGCCGGTGTCGAGGTCGGCCCCGGCGAACGGCTCGCTGGCGACCAGGCGTCCGAGGAATGCGATGTTCGTCTGCACGCCGACCACGCGGTACTGGCCCAGCGCACGGCGCATGCGCGCGAGGGCTTCGTCGCGGTCCTGTCCCCACACGATCAGCTTGGCGATCATCGGATCGTAGAACGGCGAGATGGTGTCGCCTTCGCGCACGCCCGAGTCGATGCGCACGGCGGCCGGTGTGGCCGCGCCGCCGATCTCGAACTGCACCGCAGCGGGCGGACGCAGCGTGGACAGCGTGCCCGTCGACGGCAGGAAGTTGTTGTCCGGGTTCTCGGCGTAGATCCGCGCTTCGAGCGCGTGACCGTGAATGCGCAGTTCGTCCTGCTTGCGCGGCAGCACTTCGCCTGCGGCCACGCGCAGTTGCCATTCCACCAGATCGAGGCCGGTAATCATCTCCGTGACCGGGTGCTCGACCTGAAGGCGCGTGTTCATCTCCATGAAGTAGAACGAGCCGTCCTGATTGGCGATGAACTCGACCGTGCCCGCGCCGACGTAGCCCACGGCGCGTGCGGCATTGCATGCGGCTTCGCCCATCGACCGGCGACGCGCCTCGGTCATGCCCGGCGCGGGGGCTTCTTCCAGCACTTTCTGGTGACGGCGTTGCACCGAGCAGTCGCGCTCGAACAGATAGACGCAGTTGCCGTGCGTGTCGGCAAACACCTGAATTTCGATGTGACGCGGACGCGTCAGGTACTTCTCCACGAGCACGCGTTCGTCGCCGAAGCTGCTGGCCGCTTCGCGTTGGCACGAGGCGAGGGCGGCGCGGAAATCCTCGCTGCGCTCCACCACCCGCATGCCCTTGCCGCCACCGCCTGCGCTGGCCTTGAGCAGCACCGGGTAGCCGATCTCGTCGGCGCGGGCGTGCAGGAAGGCGGCGTCCTGATTGTCGCCGTGGTAGCCGGGCACCAGCGGCACGGCAGCGCCTTCCATGAGGGTCTTGGCTGCGCTCTTGCTGCCCATGGCGTGAATGGCGCC
>NZ_JAELTP010001022.1 GCF_016428915.1 Pandoraea sp. ASV26
ACAGCCAGGGGGATATCACCAACGTCAGCAGCCTGATTCAGGGCGTAATACGCGACGCCTCGCTGGCGTCGTCGACCGGGGCGATCAGTCTTTCGGCGACCGGCACCATCACGAACACGTCAGACCCTGTCTCTTATACACATCTGACGCTGCCGACGAACCGTGTGGTGTGGTGGTGGGGGGGGGGGGGGGGGGGGTGGAGAGGGGGGGGGGGGGGGGGGGGGGGGGGGGGGGGGGGGGGGGGGGGGGGGGGGGGGGGGGGGGGGGGGGGGGGGGGGGGGGGGGGGGGGGGGGGGGGGGGGGGGGGGGGGGGGGGGGGGG
>NZ_JAELTP010001023.1 GCF_016428915.1 Pandoraea sp. ASV26
CACGAACGCCGCGCGATACACCGACGCGTTCTCCGGCAACGAGGCGATGGCCCCTTGCGGCGTGACCTGCGCGTCCAGACCGGCGAGCAGATAGTCCGGCGTGGGCGACGTGGCCGCACGCTTGAGCCTGTCTCTTATACACATCTGACGCTGCCGACGAACCGTGTGGTGTGTAGATCTCGGTGGTCGCCGGGTCATTAAAAAAGGGGGGGGGGGGGGGGGGGGGGGGGGGGGGGGGGGGGGGGGGGGGGGGGGGGGGGGGGGGGGGGGGGGGGGGGGGGGGGGGGGGGGGGGGGGGGGGGGGGGGGGGGGGGGGGGGG
>NZ_JAELTP010000114.1 GCF_016428915.1 Pandoraea sp. ASV26
GGCGAGCACCGCGCGAACGCGGCATGCCATGGGACGCGAGGCCCCGAGCGCGCAGACGCCGCTACCGTCGAATCGGCACCGACGAATGCCGCACACGCATCGTTGAGTACGGCCGACCGGCTGGACGCACTGGTGAATTGGGCCCGTGCCCCTGCTCATGTGCAATTGCAACGCGTTGCGCATGCCGATATCGAGGACGTTTTTCGCGACGCCCCGTTGCTGATGTCGGATGCGGGGGTGCCACTGAGTCCATTGATGTCGCGGCGCGTTCGCCTGATTTCCCTCGTGGCCGGACTGAGCTGGCTGGCGATGCAGCCGGAATGGCATCGGCCCCGGTCGACCGCGAGGGATAAGGCGAGTGCGCTTCGCAGGGCAGCACCGCGCGCAGAGGCACTTCGCCCGTATCGCCAATACGCACTGGCGCTGCTCAACGAGGCGATGAATGGTGACGCGACATGGCGTCATCTGCCCCAGGCGCTTGCTTTGCGCATGTGTCTCGCGAACGAGGCGGGTTCCACGGAGCAACTGGCGGAGCGGTTGGTGAATTGGCTGAAGTGTCCCGAAATTCGCTATCTGCCGGGGCTGGCACAGGCATGCCGTCACACGCTCCCATGGTTCTGGGCGATTCGCTTGCCGCTTCGGACTGACTCGATTCGTCAAGCGATGACGGCTTATCGCGGAACCGCTGGCGTCGTACCCACGGAGCCTGAAGGAGATTGACGGGCCTTTTGCCCGATATTTCGTCGTCAGGACGTCTGTGCTTTCGTGGTAAAAATACGTACGCGCAACGTGTTGCCTTTCGGGGTGACGTTTCCGATCGGCCGGACGGACGCGTGGATTTTATGTAGTTGGCGACATTTGTAGGGTTTTGGCTGCGGATGCCAGTACGAAGAGGGTCGCCCAAGGCGCGGCCCCGTGTGCCGGAATGCGGGGAATGCCAATACCTTGTTCCCAGGCTCTCAAGGGTTTCGTACTCTCCCAGGCACCATGCACTCGACTTGTATTGCGTCAGGCTATCCGGGGTTCGTGGCGGTCAATCGCCGCGAGCTTGACGCGCATGTTCCACTCTCCTGGCCTTTGTTCGACGCTGACGGCACGCCGTTGCTGGCGGCGGGTGAGCGTTTGCCATCCGAAGCCGATCTCGATTGGCTCTTCACCATGTTCGCGCCGCACCGGCCGCTGCCCGAGGTTGCCACCTCGGGCGAGGCCGCGGGCCGTACGGAGGCAGCGAACTCTGCGTCATCGATGTCGGCGTCGGCGGTGTATCTCCATGGGTTGCCCGTGCCATTGCCCATCGGTGCGTGGTTGCAGGTGCGCGTCGCGCCCGATGCGGACACCACGCGCGTGCGTGCGCGGCTGATCGGACGCGCGCCCAATGGCATGCTGATCATCACGCCGCCGACATCGGGGGAGATGCGTTTGCCGGTCACGGCAGGCGACCGGCTCGCGCTCTGGACGTTTCCTGGCGACAACCTCTACGAATTCACGTGCGAAGTGCATAGCGTCCATCATGGGCCGTTCGACTACGTGGTGACCTCGCGTCCGTCACAGGTGCGCGAGACGCCGGTGCGCCGCACACCTCGCGTTGATACGCGGTTGGTTGCACGGCTGTCGCCGCTCGACGAGACGACGCGCGCGTCCTTTACCCGCATGCTGGCCGACCCGGAGGACACGCCCGAGTGGCTGGTGCTGGTGCGAGACATCAGCGCCGATGGCGCGGGTATCGTGGCGAAGGCTCCGTTGCCCGAGGGTTGTCATCACGTTGCGTTGCAGTTCCGCGTGCCGATTGGTGCGGACGTCGTGCCGATTCTCGGCATGGCCGCCGTGCGTGGCGTGGAGGGGCCGCGTGTGGACGGCACCTGGGCCTACGGACTCGAGTTCATGCAGATGGATACGCGCAACAAGGCGGCGATTCGCTGCTTCGTCTATGAGTCGCGTCTGACGGATCCGCGCGCCAGCCAGTGATTCGCCAAGGCTTGGTGAAATGAAAAAACGGCACCGATTCAGGTGCCGTTTTGCCTTGCCGACGAGACACGCCTGCTTCAGCCCCTCAGTCCCTCAGTCCTTGAACGTGGCGACGACCGGTGTGTGATCCGAGGGCTGTTCCCACGTGCGTGGCACGCGGTCGATGTCGCAAGCGGTGCAGCGCTCGGCCAGCGCGGACGACACGAGAATGTGATCGATGCGCAGCCCTGCATTGCGGCGGAATGCGCCCATGCGATAGTCCCACCAGCTGAACGATTTTTCCGGCTGATCGAACATGCGGAACGTATCGCGCAGGCCGAGTCCTTGCAGGCGGGCGAACGCCTGACGCTCTTGCGGCGACACCAGATTCTGACCTTCCCATTTCGCGGGATCGTGCACGTCCCGGTCTTCGGGGGCGATGTTGTAATCGCCGAGCAGCGCGAGTTGCGGATGACGCTCCATTTCATCGGAGAGCCAATGGGTGAGGGCGTCGAGCCAGTTCAGCTTGTAGGCGAACTTGTCCGAGCCGACCGCCTGTCCGTTCGGGAAGTAACCACAGACCACGCGCACGCCGCCGATGGTCGCCGTGATGAGGCGCTGCTGCTCGTCGGCAAAGTTCGGCAGATTCTTGACGAGATCCTTGGCTTCGCCGACCTTCGCGTGGTTGACTAGCAGTGCGACGCCGTTATACGTCTTTTGCCCGGTGAAGTGCGACGTGTAGCCGAGCGCGGCGATTTCCGTGATCGGGAAGTTCTCGTCGGTGAGTTTCAGTTCCTGAAGGCAGAGCACGTCGACCGGATTGCTGCGCAGCCAATCCTGCACGTGACCGAGACGAACCTTGAGCGAATTGACGTTCCAGGTGGCAAGTTGCATGAATGTCCTTCGATGTGGGGCGGCAGGCTCAGGCTTTGGAAGCCGTTTTGTCGTCTGCACTGCCCGAGGGCAATTGTGGAACGCTGACGAAGTCGTCAAGCGAGAGGCCCTTTTCCTTGAGCAGGGCTTCGAGCACCGGTTGCAGACGGCCAAGGCTTTCCTGGACCGCTTCGCGTACCGTGTCGACCACGACTTGCGTGCTGCGTTCGATCTCGATGTTGACGCGCGTACCGGCGAGCTTGTCTTCGAACGTCGTCATGCGACGCGTCTCCGGAATCAGCCACACTTCAAACCAGCCTTCCTGCCGATTGACTTCCGAGACCGTCAGGCTCGCGCCGTTGATCGCGATATAGCCCTTCGCGAAAACGTATTTGCGGAACGCTTCGGGAATGGCGATGCGCAACACGCGGTTGGTATCCGACGTGCGTACGCTGAGAATTTCCGTCGAGAAGTCGATATGACCCGACAGCGGGTGGCCGCCGATTTCGGCGCCATCCTTGGCGGCGCGCTCGACGTTGACCTGCGCGCCGATGCCGAAGCTGCCGAGCGTGGTGACGTTCAGGCTCTGGAGGATGACGTCGAACGACGCAGCGGTGGGAGAGAGCAGTTGCGTGACCGTCAGGCAGACGCCATCGACCGAGACGCTGGCCCCGAGCGCGAGGTCTTCGCAGAAGCCTTCGGGAAACGTCAGCTCGAGGGTACGCATGCCGTCGCGATCTTCGATGGACGACAGCGTGGCCGTGCCTTGAACAATTCCGGTGAACATCGTGGTGTCGGTAACTTGATAGAGTCGTGGGTTGCTATGCCGCAGTATTCTACTGCCTTGCGCGGGTATGCCGCTCGTCATGCGACGTGCTACGATGCCGCCTTTTCACCGGATCGGCATAGGGTCGACAGGATCGATATGGGTTTCGAGGGCTGCCTGCTGGCGGAGGACTTCTACTATTGGGCGGAGACATCGCCTGCGCCGGACGGGCAATTCCACGGTGTGGTGCATTTTACCGGCTGGCGCGATGTGGATGATGTCATCGAAACGCTGGATCCGCCGCTCACCCACGCCACGCCTGAGCGCTACCGCTGGGCTGGCGACGCGCTCGAAGCCGCTCATACGCTAGCCAAGACACTGGCTGCCGATGGCAGCCTCGGTATCGATCTCTGAACCGCCGGCACCCACGGTACCTACGGAAACCCCTGAATCTCACTCGGCCTGCCTGACGCCCCGCGGGTGTCTGGCGGGCGAGGCTACAACGGACAGCATCATGACTCAGACAAAATTTGAAATTCAGAAGCGCAAGGGCCTGAAGATCGACGCCGGTGTGCGTCGTGGCCCGCAAGGCGGCAAGCAGGTCGGCGCGCAAGGCAAACGCAACGTCGCCGGCAGCAAGCTGCTGGGCGCGTTGCTCGGCGCCCCCGCCGGGGAAATGAACACCGCCGACACGGCCAGCGCGACCCCGAACGACAAGAAAGAGAACGACGCCGGCCAGTCCTGAGCGGCCAACAACGCGCGGCTGACGCCACTTCGCCAAGCCTGACTGCATCAGGCTAGTCAGGCTACGTCAGGCTACGTCAGGTGAATCGTCGATAGTCCGTCGACAGCCCTGCGCGCCACGCCCGCCGGCCGGGCGGGGCGGCCTCAGGTCAGGGCACGACTGCCAGGAACAGGAACGTGGCGAACAGCACGAGGTGGACGGCACCGTGCAGCACGGTCGTGCGTCCGGTGCCGAGTGTGATCACCCCCACGAGCAGCGTGACCGCAAGCAACACCATTTCCTTTGGCGCCAGACCGAGTTCGATCGGCTGGTCGAGCAGCAGCGAGACAGCCGCCACGGTCGGAATCGTCAGCCCGATACTCGCCAGCGCCGAGCCGAGTGCCAGATTCAGACTCGTCTGAAGCTTGTTCAGTCGAGCGGCGCGCAAGGCTGCCAGACCTTCCGGCAACAACACCAGCGCTGCAATCACAATCCCCACGACCGCTTTCGGCGCACCGGCCACGGCAACGGCATGCTCGACGGCGGGAGAGAGCTTTTTCGCGAGTCCCACAACGGCCACCAGCGCCACCACCAGCAGGCCCAGGCTTAGCATGGCCGTGCCGCGCGACGGCGGCGGCACGTGGACTTCTTCGCTGGGTGCGGTCGAGAGGAAGTAGTCGCGATGGCTCACCGTCTGCACGAAAACGAACACCAAATACAGCACGAGTGAAATCACGCCTTCGAAGGCCAGCTGCGACGCCGTGAGCCCCGGCCCCAGTACCGAGCTGGTGTAATTCGGCAGGACCAGCGTGAGTACCGACAGGGCGCACAGCACCGCGAGCGCGGTACTCGCACCTTCGACATGGAAGCCTTGCGTGTGGTGACGCACGCCGCCGAAAAGCAGGCACAGGCCGACGATCCCCGTCGAGACGATCATGATGGCGGCAAACACCGTATCACGCGCCAATCCCGCTTTGTCCGGGCCGCTCGAGAGCATGATCGAGACGATCAGGGCCACTTCGATGATGGTCACGGCCACGGCGAGCACGAGCGTGCCAAACGGTTCACCGACCTTGTGGGCGACAATTTCGGCGTGATGCACGGCGGAGAACACCGCACCGGCCAGTGCGATCCCACATAGCGTGAGCGCTACGCCATAGGGCAGGAAACCGGCTACAGCGAACGCGATAACGGCCGCAATCGGCATGTAGGTGGTCCAGTGGCCTAGCATGGCGGTCTTTGAGGAGGACATCGTCGGAGACTCCAGAATTCGGGGAAACGGATACGGCTTGAGACGCGGCAGATCAAGCAACGGCGGGAACATTGCCCCGGTGAGAACGTCGGGGCGGCGACTCATGGTCGCAGAAAAGTGACACCCCGACAACACTCGGGCGTTGCCTCGTCATGCGCGGGGCCGCGCGATGGCGCTCCGCCGAGAAGCGCATGGACAAACGATCTTCTGCGAATGGACCTTTGACTCCGAGTCTGATTCTCTGGGGAAATTCCATAGGATGAATGCCAAAATTGGAAGTCACCGCACTGACGTTGACACGCGACAGGTGGCCAGCGTAATGTCCTGTTCATTGGTCTTACCACTGAACGACGCTAAGGCCCGCGATCGTTCACCGCTACCCCGACACCATGTCCTTCGATCCCATCGTGCAGGTTTCCGTCTCGGAGCAAGTCGCGCAGCGTCTGCTTACGATGATTCGCACCGGCTTGCTCAAGCCCGGTCAGCAGTTGCCGCCGGAACGCGATCTCGCGAGCATGCTGGGTGTTGGCCGCCCGGCTGTGCGCGAAGCGATCCGAGGGCTTGCGTTGCTGGGCCTGCTGCGAGTCCGGCAGGGTGAGGGAACGTTCGTCGGATCGCTCGAGATGCGCGAACTGCTCGAACCGCTCGAGATGGTTATCGAACTCAATGCCGGCACGCTCGAAGCGCTGTTCGATGCACGGCTGGTCATCGAGCCGGGGGTGGCGGCGCTGGCGGCCACGCATATCGACGATGCGGACCTCGCCCGCCTGCACGCGCTCATCGACGACGAACAAGCGCTCCTTGGCAATCCGGAAACGTTCTCTGCGGCGGATATGGCGTTTCACGAGACGATCGTCGATGCCTGCGAGAACCCATTCCTGCAAAGCATTGCGAACAGCCTGTATCTGCTCGGCAAGAAGAGTCGCCGCGTGACGTCGCAGGTCGACGGGGTGCTGGAGCGCAGCCTTCAGGACCATCGCCATATTCTCGACGCGCTCGAGGCTCGCGACCCCGAGCGGGCGGCGCAAGCGATGCGGCATCACCTTTGCCGAGTGCGTGACGCTTATGCGGCGTCTGCCAGCCCGGCGGAGGTCGCGCTTTAGGGGGCGGCGCACGTTTCGCGATCCTCCCCATCAACGCGTTCAGCGGCTACCCAAGCCCTCCTGATCGCATCCAACAGGCCCACGAGGAGACACCCATGACAGGCCGGCTGGCGGGTAAGACCGCCGTCATTACCGCGGCTGCGCAAGGCATCGGCCGCGCAAGCGTCGAAGCGTATTTGCGCGAAGGCGCACGCGTGATCGCGACCGATCGGAATGCCGAGACGCTCGCGCAGCTCGACGATCACCCGCATCTGCTGCGCCGCCCGCTCGACGTCACCGATGGCGCTGCGGTCACGGCGCTTGCCGATGAACTTGGTGCGATCGACGTGTTGTTCAACTGCGCAGGTTTCGTGCATCACGGCTCGATTCTCGAGTGCGACGAAGCCGCGTGGGACTTCTCGTTCGATCTGAACGTCAAGAGCATGTACCGGACTACGCGGGCCTTCCTGCCCGCCATGCTGGCTGCCGGCGGCGGGGCGATCATCAACATGTCGTCGGCCGCGTCGAGCGTGAAGGGCGTGGCCAATCGCTGCGTGTACGGCACGAGCAAGGCCGCTGTCATCGGCTTGACGAAGTCGATCGCCGCCGACTTCGTGGCGCGCGGCATTCGCTGCAATGCCATCTGCCCGGGCACGGTCGAATCGCCGTCGCTGCGTCAGCGCATTGCAACGCAAGCCGACGCGGCCGGCACGAGTCTCGCGCGGGTGCGCGAACAGTTCGTATCGCGTCAGCCGATGGGACGCGTCGGCACACCCGAAGAGGTTGCGGCATTGGCCATCTACCTCGGGTCTGACGAATCCGCTTTCACCACCGGTGCCATCCACCTGATCGACGGCGGCTGGGCCAACTGATTTCGCTAGGAGAATTGCTTTGAAACTGCTGCGTTACGGCCCGAAGGGCCAGGAAAAGCCGGGCCTGCTCGATGCACACGGCAATGTGCGCGACCTCTCCAATGTGCTCGCCGACATTACGCCGCAGACGCTGAGCCCGCAGGGGCTCGCCGCGTTGCGTGCGCTCGATGTGAATGCGCTGCCGGTGGTGGCCTCGCCGGGGCGTCTGGGCGTGCCGTTCTCGGGGTTGGGCAAGTTCCTGGCCGTCGGCCTGAACTATAGCGACCACGCGGCCGAGTCGGGGCTGGCCGTGCCGGCCGAACCGGTGCTCTTCACCAAGTGGGACAACAGCCTGAACGGGCCGAACGATCCCGTGGTGCTCCCCAAGAATGCCGTCAAAGGTGACTGGGAGGTCGAGCTGGGTTTCGTGATCGGCACCACGGCGCGTTACGTGCCGCTCGAAAGGGCGCTTGATTATGTGGCGGGCTATTGCGTTGTGAACGATGTGTCCGAGCGCGAGTACCAGATCGAGCGCGGCGGCACGTGGGACAAGGGTAAGGGCTTCGACACGTTCGGGCCGGTCGGCCCATGGCTCGTGACGACCGACGAGATCCGCGATCCGCAGCAACTCGGTCTGTGGCTGGACCTGAACGGGGTGCGCCGTCAGACGGGCAACACATCGAAGATGATCTTCGGCGTTGCGTATCTCGTGCACTACATCAGCCAGTTCACCACGCTCAAACCGGGCGACCTGGTGACGACCGGTACCCCGCCGGGCGTGGGCCTTGGCCAGAAGCCCCCGGTGTTCCTCAAGCCGGGCGACGTCATGCGCCTGGGTGTCGACGGTCTGGGCGAGCAGACGCAGGAAGTCTACGCCTACGATACGAAGTGGCTGGACTGAACGCGTGCCAGATTCCTTTCACATCCATCTTGTACGGTGACGGATATCCGGCGGCGCTGGCCGCTGACCTTGGTGTGATTTCCGTCATCGACAGTATCGGGAGCGATTCATCATGCAAGACCTGAAAGGCAAGTTCGTTCTGATTACCGGCGCGAGCACCGGCATTGGCGCTGCCGCCGCCAAAGCCTTCGCGGCACAGGGCGCGAACGTGGCCGTGCACTACAACCGTTCGGCGGACAAGGCCGAGGCGGTTGCCGAGGCAGTGCGGGCGTATGGCGTGAACGCGATGACCGTGGCTGCCGACGTGGCCGATACCGGCGCCATCGACGCGGCCGTGGCACACGTGCTCGATGGCTTCGGACGCATCGACGTGCTCATCAATAACGCCGGCAGCCTTGTCAAACGCACGCCGTTCACCGAAGTCTCCGACGCCTATTTCGACGAGGTGCTCAACGTCAACGCGCGTTCGGTCGTGGCGTTCTCGCGCGCCGTGGTGCCCGCAATGCGCAGGCAGGGGGGCGGTGCGATCGTCAACGTGACGTCGATTGCGGCGCGTCATGGCGGTGGCCCCGGCGCGCTGATCTACGCGGCAGCCAAGGGGTTCGTGAGCACGCTCACGCGTGGCATGGCCAAGGAACTGATGCCGGACCGCATTCGCGTGAATGCCGTGTCGCCGGGCGTCATCATGACGCCGTTCCACGAGCAATTCAGCACCGAAGCGCAGATCGAGGCGTTCCGTCAGAGCATTCCGATGGGACGTCTCGGCGATCCGGACGAGTGCTCGGGCGCGTTTCTCTATCTTGCTTCGGAGACGTTGGCGAGCTATGTGACCGGTCAGATCATCGAAGTCAACGGCGGCCAGTTGATGCTCTGAAGCCGTTGGACACGCGCCGAGAGGGGCGGGCGCGATTGCCTTCTCCCGTCAGAGCCCGGCGGGTCGCTCGTCTGAGGGCGGCCAGTCCGGGCCTATTCCATATCTGCCTCGGAAAATTCTGCCTCGGCATGGTCGCATGACGCAAAGTCGCGTCATGTGCGGACTTGCGTGGGCTTGCCGGTTCGCTTCGCCGGCAATTGCTGGCACACTTGCCTCATTCGTCTGTTTATCTCCGCGGCATTGGCGCGCGGCTGCAACTATCGAGGAGCAAATGGAACGCTGTCCGTGGAGCGAAGGCTTCGAGCAATATCGTCGGTATCACGACGAAGAGTGGGGCGTGCCGCTGCGTGATTCGCGCGCGTTGTTCGAGTTGCTGATGCTCGAAGGGGCGCAGGCGGGATTGTCCTGGGCCACCATTCTCAAAAAGCGCGATAACTACCGCAAGGCATTCGACAACTTCGATCCTGAGCGAATCGCGGCGTATGGCCCGGAGGACGAGGCGCGGTTGATGGCGGACGCCGGGATCGTGCGCAATCGTCTCAAGGTCAACGGTGTCATCAAGGGCGCCCGGGCCTATCTGGCGATGGAGGCGGCGGGCACGCGCTTTAGCGATTTTGTCTGGCAGTTCGTTGGTGGCGAGACGTTGCAGAACCGCTGGACGGCGCTGGGCGAGGTGCCGGCGAGCACCGCCGTCTCCGACGCGATGAGCAAGGCGTTGAAGAAGGCTGGATTTACCTTTGTGGGCTCGACCATCTGCTATTCGTTCATGCAGGCCGCGGGTATGGTGAACGATCATCTCGTGGCGTGTCCGCGCCACAAGGCGCTAAAGACGCTGAAAACGGAAAGGGCGTACGCGTTGCCGGGCGGTAAAAATGGCACTGCGCCGGGCCGGAAACGCCGTGCGGACGCGTCGTCGGCTACAATCGCGCCTGACGAATCAGGATCTGCCTAATGTTCAGCTACCGCCACGCCTTTCACGCCGGCAACCACGCCGACGTGCTCAAACACTTTATCGCCGTTGAATGCATCGATTACATGCGCCAGAAAGACACGGCGTTCTGGTACATCGATACGCATGCAGGCGCAGGCGGCTACGCGCTCGACGGCAAGTGGGCCGACAAGACGGGCGAGTTCGAGACCGGCATCGGCCGTCTCTGGACGCGCGACGATCTGCCGCCGCCGCTCGCGGACTACGTCGCGCTGGTGCGCGAATTCAATCCGGACGGCAAGCTGCGCTACTACCCCGGCTCGCCGTACTTTGCGCTGCAACTGCTGGGCGACCGCGACCGGCTGCGCTTGTTCGAGGCACACCCGACCGAGCAGGACGTGCTGCGTGAGAACTTCGAGGCGCAGGGCCGGGCCGTTGCGCGTCGCACGATGATCTTTGGGGCTGACGGCTTTGCGGGGCTCAAAACGATTTTGCCGCCGGCGCCGCGCCGGGGTTTCACGCTGATCGACCCGTCATACGAAGACAAACGCGATTACACGCGCACGACGCAAACCGTGCAGGAAGGTCTCGACCGTTTCCCGACGGGGATGTATGCCGTGTGGTACCCGCTGGTGCAGCGTCGCGAGGCGTCGCAATTGCCGGAGCGCATGAAGCGGCTGACGATCAACGGACAACCGATCAAGAGCTGGGTGCATGCCGCCCTGACCGTGTGCAGTCCGGTGCCGGGCGGCATGGGCTTGCACGGAAGCGGCATGTTCATCGTGAACCCGCCGTATATGTTGCAGGACACCCTCAAGACGACCCTGCCGTATCTGGTCAAGACGCTCGGCCAGGACAAGGGGGCGCAATTCCTGCTGGAAGGTCGGCAAAGCTGACGAGGTATGGCATGGCGTCGCGACGCCCCTCAGTTCGCGGCGCTCATTTACCTGAGACAGGGGCGTCGTACGGCAGCGACAGAAGCTCTTCCGGCGACAGATAGCGCCATTCGCCCAGCGCGAGATTGCCCATTGCCAGCCCGCCGATCGCGGTTCTGACCAGCCCCTCCACCCGATTGCCCGCGGCCGCGACCATCCGTTTGACCTGATGGTATTTGCCTTGCGTGATCGTTAGCGCGATCTCGTTCGGCGAGGGACTCACGACGTCCGTCGCGGCGAGGGGTTCGGTTTCATCGCGCAACAGAACGCCGTCGCGCAACGCCTGCAACATCGCCTCGGTGACCGGGTGCTTGGTCGTTGCCACATAGCGTTTGGGCACGTGGCGACGTGGCGACATCATGGCGTGCAGGAACGGCCCGTCGTCAGAGAGCAGCAACATGCCGGTCGTGTCCTGATCGAGGCGACCGGCCGGCTGTACGCCGCGCACGGCCAGCGGCAAGGGCAGCAGCGAATGCACGCCTTCGTGGTGCGTCGGGCTCGTGGAGCACTCAAAGCCCTCAGGCTTGTTGAGCAAGACGTAGACGTGTTCGCGGTACTCCCACGGCTCGCCGTCCACCGTAAATTTCAGGCCCACGGGGTCCACCGATTCGCGCGGATCGTCGTGCACCACGCCGTCGATGGCGAAAGCGCCGGTTTGAATGAGCTTGCGGCACATCTTGCGACTGCCGAAGCCCTGCGATTGCAGTAAACGATCGAGCTCGATGATGCGTTCTCCGTCAGGCATCGTGAATCAGGCCGCTATTGTAGCGGCCCGGCGTCCTGAGCCATAGCGTCGATGCCTGCCGGTGACGCGTTTGCCGCTCACTCGTCCTGCATGGCGCCACTGAATCGCCGGTAAATCAAGCGGGCGGCCCAATCGAGCAGGAAGCCAAGCACGCCGATCACGAGAATGACGGCGGTCAGTTCCGAGTACGCCAGACGATCGCGCGTGTCGAGAATCAGGTAGCCCAGTCCCGCGTTCACGCCCAACATTTCGGCCGGTACCAGCACGATCCAGAGAATGCCGATGGCGAGCCGAACCCCTGTGAGCACGTGCGCTGCGATGCCGGGGACATAGACATGCCAGAGCATTTCCCAGCGTGTGGCGGCAAGACTCTCGCCCAATTGCACCCAGCGCCGGTCGATGTGGGTGACGCCCGCCGCCGTACTCATGACCAGTGGCCACAGCGCGGCAAAGGCGAGCAGGAAGTACACCGCCGGGTCGCCGACGCCGAGCGACATCACGGCAATGGGCATCCATGACAGCGGCGAGACCATGCGCAGGAATTGCAACGACGGTGTGAGGGCCTTGTCCAGCCAGCGAACACGTCCGATCAGAAAGCCCAGGGGCACGCCGAGCGCGATGGCCCATGCCATGCCGACACCGATGCGTCGCAGGCTGGCCAGAACGTGCAGGCCCAACTGTTCGTCGCGTATCAGATCGGGCAGGGCGCTCAGCGCGGATGCCGGTGAGAATTGCGCGGCGAGCGAACCGGGCGTGGTGAATATCGCGATGCCGAGCCACCAGATCGCGACGATGCCGGCCAGTCCCGCCAGCCCGAGCCATGCCTTGCGGTCGGGTCGTCCCCCCGATCGGTTCGCCGGCGTGTCACGCGGCGATGAGTGTGGTGCGCTTGCGTTCCCGGCGGCGCGATCGGACACGAGATCAGACAACGATCACCTCCTGCCGCGTGAAGCCGTCCGGCAGACCGAACGCCTTCATGCCGCCCACCGCCGCGATGCTCTTCTTGACGAACCGATCGTCAACGAGATCGCGCGCCACAAACGCCGGATCGAGCTTCGAGAGGAATTGCGCATTGCCTTCGACCTGCGTCTTTTGCATGTGACGCACGAGTGCCTCGGTGTAGCTCGGATACGGGTATGGCTGGAAGTCGATGCGTTTCTCGTGCCAGTCGGCGTGAACGATGGCCTTGTCGGCGAGATAGCGACCTTGCTCCGATGCCGCCGGTGCCAACACCCGTTGCAAGACCTGGAAGGGGTGCGGGGTGTAGCGATTCTCGCCTTCCTTGGACAGCAGGCGTGCCGCATCTTCCGGATGGGCGCGCGTCCAGGCCTGCGCCTTGATGATGGCGTCGACGACCTTTTGTGACCATTCCGGACGCGACGTCAGATCGCGCTCGTGCATCGTCACGACGCAGCACGCATGGTTTTTCCATACGTCGCCCGTAAAGCGAAGCACTTTGCCGACTTTCAGCGTCTCGGCAGCCGCGTTGAACGGCTCGGCCACGATGTAGCCGGCGATCTGCTTGGCCGCGAGTGCCGGCGGCATATCTGACGGCGCCATCACGATCAGGTTGACTTCATTGGCCGCAGGCGCGCCGGACTTCTTCAGAACGGGCGTGAGGCCGTTGGCGGCGAGCAAGCCTTGCAGCACAACGTTGTGAATCGAATACCAGAACGGCACGGCCACCGTCTTGCCGCCAAGATCGCTGACTTTGTTGATGTCGTTCGTCACGGTGATCGCGCTGCCGTTGACGTGATTCCACGCCACCACCTTCGCTTGCGCCTGACTGCCGTAGCGGGCCCAGACCGTCATCGGAGAGAGCAGGTGCACGACGTTGACCTGTCCCGAGAGGAAGGCTTCGATCAACTGTGCCCAACTGCGCAGCAGGGTCGGCTTTTCTGCCTTGACGCCCGCCTGCTCGAAGTAGCCATTGTTGTGAGCGACCAGCAGTGGGGTGGCATCGGTGATCGGCAGATAGCCGATGCGCAACGGCGCGTCCGGCTCGGCGGCGGCACGTGCAGCCGCCGAGGCCAGCAACGGTGCGGCGCCGGCCACGGTCATCATCGAAGCGAGCTTGAGCCATTCACGGCGGGAAATTTGGCACATGGTCTGGGAATCCCCGTAGATAGGACGGTGTGGTCTATTGTGTTTGACGCGTCGTCGCGTCGCGCGACATGGCTTGCTGCAACGCTTGCAGTATTTCGATGCGCAGCGTGCCCAAGGCTTGCACATGCGTTTCACGCGGCGATGGCAGGTCCACTCGCCATTGCGCCAACGTACGGCCCCGATTGCCGAGCAGCACGATGCGATCGGAGACGAGCAACGCTTCGTCGATATCGTGTGTCACGAGCACGGTGGCGGCGCCAGTGTCGCGAACGACGGCGACAAGCAGGCGTTGCATGTCGGCGCGTGTGACCTCGTCGAGTGCGCCGAACGGCTCATCGAGCAACAGCGCACGCGGTTGACGCGCGAGACAACGGGCCAGTGCGACGCGTTGCGCCATGCCGCCGGAGAGCTGGCGAGGATGCAGTTGATGCGCGTGAGAAAGGCCCACTTCGGCGAGCGCGGCATCGATCCGGGCGCGTCGGGTTTCGCGCGAGAGCTTGGGTTGTCGCGCGAACGTCAGGCCAAAGGCAACGTTATGCTCAACGGACAGCCAGGGCAGCAGGCACGGGTCTTGAAACGCCAGCGCCACGTCGGGTCGAGGGCCGGACAGTGGCGTGCCATCCACCTCGACAGTGCCGTCGCTCGGGGGCAGCAGGCCCGCCGCAATGCGCAGCAGTGTCGACTTGCCGGAGCCGCTCGGTCCCAGAACGGAAACCAGCTCACCCGGTGCGACGCAAAGGTCGACGCCCCGCAGGATCGCGCTGTCGCCGTACGACAATCCGATGTTGCGCAGTGTCAGAAAGGACGACACGCGCGAGTCGTCCTCGCGCGCTGCGGCGCTGAGCGGGTCGGTGTGCGCGCGTTGCGCCGCCGTGGGGTGGGTCATGAAGCCGTTCCGGTCTTGAGCTGCTGCGCGCGTTGTGCCGCGAGTTGGTTCTTCAACTGCACGAGGCTGGGTGTGATGATGGGAACAAAGGCGGTCTCGCGCTGACGTCTGGCGATGCCCGACAATCCGCGCAGATAGCCGCGCCCGCCGCCGGTC
>NZ_JAELTP010000115.1 GCF_016428915.1 Pandoraea sp. ASV26
CACGAACGCCGCGCGATACACCGACGCGTTCTCCGGCAACGAGGCGATGGCCCCTTGCGGCGTGACCTGCGCGTCCAGACCGGCGAGCAGATAGTCCGGCGTGGGCGACGTGGCCGCACGCTTGAGCAGGCGCCACGTCTCGGGCGAGCCCCAGCGCTCGTCGATCTCGATCAGCGCGGGCTTCCACGCGGGCGGCGCATCGTCGTTCACGGCGCGCGCCGTGCGCATGAGCAAGCTGCGGAATTCCGGCTGCGCGAAGTTCAGCCGTCGTGCGATGGTCCCGAGCTGCCCGCTCTCGCGCGCTAGTCTCAGTCCCGCCGCGAGTTGCGCAAACGTCGTCTCGCCGGGTATGCCGTTGCCATCCCAGGCGTTGAGCGCCCGGGCGAGTTGCGGCATTCCGTCGGCGACCTCCTGATTCTGCACGCTGCGCGCGAGCAGCAGCGCTATCGGTGCGATGAACGTCGAGAGCAGGAACACAATCAACGGCAGGGCGAGCAACAGCGCCCGCATCGACGCGCGCCGTTGCACGCTGCGATAGGAAGCGAGTCCTTCGTCGCTCGCCTGAGCGCCGGGCGGCGTGGCATGAATCGATGCGGGCATGTCGGTCGTCTCGTTCTGTCAGCGGTTACTGCGTCAGCCAGACCTGGAAGCGCTTGTTGATCGCGTCGGCGTTATCCGCCCAGAAGTTCGCGTTGATCTGCACGGCGCGTTTGAAGTTCTCCGGCGCGGTCGGCATATCGGCCAGACGTTGCTTGTCGACGAACGGAATGGCGTCCTTGCGCGGCGGCGCATAGGCGATGTACTTCGACAGATCCGCCGACGCCTTCGGCTGCGACGCCGAGACGATGAACTTCGCGGCCGTGTCGGCGTGCTTCGCGCCCGCCGGTACGCCCCACCACTCGAAGTCGTAGACCTGCGCGTCCCACACGGCTTTGAAGGGCTTCTTGTCCTTCTTCGCCGCGTCGTCGATACGGCCGTTATAGGCCTGTACCATCACAACCGCACCGTCGGCGAGCAATTGCGGTGCCTGCGCGCCGGACTCCCACCACACGATGTTCTTCTTGATCGTATCGAGCTTCCTGAACGCGCGGTCGACACCGGCGGGCGTGGCAAGCACCTTGTACACGTCCTTCGGATCCACGCCGTCGGCAATCAACGCCCACTCCATCGTGACCTTCGGCGACTTGCGCAGACCTCGTTTGCCCGGGAATTTTTGCAGGTCGAAGAAGTCGTTGACGGTGCTCGGCGCTACTTTCAGCTTGCTGGCGTCGTACGCATAGATAGTCGACCACACCATGCTCGCGACCGCGCACTCGCTGATCGAGCCGGGAATGAAGTCGCTGGTCTTGCCAAGCGTCTTCTTGTCGAACTTCTTGAGCAGACCTTCGTCGCAGGCCGTGATCGCGTCGTTGGTCTCGAGGTCGATCAGATCCCACGTCGTGTTCTTCGCTTGCTCCATCGCCGAGAGCTTGGCCAGGCCGCCGTCGTAAGATTCCGTCGCGAAGGTCGCGCCGGTCGCCTGGGTGAACGGATCGAACCAGGCTTTCTTCGCGGCCGCTTCGAAGGCGCCGCCGAAAGTCACCACGCTGAGCGTTTCCGCCGCGTGCGATGTCACTGCCGCGAACGCCAGTACGGCGAAGGCGGCGCAATGGGTTTTGATGGGAGTACGCATGTCAGTTGGCTCCTGCGGGTGCGGTCAAGATGAGGGACGGGGAAGGCGCGTTGGGAGAATGGATCGTCTGTGCCGTGCGCGGCGCGCAGGCGGCGAGAATCTTGCAGTCGTCGTGACGCCAGGCAACGTCGATGGTGTCGCCGGCGCCCGGCAGGGCATGGCGGTGCGTGTTAGGCACTTTGACGACGATGGCGTCGCGCGAGCCGAGGGTGAGGTGCACGCGGTGGTGATCGCCGCAATACACGATCTCGTCCACACGCGCGCGCACGACATTGCTCTGTGGGTCGGTCTGTAGGCCGTCCGCCCCGGGGGCCGGCGCGGGGATGTGCGCTCGTTCGGGACGCAGGGCGAGCATCGCGTCGTCACCGGCGCTCAGTCCTTGCTCGCAGCGGCCGCGAATCATGCTGCCATCCGAGAGGGCGAGCGTTGCCCATCCGTCGTGAACGCTCACGACATGGCCCGTCAATCCATTGTTCTCACCGACGAAGTTCGCGACGAAGGCGTTCTGCGCGTTCTCGTAGAGTTCGCTCGGCGGCGCAGCTTGTTGAATGCGCCCGTCGGAGAACACGGCGACGCGATCCGACATCGTCAGCGCTTCGGCCTGATCGTGCGTCACATAGACGATCGTGAGCGACAGTTCGCGATGCAAGCGCATGATCTCGTACTGCATCGTTTCGCGCAGCCGCTTGTCGAGCGCGCCGAGCGGTTCGTCCATCAGCACGACGCTCGGCTCGAACACCAGCGCACGCGCAAGTGCCACGCGCTGTTGCTGTCCGCCGGAGAGTTGCGCGGGGCGTCGATTGGCGAGGTGCGACAGTTCGATCATGTCCAGTGCGCGTTTGACCCGGACATCCTGCTCGGCACGGCTCACGCGCCGCACGGACAGCGGGAACGCGACGTTCTGGGCGATCGTGAGATGGGGAAACAGCGCGTAGTTCTGGAACACCATGCCGATGTCGCGGCGGTGTGGCGGCTTGTCGTCCAGACGCTTGCCGTCCAGGCGAATTTCGCCGTGCGTGGGGGACTCGAAACCCGCGAGCATCATGAGGGTGGTCGTCTTGCCCGAGCCCGACGGGCCGAGCAGCGACAGGAACTCTCCCTTGCGCACGTCGAGGTTCAGGTCGTCGACAACGCACTGCACGCCGTCATACGACTTGCTCACGCCCGAGAACGAAATGAAGGATGGATTCGACATCGTGATTGCGTCCTGTCTTCGAAACTTAGGGCTGCGCCAGCTTGCCGGCCAGATAGCGGGCGAAATCGTAGTTCGGGCGCTCTAGCGGGCTCAAATAGCCGGGTTTTGCGAGCGGCGCGTGCACGCCGCGAAATACGGCTTCCACGCCGCGCCGGTCTTCGGCATTGACTTCGTCGAGCAGCGCCTTGAGCGTGACCATGTGGGCGTTGGCTTCTTCGTCGGCAATAAATTCAGGCGAGAGTCCGCCGCCGAAGCGGATATGCACGCGATCAACGCCTCTGGGCTGGAGCACGAGGTACCAGAAGTACCCGGGGGTGAGCGTGACGAGATGCGTCGGGTAGATCGCGAGAAGGGCCGTGGTCTTGCGCCAGTGCCCTTCGAGCCGCGTGTTGCCCGGATGCGCGTTGCCGATGGGCAGACTCGCTTCCTTGGTGATCCAGTGGTAGTTGAACGCCGGGTGGCCCGGCGGGCATTCCATCTCTTCGAGCTTCGAATGCGGGCCTACCGTGGCGCGGTGCAACATGGGCAGGTGATAGCTCTCCATGAAGTTCTCGGCGAGGATTTTCCAGTTGGTATCCCAGACGTGTTCTTCATAGAAGGTTTCGATGTAGTCGGTCATGCCATACGGCGCGATCAACTCGGTGAGTCCGGCGAGTTGCGTGCCGACGGGCGGCGCGTCGTTATCGAGCGTCACGTAGATCCAGCCTTGCCACTGCTCGCAACGAATCGCGGGCAATTGATAGCTTTCCTTGCAGAAGCCGGCTTGCCGATCCATCATCGGCGCGCCTTTGAGCTTGCCGTCGAGCGAGTAATTCCACGCGTGATAGGGACACACGATGCGCCTGACGTTGCCGCGTCCTTCGAGCAACACGGACATGCGATGCAGGCAGACGTTCGACATGGCCGTCAACTGCATCTGCTCGTCGCGCACCACGACGATGGGTTGATCGCCGATCTGTGCGCTCAGGTAGTCGCCGGGCGCCGCCAGAGTGCTTGCCCGGCCAACGCATTGCCATTCGTGCGCGAAGATGTCGCGCTGTTCACGGGCGAGAAATTCGGGCGACGTGTACACGCCGGGCGGCATGGCGCGTGCGTCGTCGAATGAGCGTTCTCCGCCGGCACGCAATGCGTCGATGAGCGTTTGCGCTGCGATCGTCCCTGTCTGGTCAGCCATGAAGCCCTCCGTTCATTCGCCGGGACGCTTCGGGCAAAGTCGCAAGCCTTGGCGCACCGCACTCAACATGAACATCAATCTATCAAGCCAAATTGCCAGCCAAAATATTGTTTTCGGATACAGGGCAAAGGTTTTCCCTATGCAGCGTCCAACGCGATCCTGCGCCGCGCCTTACTGCGACGACAGATGCAGGCGGCGGATGTAGTTCTCGCAAAACGACGCAAAGCGCTGCACGACGCGGCGCGGCTTCATGGTGCGCGATTGCGCAATGCCCAGCATGGTGGCGTTGACGTTGTCCTTGAAGCGCTTGACGACGAACTCCTCGCCGTCCACCGTGCGATTCGACTTCAGAGGGAAATTCAGCAGGCTGTAGCCCAGACCGTTCGCCACCATGCCGCGCACCACTTCCGGTTGCGAGGAGCGAAAGGCGGGCACGGGCCGGTTGCCCACGGCGTCGAAGAGCGCGGCGAAATACTCGCGGCTGTGCGGCAGATCGAGCATGACGTAGGGTTCGGGCAGCAAATCGGCGAGCGATACCTTGCGTGCGCGGGCCAGCCGGTGGGTGCGCGGCAGGATGGCGTAGGGCGGTAGCGAGAGCAGCGGCGTGAAGGCGATGTCCTCGCTCAGATCGAGGCTGTACGTGAGCACGATATCGAGCGAGCCGTCGTGCAAGCCGCGCAGCAGCCCGTCCTGATGCGCCTCCACCGTGCGAAAGGAGATGCCGGCATGCTCCTCGGTAAAGCGGCTGATGAGGCCGGGCATGAGCGGCGGCGCCAGCGACGCGAGACACCCCAGCGCAATCGCGCCTGTCATGCCGCCGTCCATCTCCTTGGCGGCCATTTGCAATTCTTCGGCCGTCTTCAGCAGGTTGCGTGCCTGCCCGAGCAGATCGCGCCCGGCCTGCGTGAGCGACAGGCCGCTCGCGTGATGCCGGATGAACAACTGCACGCCGAACGACACTTCGAGATCCGCGAGTGCGGTGGAAATGGAAGGCTGCGAAATATGCAGCCGTTTGGCCGCCGCAGTGAAGGACAGGACCTCCGCCGTGACGACGAAATAGCGCAGTTGACGCAGCGAGTAGCGCAGGGGCTGGTTGTCCATCGGCATCGCTCCATTGGGCGGCATCGTTCGAGGGCATTGTGAAACCGAAAAAAAAGTCTGCATAGTCAAATCCGATGCCCTGCATTTTTTAAATGTATTTTTCTGATTCTGTCGAGGCGCGTAGATTGCCGCGAATGGCCCACCCGTATGGGTCGCTGGAATCCATCTGCCTTCGCAAGGAAGCAAGCCATGACAGTGCAAACAACGTCAATCGATACACTCGTCGTCGGTGCCGGTCAGGCCGGCGTGGCGATGAGTGAGCACCTGAGCAAGCTCGGCGTGCCGCATCTCGTGGTGGAGCGCTCGCGTATCGCGGAGCGCTGGCGCACCGGACGTTGGGATTCGCTCGTGGCCAATGGCCCGGCGTGGCACGACCGGTTCCCCAACATGACGTTTGCAGACGTCGATCCCGACGGCTTTGCCACGAAAGAGCAGGTGGCGGACTATTTCGTCGACTACGCCAGAAAGATCGAAGCGCCGATTCGCACGGGCGTGGAGGTTACAAAGGTCGTGCGCAATACCGGGCGGCCGGGATTCACCATCGAGACCTCTGACGGCACGCTCGAAGCGCTGCGCGTGGTGGTCGCGACCGGGCCGTTCCAGCGTCCGGTGATTCCGTCGATTGCGCCCAAGGACGCACGTCTCACGCAAATTCACTCCGCCGATTACCGGAACCCGGCGCAATTGCCGCCAGGTAACGTGATCGTCGTGGGCGCCGGTTCGTCGGGCGTGCAGATCGCCGACGAGTTGAACCGCGCCGGGCGCGAGGTCTATCTGTCGGTCGGCCCCCATGACCGGCCGCCGCGCGGCTATCGCGGGCGCGATTTCTGCTGGTGGCTGGGCGTGCTCGGCGAGTGGGATGCCGAAGTCATGCGTCCTGGCAAAGAGCACGTGACCATTGCGGTGAGCGGGGCGCGCGGCGGTCATACGGTCGATTTCCGGCGCCTCGCGCATCAGGGCGTCACGCTCACCGGTCTGACGCAATCGTTCGACAACGGCGTGGCGCGATTTCAGGCCGATCTCGCGCAGAACATCGCCCGCGGCGATGAAAACTATCTGTCGCTGCTCGACGCGGCCGACGCCTATGCCCTGCGCAACGGTCTCGACCTTCCCGAAGACCCGCAGGCGCGCGTGATTCCGCCCGACCCGGCGTGCCTCACGCATCCCTTGCTCGAACTCGATCTGGAAAAGGCGAACGTCACGTCGATCCTCTGGGCGACGGGCTATGCCGTCGATTTCCGCTGGCTTCAGGTCGAGGCTTTCGACGAGAACGGCAAGCCCAAACATCAGCGTGGCGTCTCGAAGGAGCCGGGGGTGTACTTCCTCGGGCTGCCGTGGCTGTCGCGTCGCGGCTCGTCATTCATCTGGGGGGTGTGGCACGACGCCCGGCATATCGCGGAGCACATCGCCACACAGCGCAAGTATCTCGCCTACTACGACACGCCAACCATCTGAGGGACCGTCCATGAGCCAACCCACGCATACGCGTATCCGCATGTTCAACACAAAGGATACGTACCCGAATCAATCGCTCGACAACGACCTTTGCCAGGCCGTGCGCGCCGGCAACACGGTCTACGTGCGCGGTCAGATCGGCACGGACTTCGAGGGCAATCTCGTGGGTCTGGGCGATCCGCGTGCGCAGGCCGAGCAGGCCATGAAGAACGTCAAGCAGTTGCTTGAGGAGGCGGGCAGCGACCTGTCGCATGTGGTCAAGACCACGACCTACCTGACCGACGTGCGTTTTCGCGAGCCGGTCTATCGGGAAGTGGGCAAGTGGCTCAAGGGCGTGTTTCCGATTTCCACCGGACTCACGGTGGTCGCGCTCGGGCAGCCCGAATGGTTGATGGAAATCGACGTCATCGCGGTGATTCCCGAAGGGTGGACGCCGTCCGGTGCATAAGGAGCGCATATGACTTTCTCCATCGTTGGACGGTGTGAACGCACCGGGCAACTCGGCATTGCGATCAGCTCGTCGAGCATTGCTGTGGGCGCACGGTGTCCGTGGCTGCGTGCGAACGTCGGCGCGGTCGCCACGCAGAACGTCACGCTGCCGGCGCTCGGCCCGCAGATTCTCGATCGTCTGGCGCAAGGCGACATCGATCCGGCGACGGCGTTGCGCAGCACCCTGGCGCAGAGCGAGTGGAGCGAATACCGCCAGGTGACGGTAGTCGATGCGCAAGGGCGCACGGCATTTTTCAGCGGCGATCAGGCGCTTGGCACCTATCACGCCGTGGCGGGGCAGCAATGCGTTGCGGCGGGCAACATGCTCGCGAGCCGCGACGTCATCGAGGCGATGGTGCCCGCGTTCGAGAACACGCCCGGCGCGCTGGCCGACCGATTGCTCGCCGCGATGCACGCGGCTATCGCCAGCGGCGGCGAAGCCGGGCCGGTACATTCGGCCGCGCTGAAGATCGTGGGCGATCTGGTCTGGCCCATCGTCGATCTGCGGGTCGATTGGGCGGACGAAGAGCCTATCGGGAAACTTGACGGTCTCTGGCAAGCCTATCGACCGCAAATGCAGGACTACATTACCCGCGCGCTGAATCCCACGGCCGCACCGAGTTACGGGGTGCCCGGCGATGAATGACACGTCGAGCCGCGCGCTGCTCGAGCGGCTGATCGGATTCGCGACCGTGAGCCGCGATTCCAATCTGGCAATGATCGAGTTCATTCGCGATTACCTCGCGCAACACGGGGTGCAAAGCGAGCTGTTCTACAACGACGAGCGCACCAAGGCCAATCTGTTCGCGACCATCGGCCCGCAGGATCGCGGCGGCATCGTCCTGTCGGGGCACACCGACGTCGTGCCGGTCGACGGGCAGGCATGGACGGTCGAGCCTTTTCGTCTTGTCGAGAAAGACGGGCGGCTTTACGGTCGCGGCACGGCCGACATGAAGGGATTCATCGCCTCGGTGCTTGCGGCGGTGCCGAATTTCGTCGGACGCGAATTGCAGATGCCCGTGCATCTTGCCTTCTCTTACGACGAGGAGGTCGGATGCCTTGGCGTGCGGCCCATGCTGGCGGAGATCGCGAAGCGCGCCCACAAGCCGGTGCTGTGTCTGATCGGCGAGCCCACGGCGCTCAAACCCGTGCTCGGTCACAAAGGCAAACTGGCGATGCGCTGCTGCGTGAAGGGCGCGCCGTGCCATTCGGCGTATGCGCCTTACGGTGTCAACGCGATCCAGTACGCGGCGAAGCTCATCAACTGTCTCGAGGAAATCGGCGAGGAACTGGCCGACCCTGCGCATCACGACGCGCGTTTCGATCCGCCGTACTCCACGGTGCAGACGGGCGTTATCAAGGGGGGACGGGCGTTGAATATCGTGCCGGCCGAATGCGAGTTTGATTTCGAAGTGCGGGCGTTGCCCGGATTCGATGCGAATCGCGTGGCCGACGCCCTGCAACGCTACGCCGATGAGGACTTGCTGCCGAAGATGCAGGCGGTGAAGCCGGACACCGGCATTCGTTTCTTTGCGCTCAGCGCCTATCCGGGGTTGGCGACACCGCCCGAGAGCGACGCCGCGCGCCTGCTGGCAATGCTGTGCGGCTCGGACGAGTTCGGCACGGTCGCGTTTGGCACCGAAGGCGGCCTGTTCAACGAGGTGGGCATTCCAACCGTGGTGTGCGGCCCGGGAAGCATGGATCAGGGACACAAGCCCGATGAGTTCGTGAGCGTAGCGCAGCTCGAAGGCTGCGACGCGATGCTGCATCGGCTCGCGCAACACCTTATCGCGGCGTCGTAAGCCGGTTGATCGGTTACCGCCCGTGCGGGCAAGGGTGCACTAGCGCTTCGCGTCAGGCGTGGCGAAAAACACCAGTTCGACTTGCTTGAGGAGTGCCGGGCCGAACGCTTCGCCGCCGACCTCCGGGGCGATCAGTTGCATCAGCACGGGCGAGCCGGGCGGTGGATGCAGCGCATTCACGAGCAGGCAGAAATACATCTCCGGATGCTCGGCGCGCACGACACCTGCCGCGATGCCCTCGGTAATCATTGGCTCCAGACACTCGTAGACCGGCATGACCAGATGCCGGTGAAGGATGGCGCCTCGCTCGCCGGTTTCCGCGGCGTGCTGGGAGATGAACTGCTTGTGTTCCGGATGATGGACGGCGTGCGTGGCGATAACGGCTATCGCTTCCTTGAGCCGGTTCGTCACGGGCCGCGATGTGTCGAGCGAGAGGGCAAACAGCCGTTGTCTCGGCTCCGCCAGCGCGGCTTCGAGCGCGTCGACGCACGCCCGCCACAATTGCTCCTTCGAGCCGAAATGTACGCGTACGAGACTGGCGTCGACCTTCGCGGCGCGGGCGATGCCGCGCAGGTTGGCGCCGTCGTAGCCGAGTTGCGCGAAGGCGTCGATGGCAGCGCTGAGCAGCGCCGCGCGGCCATCGGGCAGGTGTTTGGGCCGTCGGCCCCGGGTAATCGGTGTGGCAGTCATCGTCTCGCAACGTCTTGCGCGGGGCGTGCCGGATCGCTGGCGGCCTTGGCCGCAGGCGCATCCCCCGGGGGGGGGGGCGCGGCCTTCGCGGCGTCTGCGGCTGGCTCGGGGGGCACCCCCATCGCATAAAACAGGAGCGCAGTATCCGACAAACGCGCGCCGGTTGCACGGACTGTCGTCAAATAGGCGTTCCAGTACTGCTGCTCGCGAGCGCGCGCCGCCGATACCGGCACCGCCCCCAGACGCACGCGTGCGGCCGTATCGCGATAGATCTGTTCGGCCGCAGCACTGGCGTTGTCGGCGTGCAGCAATGCGGTGTTATCCGCTTCGAGCGAGGCGAGCGTGTCCGCCACGTTCCGGAACGCGGTGAGCACTGTCTGCTTGTACTGGTCGACGGCGGCCTCGTAGGTTTGCGTGGCCGCGCGGCGTTGCGCGAGCAGCGCACCACCATGGAACAGGGGCTGCGTGAGCGAGCCTGCCACGCTCCACAGCGACCCGGCGTTCGACATCACCGTCGGCCAGTTGAAGCCCCCTTTGCCCATCGACGCCGTGAGCGACAAGCTCGGGAACATCTGCGCGGTGGCAACGCCGACCTCCGCCGACGCCGCTTTCAACGCCATTTCGGCAGCCTGGATATCCGGGCGCGTTTGCAACAGCGTGGACGGCACGGCGACCGGCACCTTCTCCGGCACCTTGAGCTCGCCCAGCGAGAGATCGTCGGGTGCCTGATCGGGCGTGCGGCCAAGCAGCACGGCCAGCGCATGGCGGGTGGATTGCCATTGCGCCCGCAAGCCCGGCAGCGACGCCGCGAGCGATTCCGCGTTTTGCGCCGACGCAAGGGCATCGGCGCGTGATACGGCACCGAGCGCTTCGCGGCGCGCCATGTCGTTGGCATCGGCCTGAGCGAGTTCGACGAGTCGCTCGGTCGCCTTGACCTGCGCCCCGAGCACCGAGGCCCCGATCGCACCGGAGACGATGTTCGCCGCGAGCGCCTGACGTGCCGATTCCAACTGGAACGCCTGTTGATCGACCTGCGCCGCCAGCGAGGCATTCGCAAAGCGCGACGCCCCGAAGAAGTCGAACGTATAGCGCGCCTGAATCTGGCCCACGAACATGTTGTACAGCGCGGTCGGCGGCCCGAAGGTCGGAATGCCGAGGTTGCGCTCGCGCGCCGCTTCGCCGCCGATATCGATCGACGGGAAGAGCGACGAACCGATCTGCGCCTTCAACTGTTCGCGGGCGGCTTGCAGTGCGTGATTCGCCGACGACAGACTCGGGCTGTTGCGCAGCCCTTCGTCGACGAGCGCGTCGAGCTTGTCCGAGCGATAGGTCTGCCACCACGCTTTCACCGGCGCGGCGCCCACATCGAACTGTTGCGACGTGCCTTGGGCGCTGACCGTGTTCGTGGGCAGCGCGCTCACGCCGTAGTGGGCGGGCGAGGGCATCGCAGGGGGCTTGTCACTCGGTGCGAACGAGCAGCCGGCCAGTACGAGCGGCACCAGTATCGCGAGCGGCGAGAGGCCCGCGAGGGCGACATGGCGCGCGCGTGAGCGTGGGCGCGGGGCGAGGCGCGGGGTCATGAGCGATCTCCTTGCGAACTGCCAGCGCCATCCGGCGGCGCGCTCGGGCCGTTCGGGGCATGCGACGTGCGTTCGTCGTGACGCACGCGGAACGCCGTCGCGTACAAGGCCGGCAGGAAAAACACGGTCAGGACGGTGGCGCTGGTGATACCGCCCATCAGCGCGGTGGCCATCGGACCGAAGAAGTTGCTGCGCAGCAGCGGAATCAGGGCCAGCACGGCCGCCGCAGCGGTGAGCGTGATTGGCCGGAAGCGTCGCACGGTCGCGCTCACGATGGCGTCGAAGCGCGGGTGTCCGGCGGCGATGTCCTGCTCGATCTGATCGACCAGAATCACCGAGTTACGCATGATGATGCCGAACATGGCGATCACGCCCAGCATCGCCACGAAGCCGAACGGCTTGCCGAACAACAGCAGCGTCGCCACCACGCCGATCATGCCGAGCGGGGCGGTGAGCACCACGAGCATGGTGCGCGCGAAGCTCTGAAGCTGAATCATCAGCAGCGTAAGTACCACGATAATCATGATCGGCATTTGCGCCATGATCGACGATTGCCCCTTGCCCGACTCTTCGACCGATCCGCCGATCTCGATGCGATAGCCCACGGGCAGCGCGCGGCGAATGTCGCCAAGCTTCTTGTAGACGGCTTCGGTCACGTCGATGCCTTGCTTGCCGGCCCGTACATCCGAGCGCACCGTGATCGTCGGCTGACGGTCACGCTCCCAGATCACGCCGTATTCCAGATCGTTGACCACATGACCGAGCGTGGCCAGCGGCACCGGGCCGTTCGGCGTCGGCATGGCGAGCGTGGCGATTTTCGCCGGGTCCACGCGCTCCGCTTTCGGCGCGCGCAGCGTGATGGAGATCAACTTGTCGCGCTCACGATACTGGCTGATGTCGTAGCCCGTGAGCGTCATGGCGATGAAGTTCGCGATGTCCGTCGAACTCACGCCCAGCGCGCGCGCTTTCTGCTGATCGACTTCGAAGCGTACCGAGCGCTGCGACGGTTCATCCCAATCGAACTGGACGTCCACCGTGTCGCCGTTTGCCCGCATGACGTCGGCCACCTGTTCTGAAATCTTGCGCACGGTGCCGATATCGTCGCCGCTCACGCGGAATTGCACCGGAAACCCGACCGGCGGGCCGTTTTCGAGCCGTGACAAGCGCGTGCGCACGCCCGGCATGGCCTCGCGCAGCTTCGGCTCGAGCCACTGCGCGAGCGCCTCGCGCGCTTCCACGGACTTGGCGGTAACGACCAGTTGCGCGAAGTTCGGCGTGGGCAGTTGCTGGTCGAGCGGCAGGTAGAAGCGAGGCGCCCCCGTGCCGACGAAACTCACCGTGTGATCGATTTCCTCGCGGCCCTCGAGCAGCTTTTCCAGTCGCTCGGTCTCGCGAAGCGTGGCCTGATACGACGCACCTTCCTGCAAACGCAGATCGACCATCAGCTCCGGCCGGTCGGAACTCGGGAAGAACTGCTGCGGCACGAGCGTGAAGCCGGCCAGGGAGATCAGGAACAGCACCACGGTAATCACGAGCACGATGATCTTGCGCTCGATGCACCACGTCAGCCAGCCGCGCAGGCGGTTGTAGAACTTCGTGTCGTAGACCTCGTGTTCGTGGTCGTCGCCGTGATGCGCCTCACGCGCTCGCTCGGGCAGCAGCTTGTAACCGAGCAGTGGAATGAGCACGACGGCCGCGAGCCACGACGCGAGCAGCGCAATCGCGGAGACTTCGAAGATCGAACGCGTGTATTCGCCGGTGCTCGACTTTGCCAGGGCAATGGGCAGGAAACCCGCCACGGTCACGAGCGTGCCGGTCAGCATCGGGAACGCCGTGCTGGTGTAGGCGAAGGCGGCCGCACGCTGGCGATTCCAGCCCTGCGCGAGCTTCACCGCCATCATTTCGACAGCGATGATGGCGTCGTCCACCAGCAGGCCGAGCGCGAGAATCAGCGTGCCGAGTGACACCTTGTGCAGGCCGATGTCGAAGACGTACATGAACAGCGACGTCACGGCGAGCACGACCGGAATCGAAATCACCACGACCATGCCGGTGCGCAATCCTAGCGACACCAGACTCACGACCAGCACGATGCCCACGGCTTCGGCCACGGCTTCCAGGAAGTCGTCCACCGAATGCGAGACGGACTGCGACATGCTGGCAACTTCGGTCAGCGTGAGGCCGGCGGGCAACTGAGCACGCAGATCGCTCATCGTGCTGGCCAGCGCTTTGCCGAGGTGAACGACGTCCTGCCCCTTTTGCATGGTGATGCCGATGCCGAGCACGGGCTTGCCGCCGAAGCGCATTTCGGACACGGGCGGATCGACGTAGCCACGCTTGATCGTGGCGATGTCGCCCAGCCGGAAGGTGCGGTTGTTCACGCGAATGAGCGTGTCGGCGAGCTCGTCGACATTGCGGAACTGGCCGCTCGGGCGCACGACCAGACGGTCGTTGGGCGTCTCGATGGTGCCCGCCGCAGAGACCGCGTTCTGAGCGCCGACCGCCTGCGCAATCTGGGTGGGGGAAATGCCCAGACGCGTCAACTGCGTGTTGCTGATCTCGACGTAGATGCGCTGATCCTGATCGCCGAAGTAGTCGACCTTCGCCACGCCCGGCACCCGCAGCAGCACGGTGCGCAGGGCGTCGGCATAGTCGCGCAACTGGGCAGGGCCGAAGCCGTCGCCTTCGAGTGTGAAGATATGCGTGTAGACGTCACCGAACTCGTCGTTGAAGAACGGACCCTGAACGCCTTGCGGCAATGTGTAGGCGATGTCGCCCACTTTCTTGCGGACCTGATACCACTCCTCGGGCACTTCGCTCGCAGGCGCCGAGTCCTTCATCGAGAAGAACAGCAGCGACTCGCCGGGGCGCGAATAGCTGCGCTGGAAGTCGATCGACGGCATCTCCTGAAGCTTGCGCGCGATCCGGTCGGTGACCTGCTCCTGCACCTGTTTGGCGGTTGCTCCCGGCCAGAACGTGCGGATCACCATCACGCGGAAGGTGAACGGCGGGTCTTCCGATTGGGCGAGGCGCGAGTACGCCAGAATGCCGAAGATCGTCGCCATCGCGATCAGGAAGACCATGAGCGCACGATGTCGCAACGCCCACGCGGAGAGGTTGAAACTCCCCTCTTCGTGACGGTGGTCCTGCGGTTCGGCGGCTGGGGGGGCGGGGGGTGTCTGGGGCACGGGAGGCTTCCCGTCCAGCGTGCTCATGACGCGAAGTCCTCAGCGTGCAGCGGCGCGATCACGCGAACCTTCTCGCCCGCCGTGACGGTGTGAACCCCTTGCCAGACAATGCGCTCGCCGGGTTGAATGCCGCCCGCGACCGTCACGGTCCGCTCGCCGTAACGCGCGATCTTCACGCGGCGCAGCACCAGCGTGTCGTCAGGCTTGACGACCCACACGGCAGGTTGATTGCCCTCGTGGAAGAGGGCGGTCGATGGCAGCGTGATGGGCGGGCCTTCTGCCACGGCCGTCGCGGCGGTGGAGGCAGTGGAGGTGGCGGACGCGCCGGAAGCGCCGGAAACCGCTGCCGGTGCAGACGCGGATGCCACCGGGGCAGACATTGCCGACGTGGCAAACGGCTGCGCGAAGGCGACGTTGGCCGTCATGCCAAGCTTGACATCGGGGCCGGGGGAGAGCAGCGAGAGCTTGGCGCGATAGGTACGGCTCATGGGATCGGCCGCGGGCGAGATCTCACGCACGCGCGCCTGCCATGTCTTGCCCGGCACGGCGGGCAGCGAGACGCTCGCCGTCTGCCCGATGCGAAACGCGCTGAGCGCGACTTCGGGCAC
>NZ_JAELTP010001024.1 GCF_016428915.1 Pandoraea sp. ASV26
CCCCCCCCCCCCCCCCCCCCCCCCCCCCCCCCCCCCCCCCCCCCCCCCCCCCCCCCCCCCCCCCCCCCCCCCCCCCCCCCCCCCCCCCCCCCCCCCCCCCCCCCCCCCCCCCCCCTTTTTTACTGATCCGGCGACCACCGAGATCTACACACCACACGGTTCGTCGGCAGCGTCAGATGTGTATAAGAGACAGGGTCATGACCGTGGCCACGCAAAACGCCGTCGCACCGCGCGACATCGGCATCGCTACGGCCGCGCACGCCTTCTTCCGGGCACTGGGCGGCATGATCGGTGTGGCGATGTTCGGTGCACTCATCGTC
>NZ_JAELTP010000116.1 GCF_016428915.1 Pandoraea sp. ASV26
CTACAAGATCGACCAGTTGCTCGTCACGCGTCTGGGCTCGGTCGCTGAAGCCGCTATCGCGGCATCGAATCAGGCATCGTAGCCAACACCTCCCTCAATCGCTCGGTCAATCCTCCATCGCGCTGCGTCGGCCGCGCGATGGCCGACGCGATCACCTGCCATGGCGCGTACAGCCATGCCTCGCGGCGTGCCCGCGTCACGCCCGTATAGATCAACTCGCGCGACAACACCCGGCTCGCCTGCTCCGGCAGCACCATCGCCACACGCTCGAATTCCGAGCCTTGCGACTTGTGGATCGTCATGGCGAATGCCGTTTCGTGCGCGGGCAGACTGGCTGGCGAGTAGAGGCGATATCCGCCGTCCGGTGTTGCAAACGCCACACGCAGCGTGCCGGACGGGCCGAGGGGGAGCGCAATGCCGATGTCGCCGTTGAACAGGTTCAACGCGTACTCGTTTTGCGTCACCAATACGGGACGCCCCGCAAACCACGCGCCACCGCCGGCACCGAGCGCAACGCCGGCCCGGCGTGCGAGCACCGCTGTCAGTTGCGCGCCGAGAAACTCGACGCCACGCCGCCCGCCGCGCGTCGCACACAGCACGCGGAACTGGCCGAACGCGGCGAATACCGGCTGCGCAACCATCGCGATATCGGCGGGGGTGGCAGCGGCCGGGTCGCCAAGTTGTCCGATCGTCGTCACCGCTTGAGCCAGCGCATCGAGATAGGCCGAGTAGCCATCTGCCAGCGCGTTCAGATTGGCGGGCGACAACTGTATGCCGCCATCCTCGCTGAGCAGCACGCGATCCGCGCCCTTGGCCTCTCGTTCCTCGTCGTTCGCGTCCGGCTCTCTCGCAACCGGTTCTCTCGCGTCCTGTCCGGCCGATCCGGCGACGTGCAAGCGCGCATCGCGTTCGCTATCGGTAGTGGCCATGCTGGCAATACCGGGAATGGTGAACTCTTTGCGCGCCTCGATGACCTTGCCCGCCTTGATGGCGGTGGCCAAGCGGCCAATGGCCGAATGCGCCCCGAATCGATAGGTCCGCTCCAGCCACACGACCGTATCTTCCAGACCGCGCGACACGCGCGCGCTTGCTCCCGCCGCGCCGGGCATTGCGTTGGTGCCGGGCGCCAGCGGCCCTGAGCGCGGCAGCGCATCGGTGGGCCATTCGAGGGCGGACAACAGGCGCAGACGCATGTCCGCAGAAAAAACACGTTGTGCGCTCAACTCGCCGAAGACGGCCCCGGCCTCGACCGCCGCGAGTTGGTCCTTGTCCCCCAACAGGATCAGACGCGCGCCCTCAGGCACCGCTTCGAGCAATTGCGTGGCCATCGACAGATCGATCATCGACGCCTCATCCACGACGATCAGATCGTAAGGCAGCGGGTTGCCCGCGTGATGGCGAAAGCGACGACCGACCTGTTCTGCCGATTCGGGCAAGACGCCCAGCAGCCGGTGCAGCGTCACCGCCGCTTCGGGCAGCGCCTGACGTACGGCTTCCGGGAGATCTTGCCGGGCCGTCAAGGCTTCCTGCATGCGCTGCGCCGCCTTGCCTGTCGGTGCGGCCAACGCCACCCGCAAGTTGGCGTCACGCTCGAGCAGACAGGCGAGCAAGCCCACGACGGTCGTCGTCTTACCGGTGCCGGGGCCGCCGCTGAGCACCACCAGCGAGCGTTGCAGCGCGAGTGCCGCTGCCGCCATCTGCCAGTTGGGTTCGGGTTGCCCGTCGGACGAGGCGAGCACGCCTTCGCCAAAGTAGCGCCGCAACCGCGCCCGATCCTCGGACGTCACGGGCGTGCTGGCCGTCAGCGACAACTTGCGCCCGAGCGCCGCCGCCAGACGTGCCTCATAGCCGTAATAACGCGCCAGATAGAGCCGGTCATGATCGTCGAGCAACAACGGGAAGGCGTCGGCCGGCGCATCGCCCGCCAAACCCGCCAGGGCTGAAGCGAGACTTGCCGGAGCGCATAAGCCGCTAGCGAAGAGCGCCTCACGCCACACGGATAAGGCAGGCGCATCGCCGGGAAACAGTTCGCCACTGGCCTGCGCATCAAGCAGGTTATCGAGCGGTACGCAAACGTGACCTTCGGCCGTGGCAAGGCTCACGGCAAGCGCGGCGCGCCAGACGTAGCGGCACGTCACGTCGTCCGCGCCATGCCCGCGCGCGAGCATCGCCATTCGACGTGCAAATCCTTGCGCCAGTCGCACCGCGCCGCTGTCGGCCAGCGGCGCGCCGGCGGTATCCCCCGCAGCACGCCTATCGCTCATACGCCCTCCCCATCGGCAGCCGCCGCACCAGGGCTTGCATCCAGCGCCAGGGCTTCCAGGGCAGCGATTCCACTCGTCTCGCCCGCAGCGAACAACCGGTCGAGCGCGTCGACCATCTCGCGCGACGGCTTGTCGAAGAAGACGCCCGGCACATCGTCACCGGTCAGATGCGCACTGGCCCAGTCGGGCCGTACCCCCCGCACAAAGAGATAGAGGCTGCCGCCCATGTCACGGTCGTAGTCGTAGTTCGGCATACGGCGTTGCAAATAACGATGTAACGCCAGGGTGTAGAGCAGATATTGGAGGTGATAGCCGTGCTCGGCCATCGCCTCGCGCAAGCCCTCTGCGCCATAGTTCTCCGGTGCCGTGCCGAGGTAGTTCGACTTCCAGTCGAGAATCCACCACTGACCGCTGTGCCGGAACACCAGATCGATGAAGCCCTTGAGGTAGCCACGCAGCACCGTGGCATCGAGCGGCAGATCCGGATAGCCGAACTGGCGCAACAAGCCGCGCAACGCCTCGAGCGACACCGCATCGGCCGGATACGTGAACTCCATTTCGGTGAGCCGCTCGGTCAGCGCCACGTCGGCCAAATGCAGGCCGGGACGCAGCGGTGTGGCGAGGGTGTCGGCAAGCATGTTCATCATCATGGCGCGCCATGTGTCGTTATGTTCGGCACCCCGCCCGGGCGGGCGCTCGCGCAAGGCTCGCGAGACGGCATGCGGCCACTGCGCGCGCGACTGAAAATCGGCCAGTTCAAACACACGGTGCAGACTTTCACCCGCAGCCGGGCCGCGCGGGAAACGAAGAATGTCGTCAGCCGGCGGCCAGGTGTCGTCGCCCTCCGGCGGCAACGCGAACGTCGGTCCGGCGTTCGCTTGCGCGTCGTAGTCAGGACGTGTGCGCTCCGGCGCGCTGAGCTGACCGCCGCCCAATTGCGGCCCCGCGTGCATCCCGGCCAACAACCCCGAGAAGCTGCCGATACGCCAGACTTCTCGCAAAGCGCGCGTGCTGGCACGCGTTGTGAGTTCGGGGGCCGCATCGTGGACAACGCGCGTGTCAGCCTCCAGGGCATCGCCTGTGGGCAATGGCACGACCGCCAACGGGCCGCCAGCGAGCGCCTTCCAGGCTGAGCGGATCGTTGCGACGCGCTCGTCGGTATCGACCGTCGAGGTGATCCATGCGTCGAACGGAATCCCTTGCCCTGCGGCCAGCCAATTCAGCATGCCACCGCATGCCTCTTTCACGCTTCGCCGGGACGTGTAGATGCCCGCCGCCAGATAGCAACGGTAGACCGCACGCGTGAGTGCGACGTACAACAATCGCGCCTGCTCCGCCGACTGCTCCTGGCGTAATGCGCCCGCCGCAGGCGAGCCCTTGCCGGCCGCGTCGGTGAAGTCGATCACGGCCGTGGGGCCATCGTGATACTCAAGTCCTTCGAGACTGCCGCCGTCGCGCACCGCGCCATCCCAAAGGAAGGGACAGAACACCACGCCGTATTCGAGCCCCTTCGACTTGTGAACGGTCACGATCTGCACAAGGTTCTGATCCGACTCGAGACGCAACTGCGCTTCTTCGCCGCCACTCGCATTGCGCTGCGACGCCAGCCAGCGCAGCAGCGCAGGCATGCCCGGCTGCTCGGCCCAACGCGCCTGCGCTAGCTCTGCCAGATGCATGAAATTCGTCAGACGCCGCTCGCCGCCCGACTGCGCGACCAGACGCGCCGCCAGTCCCAGTTCGCGCATCAGCGTGCGCCACATGGCCGAGAAGCCGCGCTCGCTCCACAACTGACGATAGCGTTGCAACCGTTCGATCCAGGCGATCGCCTCCGCATCAGACGCCTCGCTGGTCTGCATGCGATACAAGGCCGTTGCGTCGAGCCCGAACAGTTCAGTGGCAAGCGCCGCCCGCAACGCGCGCACATCGCCAGGCGACTCCACGGCGCGTAGCACCCGAAGCAGCGTCTCGGCCTCTTCGCTCGCAAAAACGGAGTCCTGTGTCAGCTCCACGCTACCCACGGCATGTTCGGCGAGCATCGCTTTCATCAAGGCGCCCTGCCGGTGCGTCTGCACGATCACGGCAATGTCGCCCGGCGCAAGCGGCCGCTCGCCCACGAGTACCTCGCCGCGCGACGCGCCCGCCAGCAAGCGCGCCACCTCAGCGGCCGTGGCACGCGCGCAGGCCTGTTGCGCGTCGTCCTTCGACAACGGTTCGTCGTCCTCGGGCAGCCACCAGACGGTGAAGTCGGCCACCTCGCGCACATCCGAGAACGGCGGACGTCGCCGTGCGCCCGGACGCACCGGAGGATACGCCAGCCCATCAAGCACGAACGCCCGGTCGTTGGCACCGAACAGACGATTGCCCGCCTCGATGATGGCCGGTGTAGAGCGCTGATTGACGGCGAGCGTGTAGGCCGCGTCGGCGTTCTCGCGCGCGGCCAGATAGGTATGGAGATCGGCAGCCCGGAAGCTGTAAATCGCCTGCTTCGGATCGCCGACCATGAACATCGGGCCCGGACTCGCGTGCGGCGCAGACTTCGCCCCCTGCCCGTACACCGCACTGAAGATGGCGAACTGTAGCGGGTCGGTATCCTGGAACTCATCGATCAGCGCGCAGGGATAGCGAGCGCGCAAAGCGTCAGCCAGATCGGGATGCTGGGTCAGCGCGCGCGCAATATTGCCGAGCAGATCGTCGAACGACACTACCCGCAACTCACGCTTGCGAAGCGCCAGTTGGTCAGGCGCCTGCATCAGCCACTCGCGCAGAATCCGCAGCCATTGCATCGCATAACGCTCGTCGGCATCGGCGCGCGCGCGAACGAGAGTGTCGGCCAAGCCAAAGAACCGGTGATCGGGCGGTGTCTCGCCCTTCTTGATGTCCTTTGCCAGACGCGTCGTCGTGAGCAATTCCGCCTTCGGACTCAACAGCGCGCCGGCGTCGCGTGCGCTCAGATAACGCTGCCATCCCGACAGGGCTTGCGCGAGCGACGCCTCGTGATAGATGTTCTTCTTGTACGACGGCAATGCGGCGCGCATCAGATCGGCGATCACGGAGGCCTCAGCCTCCCAGCACTCGGCGGCCGCCGCATAAGTCGCGAGCCATGCGGCGTCGGGCGACGTTTGTCCGTCTGCCTCCACCGCCGCAGGCCAGCGCAGCGCCGACATTGGTTTTTTCAGACGGCGCGCCAGCTGGTCGGTGAGCGTGCCCGGCGAGCGCTTGCGATCGACGAGCCACGCGGCAAAGCCGTCGTCCTGCGCCGCGAGCGGTTCCACCACACGACGCCAGAACTCGACCGCCAGATCGTGACGCACACCATTGTCGTCCGGCACCAGTTCGTACGCAAACGGCAGCCCGGCCGCGAACGGTACCTCTGCGAGGGCGCGCTGGCAGAACCCGTGAATCGTATGAATCGATGCCTGATCGAATCCGCGCAACGCCGTTTGAAGACAGTCGCGGATGGCCTTCGGCGTCAGCTCACCGCGTTCGATCAACCCCGCGATCATCACGTTGAACAGGGGGTCGTCGCTGGCATCGGGGTCGAAGTCGGGGAAGGCATCTTCCGACTCTTCGTCCACTGCGTCCACTGCGTCCGCCCCGTCTTCCTCTCCAAAGACCGGCGCCATCGCGGCGACCAGTCCGGCCAGCCGCCCGCGAATGCGCTCCCGCAACTCCGCCGTGGCGGCATTGGTAAAGGTGACGACGAGAATTTGCTCGACCGTAAGCTGCTTTTCCAGCAGCAAGCGCACATACAGCGCGCAGATGTTCCACGTCTTGCCGGTGCCGGCCGACGCTTCGATGAGGCAAACGCCGTCGAGATCACAGCCAAAGACGTCGAGGTCGATCAGCTCAGTCATGCGCCCTCCGCGACTTCAAGGTGCTGCACCACGGGACCGAACACCGTGTTGGCGAGCAAGTCGAATGGCGACGCCAGCGGGTCTTCCACGCCACGCCAGATCAGTCGCGTGTAAGGATCGTCTGCGTCACCGCGTGCGAATGCCGACCCCTGCCACGCACTCTGCGCCTCGCCGGGCTTGCCGGTGCTCGCCAGCTTCCAGGCGCTGCGAGCAAAGAACGGCAACGGTCGCATCTGCCCCAGTCGGTACAACGCCACCCACTGCCCCAGCAGCGTGGCGGCGTCATCCACGGGACGCAGCGCGAACGTCTCGTCTTCGCCGTACCAGAGGGTTCTTGCCGCCACGGCCAGTCCGGCATTCGCGGGCTGCTGGAGATGCGCACAAAGGGCAAGATGCGCCAGCCACGCCGCCAGCAGATCGCTCGGGCGCATGCTGCCGTATCGATACATCACCAGCCCGTAGCGCGACACGGGCGCCAAACGCCCTTGCAACAAACATTCCGCAGACAGGGTGGCGTCGCCGTGCCACGCGGCATCCGTCGACTCGCGCCATGACGGCGGCAGCGCCGGCTTCAAGGGCAGCGTTACCAGAAGCTCCTGTGTGCCCTCCGCTTGCGCCTGTCTCACCTGAGCGGCCAACGCGCGCAGTCCGCCCAACTCGCGGCGACGCCAGACCGCACCGGTCGCCCCGCCCGGCAGTTCATGGCTCACCTTCGCAATGCGTTCGATAGCCTCGGCGTGCGCGGGCATATCGCGCCCGTCGTGACGCAGCAGCCGTGGCAGCAGTCGCGCCGCCAGCGCATCGCGTCCGGCCCAATCGAGCACGAAGGGCTCTTCGTCCTCAACCTCGGTGAGCATCTCGCCAAGCGAGAGCCCCAGTCTGTCGCGCGCCCAGGCTCTGCCCGGGTGACGCCAGAAGCGCAGCAGGTCGTCGAGCGTCAGATGCGTCTGCGCGAGCGCAGGCAACGGCTCGCGCACGAAGGGGGCGGCGGGAGCGTCTGGCGCGGGAGACGCCAGTTGCTCGGCCAATTGCTGCGCCGCCTCGCCATTGGATACGTCATAGCTATAAAGCGACGCATCACGCCCGTCGAAATAGGCGGGAGAGAACGGCTGCAAGGGATGCTGCACCACCACCCGCTCACGCGCTTCGCGCTGGTCGTCGAGGTGATACCCCTGGGACACCGGCGCAAGCCACTGCCCGATGAAGTCGAGCAATTCGTCCACCACCGTCGAGGGCGGCAACGGCGCGTTGTCGCGCACGCTTCGCCCCGTATAGGTCAGCAAAAAGCGATCCTGCGCGCTCAACATCAAATCGAGGAAGAGGTTGCGTTCGTCGTCGCGCCGCTGGCGATCGCCGCGCTGCGGCAACGCGCGCATCAGGTCGAATTCGTCGGCTCGCACGCGCCCCGGCAACACACCGTCGTCCATGCCGATCATGCACACTACGCGGTAGGGCAGCAGACGCAAACTCGGAATCGCCGCGAACGTCACCCGCCCCGACGGCACACCGCCACGGGTCGGATCGTCGAGCGCATCGGCCAGCACGCGCGCCACCACGTCGACGGGCACCCGCACTTCCGGCGCGCCGTCGGCAATGGCAGAGCCGATCTGTTCGATAGCCATGCGCACTTCGGCAACATCGTCGGCAAAACGCGCTTCGTCGGAAAAGAATTGCTCCAGCATGGCCAGCAACTGATCGCGCCACGCGAGTCCCGTGCGCTCGGTTTGCAGCGTCACGGCGGTGGCGTCGAGATCGTCGATCAGCCGCGCCAGTTGTCCCAGCAGTTCCGCACGTCCGCCTTCGATGCCCCCGACAGGCAGCCAGTCATCCACCGGCATCGCTTCGTCGGGCAGCGCGTAGCCGAGGAACAACCGCATCATGGCGTCGCCCAGCGTGTGCCGCTCCAGCGCAGGCGCGACGCCCTTGTCCGCCAACGACCCGGTCGCCGACTCAGCCGCCGACTCAGTTGCCGACGTCGGTGCCGCGTGCTGGGCGTCGAGCCGCAACAGCGCATCGCCACGCCACCCGCGCCGGGCGCCGGCCGCATGCAACCAGTTCTGAATCGCGTCGAGCGCGTTGCCACCGAGGTCGTACCGTTGCGCGATAGCCTCCGTGCGCGCCAGCTCCACGAGACTCGACGCCGCCACGCGCTGCTGCGGCAACGCCAGAATCGAGGCAAAGGCGCGGGCGACGGGGTTGGTTCGTGTCGGCGGCAACCCCGTGACCAGATAGGGGATGCGCGGCGTGGCGGTGCCAAACACGGCGTCGATGAGCGGTGCTGCCCGCCCAAGATCCGGCACGGTAATCAACACGTCGTCAGGACGCAGATCGGGAATCTCGTCGAAGCACGCCAGCAATCTGTCGTGCAGCACTTCGATCTGGCGTGCCAGGCTATGGCAAACATGCACCTGCACGGATCCATCGGCGCCCACCCCATCGGGTGGCCCATAGCGGCCGTCGTCCAGCGTGAGAATGCCGTTTTGCAGGGCGGCGAGCAGCGTCGGCGCAGGATTGGGCTGGAACAGCGCCCTGTCCTCCACGGCTTGCGGCGCGAGGTCCGCGTATAGGGCGTCGATGTGCGACTGCGTCTGCCGGCCCCATTCGGCAAGCAGCGGATGGCCCACTTCCCGGTGCGCAGCCCCGTCACGGCGCGTGAGATACGACAGACGCGACGGCGGCACGATGTCGAACCAGTAGCTCTCGCACGGATTGAGGACATAGAGGTGGACGTCGATCAGGCGCGACATCGCCTTGAGCAGCGCCATCGACAGCGGCGGCATCGACGACAGCGCGAACACCGAGACGCGCGACGGCCATCCGGCGGGCACCGTCTGCGGCGTGAGTTGCTCGATCCGGTCGATCGCACGCAGCGTCGGGTGACGCTCGCGAATCTCCAGATGCGCGAGCACGTGCCGCCACAGCGTGCTCTGCCACACTTCGTCGGCGCGCTGGGTCTCGCCCCAGCCCGTTGCCGCGCCCGGGTCGATCGCTTCGCCGGATTGCCAGCGTTCGAGCCAGCCCGGCCGGTATGTCAGGTATTGATCGTAGATATGCGCGAGCCGCTCGGCCAATTCGAAACGCATCACATCGTCCGCCCCGGCCAGATACCCCGCCAGCCGTGGCGAGGTCTGCACCCACGGCTGCGACAGACATTGGTACAGCGGCCAGACGAGCCGGTCGGGCGCAAACGGTGAGCTCTCCGGCACCGTCAGCAGCTTGCCCGCCATATCCCACAGCCATTGGGCGAGATACGTCAGGCGCACGTTCGCGCACACGCCGAAGACGTCCGCATAGTCCAGTTCGAGCCGACGACGCACCGCCACACTTGGCACGACGATGGTTTCCGTATCGAACGGATTGCCGGATTCACCAGCGCTGCCGGGCGCCTGGGCGAGATCGCGCAGCAGCGCGGCTTCGAGTGTGGTGAAGCGGTTGGAAAAGAATAGGTGGAGCATGCGGGGGTGGCGGCTGAGCGAGTCTGAGCGCAAGCATAACAAATGCCCCGTAGCGAAGCCCATCGGGCAGATCCGAAAACCTGCCCCATCATGAGTGACGCCTGTGCCGCATCTCATCGCAAGCCCGTGCAAGCGCATGCAAGCACGTCCTCGCGCCGCATGTAACCGGCGGTATCCCCTCTTCGCGGCGTGCAGGGCTTCGGCTAGACTCTCACTGCGCCGCGCCCTACCCCATCGCGCGGCCAGCTTTGCTGCGGAACCCTCGCACCCGACGCATGGACTATCAGACCGATATCAAGAAGTTCCTATATAGCCACTACTTTTTCAGCGGCACCCGTCAGGCCGTGGGGGTCGTGATGCCGGCCCTCATCCTTTTCTGGGGGATGGACCAGCACCTGCTTGGCATCGAAGTGGCCTCGGGGGCCCTGTGCGCGAGCGTGGTCGACATCAACGGACCGCTGCGCCACAAGCACACGGAATTGCTCAGTTGCACGCTGCTTGGCGCGCTCACCGTGCTGATTACGGGCATGGCGACCGCCGCGCAGCCGTGGCAGCTCTGGATCACCTCGCTGATTCTGACCTTCGGCCTGTCGATGCTCGTGGTCTACGGCTATCGTGCATCGCTGGTGAGCTTCGCGTGCCTGATGATGATGGTGCTCAACGTCGAGGCGGATCTGACACGCCACCAGGCGGTGCTGGACGCGGGCGCAGTCCTCGCGGGCGGGCTCTGGTACACCTATTTCAGTCTCGTCGTCTGCCGCGTCTGGTGGTTTCGCATCGAACAGCAGACGCTCGCCGAGTGTTTCTTCGTCACAGCGCAGTATCTGGAAGCCAAGGCGGCGTTCTACGACACATCGGCCGATATCGACGATTGCTACCGGCGTTTGATCGCCGCGCAGGTCAACGTCGTGGAGAAGCAGCAGGCCGCGCGCGAGATCATTCTTCGCAACCTGCCGCGCCTGCGCACCGGCACGCTCGAACCGCGTCGCACGATGCTGTTCAACCTGTTCATCAACATCGTGGATCTGCACGAAGTGGTGGTGTCGGTGCACACCGACTATCCGATGCTGCGCCGCGAATTCGCCGACAACGACGTCCTCCTGTTCTTTCGCGACATGATCCGCAAGATCGCGAATGAAGTGGACGGCATCGGGTATGCCATTGCGACCAACGAGCCGTCGCGGGCGCAGCGCAGCTGGCGCGCGGAATTCCGGGCCATCGAGTATGAGATCGAGCTCATGCGCAAGCAGTCGTTGCAGCAGCGCGCGCCCGAGGCCTATCAGGCGCTCACCAGCACCTTCCGCCGGGTGTGGAGCAGCACGCGTATCGTGGAGCGCATGCACCGCAATACGAATCTCGCCACGGCAGGCTCGGCCACCGAAGTGCAGATCGATCAGGCACTCGTGCGCTTCACGTCGCGACAGAGCTTTTCTCCGAAATTGCTGTGGAAGAATCTGACTTTTTCGTCACCGAGTTTTCGCCATGCGCTGCGGGTGACGATTGCCATCGCGGTCGGGCTCCTCATCTGCGAGAACTGGTCGCTGCTTGCCGGACAGGACCACAGCTACTGGGTATTGCTCACCATCATCGTGATCCTGAAGCCCGGCTTCAGCCTGACCAAGCAGAAAAACGCGCAGCGTCTGACCGGCACGCTCGTCGGGTGCGTCAGCGTGCTGGTCATTCTGTCGTTCGTGCACAAGTCGTGGGTGCTGCTCGCCATCATGTTCTTTTGCATGGTCATGGGTAACAGCCTCTCGCTGTTCAACTACGGCCTGTCGGTCGTGTTCATGTCGTCTTACGTGCTGCTGCTGTTCCACTTCCTGCTGCCCGGGTCGCTGTCCGTGATCGGTGAACGCGCCATCGATACGCTCATCGGTTCGAGCGTGGCGCTGGTGTGCTCGTATCTGTTCCCGTACTGGGAATATCGACTGATGGGGCCGCTCATCCGGCAGGCCGTGCAATCGACACGCGCTTATCTGGAGTCTTGCGCCGGTCGTGAAGGCAAGCGCGATGACTTCGCCTATCGCATGGCACGCAAGGACATGCACATCGCCTTCGGGAATTTCGGCGCGGCCTTCAAGCGCATGATGCTAGAGCCGAAGTCCAAGCAGGTCTCGGTCGGCGAACTCAACGATCTGCTGGTGCAGAACCATGTGATGGCGTCGTACATCACCGGCATCGCGGACGTGCTGCCGCGCCAGATTGCGGCGGACAAGAGCGGTGAGCTGGGACAGGTCGTCGCCGCCATCAGCGATTTGCTCTCGCAGGCGGTGGCGGCACCGGCAGCGTCGGTGTCCACCGACGCGCAAGCCGCGAGCGAGGCGATGCGCGACTACACGCGACGTCTGGACGCGCTGGTCGTCGCGCAGGAGCAGCAACCCGATGCCGCCGAGACCCACGTCCAGGAAATCAAGCAGGTCGTGCATCAACTCAAGCAGATGTTACGGGCGGGTGAGTTGATTCTGCGCGACATGCGGGGCATTCGTCTGCCGGCCTGAGGCCTCTTGCATACGGCCGGCAACGCGCCCTCATGTGATGCCGGAGCGCGTGGCGTAGTGATACAGGTCGACGTCGCGATCCAGCCCGAGCTTGCGCATCGCGTTGGTCTTCTGAGAGCTGACCGTCTTGACGCTGCGACTGAGCTGGAACGCGATTTCGCTGATGGTCAGCCCCGAGACGAACAACCGCACGATCTCCACTTCACGTCCCGAGAGCTTGGTCGCGTCGATCTCGGTATCGTCGACCACCGAGTCGTGCAGCCGTGTCGCCAACCCCGCCGGAATGTAGCGGCTGCCGTCTGCCACCACACAGACGATGTCGGCAATCGAACTCTGCTCATCGAGCTTGGATAGAATCGAATGCACGCCGAGCTTGAGCATGCCGCGAAGAATCGCCAGGTTTTCGAGCATCGTCACGACGATGATCTTGATGTGAGGAAAATACCGGCGTACGTAGCCGATAAGAAAAAGCCCGTCCTTGAAATTGCCACCGGGCATCGAGAAATCGGTCACGAGAATGTCGCATGGCGCCTTGGCCAGCAAATTCACGAGCTCTGACGAATTGGCCGCCTCGCCGACCAGATGAATCATTTCCCGCTCTTCGAGCAGCCGTCGTATTCCATAACGCACGATCGGATGGTCGTCCGCGACCACGACATTGATCGTCATCGTTGCCTCCTCCCTTTTTTCGTCATCTGACAGCACCATCACCGCCGCAAGGTGCGCACGGTGCTTCGCGCCTGTCATCGCAACGAAGCGCGTCCATTCTGGCAAAAAGGGATCATGCCGACCGGCTGGGAATCATCACATAGTCGATGCGGCCGTTCAGGCTTGCCACGCGGCGTGGACAATGCACGAGACCCCCGCATGCTGCCTGATAGAGCGGGCACTGCCGCCTAACTACTTGATGAGACTAGCCCAGAGGTGAAATTGCTCAGCCGCGCCATGTCGCACTCTGTGCTACTCGCGTTACCGGCATTCGGAGGATTCGCGGCGGGGGCTTCCGGTATTCCGATTGTGAAGTTCGGAATTACCTTAAACACCGAGCCGGAATTTGGTGATCTGCGCGTCGCAAGCATCGGAAAAATGCGTAGTCAAGCATCGCAGACCGGCACGAGAATGGCCGGTCGATGAACGATTCGACCGGCAAGTGGCGGAAGCTGTCCAGCCGGCGCTTTACTCTTGCGCGCTGCCGCCGCTCACCGGGCTGACGACGGGTCTGACGGTATCAGACGCTGCCGCTGTCTGCGACGCATCGTGGTTCGTAACCTGCGCGCCTTCGGACGGTAACCCATGCCAACCGCCACCCAGCGCCGTCACCAGCAGCACGTTCGCCGTGAATTGACGGCCGACGATCGTGAGCGCCGTACGCTCCGTGGTGAACGCGGTCGCCTGTGCCGTCAACACGTTCTGGAAACTGACCGTTCCCGCCTTGTACTGATTGAGGATGAGTTGCAGCGCTTCGCGCGAGGATTGCACCGCCTGGGTCTGCACGACGGATTCGCGTCCCAGATAATTCAGCGCCGCGAGATTGTCCTCGACCGCCTGGAATGCCGCCAGCACGGTCTGACGGTAGGTCGCGACCTGTGCGTCGTAGGCCGCAATGGCTGCGTCGGTCTGCGCACGACGCAAGCCGCCGTCGAACAGCGTGGCCGCCAGCGCGGGGCCGACCGACCAGAAGCGGCTCGGCAGCGTGAGCCAGTTGGCGAAGCTGCTGCTCTGGAAGCCGCCGGTCGCGGCAAGCGAGAGTGTCGGGAAGAAGGCCGCCTTCGCCACGCCGATCTTCGCGTTCGCCGCCGCCACCGAGCGCTCGGCCGAAGCAATATCGGGTCGGCGCTCCAGCAACTTCGACGGCAGGCTGACCGGCACCGGCGGCAATGTGGCGCGCAACGGCGCCGGGCTGAGCGCGAACGCTGCCGGGGCCTTGCCCACGAGCAGCGCAATCGCATGTTCCAGTTGGGCGCGCGTGACTTCGATATCGATCGCAGACGCCTGCGCCGATTGCAGTTGCGTTTGCGCCTGAATCACGTCCGAGCGCTGCGCCACGCCCACGGCGTACTGGTTCTGCGTCAGCTTGAGCGTCTGCTCATACGCAGCGACCGTGCGATCGAGCAACGCCCGCTGCGCATCGGTCACGCGCAGGTCGAAGTAGTTCTGCGCGAGCAGCGCCTGCGCCGACAGACGCGCGTTGGCCAGATCGGCCGCACTCGCCTCGGCGCTGGCGTTGCCGGCCTCGACCGAACGGCGCACGCTGCCCCAGATGTCCGGCTCCCAGCTCGCCGTGCCCGAGAGGCTATAAC
>NZ_JAELTP010000117.1 GCF_016428915.1 Pandoraea sp. ASV26
CAACAAAAGCTTACAAAATCAAAAGCTTGGAGTGACGGCGAGGGCGTGCGACACCGCGTTGCGGCGAATGATTGGGACCGCCCGGAAAGCCTTGATTGGTGCGGCTTTGCACCGTTTTGGCACCCGGCGCACCATGCGCGGCGATGGTAATATCGACGCGTTCCGGCAGTGGCGGGACGGTGGCGCGTGCGAGATAGCAACACTTTTTCCGAGGGTTTTCCACGCGTCCTGTTCGCCGGTGCCGATGTCGTTCAACGCCTTTTTGCGTGCCGCACCCGCCGGCCCTCCGCGTCGATGCAAGCGTTTTACAGCGACCATTTCGTCCTGCCGTTGCCGCCCGGGCATCGGTTTCCCATGGAAAAGTACGCCCGTCTGCGCGAGCGCGTTGCTGGCGAACTGCCGCAAGTCGTGTTGGCCGAAGCGCTACCCGCAGACGACGTGATGCTCGGTCGCGCCCATTCGCTCGACTACGTGGCGCGCGTGAGCACCGGGGCGCTGAATCCGAAAGAGCAGCGCGATATCGGGTTCCCGTGGTCGCCGCAGATGGTCGAACGCTCGCGCCGGTCGGCTGGCGCGACGGTGGCTGCCTGCCGTGCCGCGCTCACTGATGGGGTGGCCGCGAATCTCGCGGGGGGAACCCACCATGCCTACGCCGATCGCGGCGAAGGGTTCTGCGTGTTCAACGACGCCGCCGTCGCCGCCCGCACGATGCAGGCCGAACTTGGCCCGGACACACGCGTTGCGATCATCGATCTCGATGTGCATCAGGGCAATGGCACGGCGGCCATTTTCGAGCATGACCCGAGCGTCTTTACGCTGTCGCTGCATGGCGAACACAACTATCCGTTTCACAAGGCGAATGGCGATCTCGACGTGCCATTGCCAGACGGTTGCGGCGACGACGAGTATCTCGTCGCCCTCGGCCACGCGCTCACCGATCTCTTCGCGCAGTTCACGCCGTCTCTCGTGATTTATCTCGCCGGGGCCGACCCGCTGGAAAACGACCGGCTCGGCCGACTTGCGCTCACGCACGACGGGTTGCTCGCGCGCGACCGTCGCGTACTGACGGCGTGCGCTGAGCGGGGACTGCCGGTCGCCATCGCGATGGCCGGCGGTTACGGCCGCGACATTGGACAGACCGTTGCCGCGCATTTTGCGACGATTCGTCTCGCCAGTGAGTTTCAGCGAGCGAGCCGCCGTGTGTACCACGCACCGGCGGTTGGTGTTCTCGTATGAGCGAGCGTCAGGCGGCCTCGCAGCATTCCTCCCATTCGGCCAACGCACAGGTAACGGCGAGTCCCGCACGCCCGGGAATCTGGAGCGCGACCATGCCGTGGTGGTTCGTGCTGATCTGGAGCACGGGCTTTATCGTTGCCAAATACGGCATGCCGAATGCCGAACCGCTGACATTTCTTGCGCTGCGTTTCGGTGGCACGCTGCTGGTCATGCTGCCGGTCGCCATGTTGACGGGCACGCCCTGGCCGGTGCGACGCGTGGGCGCAGGGGCGGGCGGCGTCGCCGGACGCATCGACTGGCGGCTCATTGCGCACCTTGCCGTGTCCGGGATTCTGATTCAGGCGGTATATCTCGGTGGCGTGTGGGCCGCGATCAAGCAGGGCGCGCCGGCCGGGTTGGCAGCGCTGATCGTTGGCATCCAGCCATTGCTGACGGCGCTTTTCGCGCGGGTGGTCGGCGAGCCGGTCTCGCGACGCCAATGGCTCGGGTTGCTGTGCGGATTCATCGGCGTCGGGCTGGTCGTGGCAAACAAAGTCGGCGTTCGCGGCGTCGGCGCGGGGGTGGTGGCCTTGTGTGCGCTGAGCCTGTTCGCGATCACGGCCGGCACGCTCTATCAGAAACGTTTCTGCTCACATTTCGATTTGCGCGTCGGGACGATCGTGCAGTTCGGCGCTGCCTTCGTGGTGACGCTGCCTGCGGCGTGGGCGCTCGAGACCATGCAAGTGCACTGGAACGCCGAAATGATCGGCGCGCTGGCCTGGTCGATATTGGCGCTGTCGATCGGCGCAATTTCCTTGCTGTTCCTGCTGATCCGGCGCGGGGCTGCGACGAAGGTCTCCAGCCTCATGTATCTGACCCCACCGACCACGGCCGTCATGGCCTGGTTGCTGTTCGGTGAGACGCTGTCTCCGCTGAGCGCGGCCGGGATGGTCGTTGCGGCCCTCGGTGTGGCGCTCGTGATCGAGCGGCGTGCAGCGCCTGTCGTCACGCCTGCATCGTGAGCCGGGCACCCTCTGACTTTCCTCGTTTGCCGTGAGCAACCGCTTATGAAACAAGAACAACCGCGTGCACAAACCGCACAGCCATCGCGGAACGACAACGACAACGTCAACGACAACGTCAACGACGTAGCGTCTGGGCTGTCCATCCAGCCGATAGCTGGGGAAAGTACCCATCGATCCGCTGTCAACGATAACGGCGGGCTGCGCGTGGAGTATGTGGACGAAGCGATTCGCAGCCGGCGCTCGATTCGGGCTTATCAGCGCACGCCGGTGCCGCAAGCGGTCGTGGCGGACATTCTCTCGGTGGCGTCGCGCGCGCCGTCAGGCAGCAACCTCCAGCCGTGGCAGACCTATGTGCTCACTGGCGAGGCGCTAAAGTCGTTGACGTCACGCCTGCTGGAGGCGTTCAACGATCCGGCGCAACGGTTGATGCATCAGGAGGAGTACGCGTACTACCCGCGCGAGTGGGTCGAGCCTTATCAGGCGCGACGTCGCAAAGTGGGCTGGGATCTGTATGGCCTGTTGGGCATTGGACGCGCCGACAAGGAACGCATGCATGGACAGCACGCGCGTAACTTCACGTTCTTCGACGCGCCGGTGGGGTTGATCTTTACGATCGATCGGCATCTGGAGCAGGGGAGCTGGCTCGACTACGGCATGTTCCTGCAAAGCGTGATGGTCGCCGCACGGGCGCGCGGGCTCGATACCTGTGCGCAGGCGGCATTCACCACGTTCCATCAGGTAATTGCTGCGGAACTGCGGTTGCCGGAAACACAGATGGTCGTGTGCGGCATGGCGCTGGGCTACGCAGACCCGGCGGCGGTCGAAAACCGGCTCGTCACCGAGCGTGCGCCCTTGAAAGACTGGGCGCATTTTCTGAACTAACGTATATCAAGAGGTTGGCGTAATTTGGCATTTTTTGGCGGGGATGTGGTTTTGTGCGTTGCACTGCACAAAACTGCCAGATGCCGGTTTAAGTATTTCAGCTAAGTCATTCATATTGCTTATTTTTTCGGAAGTTACTAAACTTCTCCCAACCTCGTTGCCTGCCAACCTCACGCTACCCCCAATTTATGTACGCGATCACGACTCTTGCGCGTCTGTGCCGCTCCCGCCTCTGGGGTGCAGCCGTCGTGGCGATCTCACTCGCCGCCGCTGCTCCCGTAGTCACTTACGCCGCTGGTAAGACGAGCGAATGCTCGCCCAAGACGGCCAAGACTGCTGCCCAGAAGCGCGCGTGTGCCAATCCCAAAGCAGCGAAATCCGTCGCCGCTTCCAAAACTGGTGCCAAGCGCGCCGTCGCCACGACATCGGGCGGCAAGGCGCGTAAGCTGGCGGCCGCCGAAGACGACGGCCCCGCCGCCAAGCGGGTTGCCGTCAAACGTGTGGTCTACAAGAACGGCAAGCGCCGTGTCGTGACGTCGTATCGCACCGTCAACTTTGCGCCGCAGGCACCGGAGCGTCTGTCGGCGGGCCGTGCCTTCGGTTTGCACGAAACGCCTGACGCCCTGGCGCTGCGTTCCTCGGTGGCCTACGTCATCGATGAGCGGACTGGCGAACCGCTGTTCGACAAGAACTCGCAAGCCGTGCTGCCGATCGCCTCGATCTCGAAGCTGATGACGGCGATGGTGTCGCTCGACGCCGGCATTCCGATGACGGACATGATGGAAGTGACGGACGAAGATCGCGACTACGAGAAGGGCACGGGTTCGCGTCTGTCGGTGGGCTCGCGCCTGTCGCGCGAAGACATGCTGCACATTGCGCTGATGTCGTCGGAAAACCGTGCGGCGGCTGCGCTCTCGCGTTACTTCCCGGGCGGCCGTCCGGCGTTCCTGGCGGCGATGAACCGCAAGGCGAAGCAACTCGGCATGAACGACACGCACTTCAACGATCCGACGGGGCTCTCGAGCCAGAACGTGTCGAGCGCGCGCGATCTCGTGAAGATGGTCAAGGCCGCTTATCAGTACCCGATGATTCGCCGTTTCTCGACGGACACCAATTACGACGTCAATACTGGCCGTCGTGAATTGCACTACGTCAGCACGAATCACCTGATCGGTCATCCGGGCTGGGAAATCGGTTTGCAGAAGACGGGCTACATCAACGAAGCCGGTCAGTGCCTCGTGATGCAAGCGAACGTGGATGGCCGTCCGGTGATTATGATTCTGCTGGATTCGACCGGTAAGTACTCGCGCTTCGCCGACGCCACGCGCGTTCGCAAGTGGCTGCTCGAAGGCGGAGGCACCGCGCCGCAACGCACGGCCGGCACCACGCCGACGGCACAGGTCGCAACCAATAACGGCCACGCACTGTAAGCCGTATCGGGTTAAGCGGTTAAGTGGCGCGACGCCTGTCGCGCCGGCTGCCAAACAAAAGGCGCTCCCTTGGGAGCGCCTTTTGTTTTCCACTTCGGCATTCGTGCTGCTGGACGCGTGTCCCGCGTCGACATCTCACACAACCTCGTGCCCGGTTCTCAAAGCCGACGTCACACCAAACGTTAGCATGTCGGCGGTTTCAGGCGAGTGAGAGATCGGCTCGACTTACTCTGCCGTGGCGACGTGGGCCAGGCTGCCGCCAACTTCCGGGGTCGGCGCATGGAAACCGAGCGACGCCGAAATGAGCAGCGCAGTCTCGTTCAGATTGGCGAGCCACGCATCCTGCAACCGGTCGGCGGGCGCGGACAGCGAGAGTCCTGCAACGAGCTTGCCGCTATCGTCGTAGATCCCCGCGGCAATGCAGCGCACGCCCAGTTCGAGTTCTTCGTTGTCGCGCGCATAGCCCGACTTGCGCACGTGATTGAGTTCGCGCTCGAGTTTTTGCAGGTCGGTGATGCTATTGCGCGTATGTCCCGACAGACCCGTGCGTGTGGCGTAAGCGCGTACGCGTGTGGGTTCGTCAGCGGCGAGGAAGAGCTTGCCGACCGACGTGAGATGCAAGGGCGCGTGACCGCCGATGGCGCGCACCACCTGCATACCCGAGCGTTCGCTATAGGCGCGCTCGATGTAGACGATTTCATCGCCTTGACGCACGGACAGGTTCACCGTTTGCCCGGTGATGCGATGCAGGCCGCGCATCGGTGTGAGCGCGGCATCGCGCACCGACAGTCGCGCCTTGACGAGATTGCCGAGTTCGAGCAGACGCATGCCGAGACGGTAGGTGCCCGGATCGCAGCGATCGACAAAGCGGCAAGCCACCATGTCGTTCAGGATGCGGTGCGCCGTGGACGGATGAAGTTCGGTGGCCTGCGCCAGTTCCTTGAGACTGACGGGATCGGCGTGGCCTGCAAGTGCATCGAGCAGACGCATCATGCGCTCGATGACCTGAATGGACGTGCGCGACTCCGCGCCTTGACTACTTTCGTCTTTCATGGAGTAGGGCCGAGTTTCGTATAGGCTCGATTCTATATCATATTGTGAAAAATTCGCAGGTTTCACGTAGAGGACTTCTGCGAAAAAACGGCGTTTCCAATGCGCCTGGACCATCAACACTCAGCGTATCGGGCGCTTCCGGCGAGGCGTGACGTGCGTGTCACGGGAGTGCGTCGCTGCCGCAGTAACTGCTGACCGAAACCGAAAGTGGACTTTTGCTCGCGTGCCTACCATTGCATTGCCATTTAATTCGGTGTCCGGTCGGATCGGAAGATGTGGCCAGCACCATAAAGGAGGCGCTGGGAATGTATGGGTATGTTTACGCGCCGGCGGCAGCGACATGGCCGCAGAGCAAGTGCGAGCTGAAGCGGGGGGCTGCTGCCGATGGAAAGTCGATCGCCGAGAAGCATGCGGAAATCGTCCAGCAGTTTCAGCGGATCGCAAACACGAAGGCGCAGTTGGGATTGAGCGGCGAGTCGATCACCAAGCTGGAGAGCGCATTCTTTTCGACGTACAAGAAGGCGACCTCGGGGTACTGGGGAGGCGGGCTTTGGGATGGGTGCTATCGATACGGATCGAATCGACACCGTCAGGGGTTGTACTTCCTGGTTGCGGAGCAACTGAATGATCGCAATATCGACCGTCTTACGCCGTCTGCCCGGCGGTTTTCGCTGATTCTGGGACATTTGGCGCAAGCGCTGCGCAAGGAAGAGGAGATCTTGCGCAAATGCGCGGAGATGACAGCGCGGTCGACGGCGCTCAGGCGCATGACGTTTGAGGACATCGATGCGGAACGGGCCGAGTACGCGAAGATCGGCGCCGAGTGTGCAGATGTCCTCGCCGAAATCGAGCAATGCCTGGCGTCAGTGCGCGAGACGATCGGGCGCGGGTCCAAAGAGGTCTGGCCCGAGAAGAAGCACTACGGAAAACGCTTTGCCATTTCGGCACTCCTTTACGGCGTAGCGGGAGGCATTGCGATTGCAGCGCTGTTGGTGTCAAGCGGCGTACTCGTCATCGTCGGGTTAGCTTTGACGATGGTGATTCGTGCCGTCAGTCTGGGGAGTATTCGCGGGTTTGATCGCGAGCGGGGATGGAAGTCCATCGAAAGTCTGTTGGCAAGTACCAAACAACTTATTGAAACGGAGGGGGCAACGATGAGGGCGTATCTGGATATCAGCGATCGGCGTGCCGCGCTGGCGCGCGAAGATATGGTGTGGAATATGTTGAAAGACATGAGGACTCAGACGAGCGACCTCAATGGTCGCGTCAACACCATGGCCGAGCAAGTCAGAAGCGTGGCTTCCGGCGTGGACTCACTGACAGGCGACGTACGGCTGCAATCCCGGGCGCTGGGGGCGTTCGGGCAACGACTGGACTCGTTGCAAGAGGGTTTCGAACACCAATCGCGGACGATAGGCTCGATACAAGAGGGCGTCGAACAGCAATCGCGGACGATGGGCTCGATACAGAAGAGCGTCGAACAGCAATCCCGGAAAGTGGGCTCTCTGCAAGAGAGCGTCGAACAACAATCCCGGGCAATGGGTTCGATACGAGACAGCGTCGAGCAACAATCCCGGACGATGAACTCGCTGCAAGAGAGCGTCGCGCAACAAGCCCGGGCAATGGATGCGCTCCGAGGCAACGTCGCAGAACAATCCCGGACAATCGGCTCGCTGCAAGGCAACGTCGAACAACAGTCTCGGGCGCAGGAGGCATTGACGAAGCGCTTCAGCGGCGTTGAAAGCAAGATCGACGATTTCAGAAGGGATTTGCAGCGCTTGTCTCGAGTGCCGGAGGCCGCACGAGCGCAACTGGCGCTTCCCATGCCTGCGACATTCGCGCCGCAGGCGCCGGACCACAGCCGCCAGGCACCCCAACGGGCGAACTCCTGGAGTCCCTACGTGCACGGTAACGCCCGCAGGGTATAAGCGTCTTGACGCGTTTGCGGTCTGCACGCGTCTGCGCGATATGCGGGAATCCACGCTGGGCCGGTCCGGCCCAGCGACTTATAATGGCGCATTATTCCCGAAAAGAGGATTCCCCCAATGCGCGTCGGACTGTTTGTCACGTGTCTGATCGACATGATGCGTCCGGAGATCGGCTTCTCGACGCTCAAGCTGCTCGAGACCGCCGGCTGCGAGGTCGTGATTCCCGATTCCCAGACCTGCTGTGGCCAGCCCGGCTACAACTCCGGCGAACGGGCCATCGCCCGCGATCTCGCCCAGAAATTCCTCGATGAATTCGAATCGTTCGACTATGTCGTCGTGCCGTCGGGATCGTGCGGTGGCATGGTCAAGGCGCACTATGGCGATCTCTTCGCCGACGACCCCGAACTCATGGGGCGCTTCGAGCGACTGCGTCCACGCGTATTCGAGCTGACCGATTTTCTCGTCAACGTGCTGCACGTCGAGGCCGTGCCCGGCGACTACAACGGCGAAGTCACTTATCACGATTCCTGCTCCGGACTGCGCGAGCTTGGCGTCAAGGCACAGCCGCGTGCTCTGCTCGGGAAAATGCCCGGCGTGACGATCACCGAGATGAAGGACTGTCAGGCTTGCTGCGGCTTCGGGGGCACTTTCGCGCTCAAGTACGGCAACATCTCCACGGCCATCGTCGACGAGAAATGCGCCAACATCGCCGCAAGCGGTGCGCCGGCCGTCGTGCTCGGCGACCTCGGGTGCATGCTCAACATCGAAGGGCGTTTGCGCCGCACCGGTGACACGAAGACGCGCGTGCTGCACATCGCTCAGGTGCTCGCCGGCGATGCGTGATTTCGCCGCATTCCTCCCGACAATCACGCCCGTGCGCGCGGTGACGCGTGCCGGCGGTCATCCCCTCTCGTGAGTCGCGATGCAAGTTCAATCGATGCAATTCAAGGCGCGCGCCGGGCAGAAGCTCGCTGACCAGCGTCTGCAAGCCAACCTCAAGAAGCTCTCGACCAAGTTCGTGACGGCGCGTGCGACCGCCATCGAAGAGATCGACTTCGAGGCAACGCGCGAGGCACTCAAGGAGCGCCGCAATCGCGGGCTCGAGACGCTTGACGTCTGGCTGGAAATCTTCGAGCGCGAAGCGACGCGACGCGGTGCCACCGTGTTGTTCGCGGAATCGACCCAGGACGCGGCGCGTCTGATTGCCGAGATCGCCCGCAAGCACGACGTGAAGAAGGTGATCAAGTCGAAGTCGATGGTGACCGAGGAGTTGCAGCTCAACAAGGTGCTTGCCGACATGGGTGTGCAGTCGGTCGAGACCGATCTGGGCGAGTACATCCTGCAAATCAACGACAACGAACCGCCATCGCACATTATTGCGCCCGTGGTGCACAAGGATAAGGACGAGGTCGCGGACCTGTTCGCGCGCGTTCACCATAAACCGCGCCTGACCGACATTCCGGCGATGACGCGTGAGGCGCGCGAGATGCTGCGTCCGCAGTTTCTGTCGGCCGACATGGGCGTGACCGGCGGCAACTTCCTCGTGGCAGAAACGGGTTCCGTGGCCGTCGTGACCAACGAGGGCAACGAAGGCATGTGCACGATCATGCCGCGCGTGCACGTGGCAGTCACAGGCATCGAGAAGGTCTTACCGACGCTGGAGGATCTGGCGACGGCGATGCGTTTGCTGCCGCGCTCGGCGACCGGGCAGGGGACGTCGAACTACTTCTCGCTACTGACCGGCACGCGTGCCGAGGGCGAAGTCGATGGTCCGGACCACATGTACTTCGTGCTGGTCGACGGCGGACGCTCGGGCCTGATCGGTGGCGCATTTCAGGAGATGCTGCGTTGCATCCGTTGCGGCGCGTGCATGAACCACTGCCCGGTCTATCAGAAGATTGGCGGTCATGCGTACGGCTGGGTGTATCCGGGTCCGATGGGGTCGGTGCTTACGCCGAGTTACGTCGGCCTCGAGAAGACGCTCGATCTGCCGCAGGCGGCCACGCTGTGCGGCGAGTGCAATCGTGTTTGCCCCGTGGGGATTCCGATTTCCGATCTGCTGCGCAAGCTGCGTGAGCGTCAGGTCGATCGTGGCCTGCGGCCGTGGCAGGAGCGCGCAGCGCTCGCCGCGTGGGCATTTGCTGCGCGTCGTCCGCGTCTCTATGCCGCGCTCTCGGGGCTGGGTTCGTGGGCGTTGCGACGCATGGGGCGCGATCGCGGCAGCATCTCGAAGCTGCCGTTCGCCGGCGGCTGGACCGATACGCGTGAAATGCCCGCGCCGAGCGGCAAGACATTCCGCGCGATGTATCGCGAGCGTCGTGCGCCGCGCTGAGCACGATTAGCGTGATGGCGGATGACCGGTGCCGTTGACGCAACATTGATGGACCGTCGACGCGCCAATCAGGCAGCAAAAAAGCCGGGCCCCGAATGTCAGATGCAGACAACAGGGGCGCCGGCTTTTTTGTGCCTGCGAGATTCAGGATTCAGCTTCGGGCAGGCAGCGCGAGACGCTTTTCGATGCGGCGTTGCAGCGCCGACAATCCCGTCGACAACACCCAATAGATGGCGGCGCACGCGAGATAGAGCGGTAGTGGCTGGTACGTCGACGCAATGACCTCCTGCGCCGAGCGCAGCAACTCGGTCACGGTAATGACGGATACCAGTGAGGTGTCCTTGATGAGACTGATGAGGCTGTTGCCGAGACTCGGCACAGCGATGCGCAGGGCCTGCGGCGCGATGACGTAGCGCAGCGTCTGCCAGTACGACAGGCCGAGACTGTACGCCGCCAGCCACTGGCCGCGCGGCATGCCTTCGAGGGCGCCTCGCATGCTCTCGGACAGGTAGGCGCCCACGTTCAGGCTGAGCGTGAGGACGCCGGCCGGTGTCGGGTCGAGCGAGATGCCAATGCCCGGCAGGCCGTAATAGATCACGAAGATCTGCACGAGCAGCGGGGTACCGCGCATGACGCTGACGTAGGCGCGGGCGATGCCGCGCAGCACGCGGATCTTGCCGATGCCCATGATCGCCACGATGACGCCGATCGCCAGACCGAACACCATCGACATCAATGCGAACTTGATCGTGAGCACGGTGCCCTGCAACAGCACCGGCATGGATTGGGCAGCGAGTTCGAATGGATTCATGGGGGTTTTGGGGTGGTGAACCGTGGACCGGAAAGACGACGGCCGGCACTCGCATTATTTGCGTAGTGCCGGCCGTGGTGCGACCGAAGTGTGTCGCTGCGCGGCTTGCGTATTACTTTGCCGGCTTGGAAACGTCCTCACCAAACCACTTTTGCGCGAGCTTCGCGAGCGAGCCGTCCTGCTTCATGCTCGAGAGCGCATCGTCGATGGCTTTGGCGAATTTCGGGTTGCCCTTGCGGAACGGGATACCGACCGATTGGTTGGTGCTTTGCAGCACCGCACCCGGGCGCAGCGGCAGGTTCGACGTCTTGATCAGATACGCCAGCATCAGACGATCGTTGAGCGCTGCGTCGACGCGGCCGGTGGCGAGGTCGCGCAGATACTCGGGCGCGCCCGGGTACGTACGCACGTCGATGCCGGGTACGGCCTTCGCGAGCTTGTCATAGTTGCTGCCGAGACTCACGCCGAGCTTGTGACCCTTGAGCGCCTCGAGCGAATTGAATTCGCGCTTGTCGTCCTTGCGCTGAATGAGCTGCGCGGCGGAGTAGGTGTACGGCTGGCTGAAGTCGAGCGACTTCTGGCGCTCGTCGGTGATGGCGACCTGATTGACGATGACGTCGAACTTGCCCGCGACGAGTCCGCCGATGATGCCGCTCCATTCCGTCGTCACGAACATGGGCTTCACGCCGAGACGCTCGGCAACGGCCTTGGCCACATCGACATCGAAGCCGTCCAGCTGGCCGTCGGTGCCGCGATAGTTGAACGGCGGGTAGGTGCCTTCGATACCGATTTTCAGCACGCCGGCGGCCTTCACGGTGTCAAGCAGATCGGCTGCGCGGGCGGGCGTGGTGCCCACGAGTGCGGCAGCGGTCAGCGGTACGAGGCATAGCGTCTTGAGCCAGGCTTTCATGATGATGAGATCTCCCTGAAGCGAATGGGGGAATGGGGGGGCGACGTTCAGCCGGTCAGGCCGTACGCAGCGTTTGCACGCATTCTCGCACCAGCTCGGGGCCGCGGTAAATCAGGCCGCTGTAGACCTGAACCAGGCTGGCGCCGGCGTCGAGTTTTGCCTGGGCATCGGCGCCCGACAGAATGCCGCCAACGCCGATGATGGGCAACGCACCGCCCAGTTCGGTGGCGAGTGCGCGGATCACCCGATTCGATGCATCGAACACCGGGCGCCCCGACAGGCCACCCGTCTCATTGGCATACGGCAGACCCGCCACCGCTTCGCGCGAGAGCGTCGTGTTGGTGGCGATCACGCCGTCGAAACCGTGGCGGGTGAGCGTACCGGCGATGACCTTGATCTGTTCGTCGTCGAGGTCCGGCGCGATCTTCAGCGCGATCGGCACGTATTTGCCGTGGCGGTCGGCGAGTTCGCGTTGCTTGTCCTTGAGCTTGCCGAGCAGGGCGTCGAGTTCGTCGCCGCCTTGCAGTTGGCGCAGATTCTTGGTGTTGGGCGACGAGATGTTGACCGTCACGTACGTGGCGTACGGATAGACCTTCTCGAGGCAGATGAGATAGTCGTCGACCGCGCGTTCGATCGGCGTGTCGGCGTTCTTGCCGATGTTCAGGCCCAGTGGCCCTTTGTAGCGCGCCGATTGCACGTTCTGGAGGAACTGCTCGACGCCGCCGTTGTTGAAGCCCATGCGGTTGATGATCGCTTCGGCTTGCGGCAGGCGGAAGATGCGCGGCTTCGGATTGCCCGACTGCGGGCGAGGTGTGACCGTGCCGACTTCCACGAAGCCGAAACCGAGGGCGGCGAGGCCATCGATGCAACTGCCGTCCTTGTCGAGTCCGGCGGCAAGGCCGACGGGGTTCGGGAAGCGGATGCCCATCACCGTGCGCGGATTTTCGGGCAGCGTCTGACCGACGAGACCCGCCAGTCCGAGCGAGGCGGCACTGCGCAGCGTGGCCAGCGTCAGGTGGTGGGCTTGTTCGGCATCAAGACAGAACAGGGCGCGACGGGCCAGGGGATAGAGGGGCGCAAGCACGATGTCGGGTTCGGCAGAATCGGAAAGTCGCCATTTTACCGGTATCCCGGTCGCAGAGCGCGTCTTTTTCTACGCTCTGCGTACTCCTGTTTTGCGCAGTATCGGGGCGGGGATGAGCGCGATGCGCACTGCTGGCGTTGGCGGGGTGATTGGTGCTTGCAGTGTTGACGTGTGTCGCTGCCGCTATTGGCCGGCAGCGTCGAGCATGGCGTCCGGCATGTCTTGCCATTGACCGTCGAGCAGGCCTTGCAGCGGCCGGAAGTTGGCCTTGTAGACCATCTTGCGGCTCGCCTGAATCCAGTAGCCGAGATAGACATGCGGCAGGCCGAGCGCGCGCGCCTGCTCGATTTGCCAAAGGATGTTGTACGTGCCGTACGACGCGCCTTCGATGTCGGGATCGAAGAACGTATAGACCGACGACAGGCCGTCGCTGAGGATGTCCACCATGCTGATCATGCGCAGCGTGCCGGCACCCTGATGGCCGGGCGGCTCGCGGAATTCCACCAGACGGGAGTTCACGCGGCTTTGCAGCAGGAACTGCTCGTACTGTTCGCGGCTGTCGTGGTCCATGCCACCGCCCGCGTGACGCCGAGACTGGTAGCGCATGTAGAGCTGGTAATGCTCTTCGGTGTAGTGCAGGCCCGAGACGTTGACGGCGAGGCCGGCGTGGCGTCGCCAGATGCGGCGTTGCGTGCGGTTCGGCGCGAAGCGGGCGATCGGCACGCGCACGGGTACACAGGCGCGGCAGCCGTCACAGTAGGGGCGGTAGGTGAAGACACCGCTGCGACGGAAGCCGGAGCGAACGAGTTCGCTGTAGACGTCCGAATTGATGAGATGGCTAGGGGTGGCGACCTGCGAGCGTGCCGTGTGATTGTCGAGATAGCTGCAGGGGTAGGGCGCTGTTGCGTAGAACTGAAGGGCAGACAGCGGAGAGAGCGGCAGTTCGTTCGGATGGGTCACTGCGAAACCTCGTGAGCCTTATCTGCTGCGTTACCGTAGGCCAGTGCGCTGAGTATCTGCTTGTCCAGATGCCAGACCGGTGCGGGGGCCATGACCGCCTTCTGCACGTGCGCCAGAAAGGCTTGGCGGGGAATCTCGCCGCCGCCGAGCGACGCCAGATGGGCAGTACTTTGCTGGCAGTCTATCACCTCTATTGCGTGTGTGCGTGCAAACGCGACGAGCGCGGCGAGGGCGATTTTCGACGCGTCGGTCCGCTTGGCGAACATCGATTCGCCGTAGAACATGCGTCCGAGCGCTACGCCGTAAAGGCCGCCGACTCGCTCGCCGTCGTAGTAGGTTTCCACGCTGTGGGCGAGGCCTGCGTCGTGCAGGGCGCGGTAGGCAGCGACGATGGCGGGCGTAATCCATGTGCCGTCCTGACCGCGTCGCGGCGCTTGCGCGCAGGCTTGCATCACGGCGGCGAAGTCGCCGTCCAGGCGGATCTCCCAGGCGTCGTCGCGCAGCACGCGGCGCAGCAATTTGCGGAAGTTGTGGCTGACGACGAAGTTTTCGGGGCGCAGCACCATGCGCGGGTCGGGGCTCCACCAGAGAACGGGCTGGCCCTGCGAGTACCACGGGAAGATGCCTTGCCGATAGGCGGCGAGCAGGCGTTGCGGCGAGAGGTCGAGGCCGGCCGCGAGCAGTCCTGGCGC
>NZ_JAELTP010001025.1 GCF_016428915.1 Pandoraea sp. ASV26
CCAAGAAGATCGTCGATTAGGCGGTGTGCTGCGGCGCGCCGCATGGGCTTGCGCTGTAGCGAGTCCGTGAGGCGCGCGACATGCCGCCCACGGGTGGCTCCCATTCAAGGAGGTTGCGATGCTTCACCTGTCTCTTATACACATCTCCGAGCCCACGAGACGATATTGTGTATCGCGTATGCCGTCTTCTGCGTGAAAGGGGGGGGGGGGGGGGGGGGGGGGGGGGGGGGGGGGGGGGGGGGGGGGGGGGGGGGGGGGGGGGGGGGGGGGGGGGGGGGGGGGGGGGGGGGGGGGGGGGGGGGGGGGGGGGGGGGGGGGG
>NZ_JAELTP010000118.1 GCF_016428915.1 Pandoraea sp. ASV26
CTATGAAGCGGCGCGCCGCGCGAGGCGTGGCGCAAACGCTTATTCTGCCAGCTTGGCGGCCGCGCGTGCGAGCCGTGCGCCGAGGGCCGACGCCAACTGACGCTCGTCGGCGGAGAGCGGGTTGCCGTCATGCGCGAAATGCGTGGCGCCGTAGGGCGAGCCGCCGGTGCGTGTGCTCGAGAGCGCGGGCTCCGTGTAGGGCAGCCCCATGAGCAACATGCCGTGATGCAGCAGCGGAATCATCATCGACAACAGCGTGCTTTCCTGGCCGCCGTGCAGGCTGGCGCTCGACGTGAACACGCAGGCCGGTTTCCCGGCAAGGGCGCCCGAGAGCCATTGCGGCGTGGTGCCGTCGAGGAAGTACTTCAGGGCGGCCGCCATGTTGCCGAAGCGCGTGGGCGACCCGAGGGCGAGTCCCGAACACTCTTCGAGGTCGCGCAACTCGACGTAAGGCGGACCGCTGCTCGGAATGTCCGGTGCGCTGGCTTCGCACACGGTCGAGACGGCGGGCACGGTGCGCACGCGCGCCTGCGCGCCGGGCACGCTGTCGACGCCGGCCGCAATGCATTGTGCGAGCTGCGCGGTGGTGCCGTGACGGCTGTAATACAGAACGAGGATTTCAGTCATGAGGTGGAATCGGCTGACTCAAGTTGACAAACCCGGTGACTAACGCGGTGGCAAAGCCCGGTGGAAAACCCGGCAGCAAACCCGCCGAGGCTTCGGTTCTTGAGGTGAAAAGCGAGCGAAAAGTGCGGGTATTATAGGGCGTTCCTATTGGCGTCACGGATCGGGCGAGAGCCTGCCGCGCCAGCGTGCTTATTCAGGAGCCCGATTTGCTCAAACTGTCCCGTATCAACTGGAATAACGTTCGCCAACTGCTGAGATACGCGCTTGCGCGGGCGCAGGACGACCGGATTCCGCAAGTGGCCGGGAGTCTGACGTTCACCTCGATCTTGTCGATCGTGCCGCTGTTCGCCGTGATGTTCGCGCTGTTCACGGCCTTCCCGATTTTCAATTCGTTTCGCGACGCCCTCCAGGGGTTCTTGCTCGAGCATCTGATGCCGGAGAGCGTCAACGCGCAGATCTTCAACTACCTGAACCAGTTTGCGTCGAAAGCGACAAGCCTGACGGCGTTCGGTCTGGTCGGCTTGCTGGTAACGGCCGTGCTCACGTTGATGACCATCGAGTCGGCGTTCAATGTGATCTGGCGTGTGCCGCGTCCGCGCCCGCTCGGGCAGCGTCTGCTCATTTACTGGAGTTTGCTCACGCTCGGCCCGCTGCTGTTCGGCGTGAGTCTGTCGATCAGTTCATACGTCTTCACCCAGTCGATGTCGTTGGTGAGCACGCTGCCGCCGGCCGTGGCGTCGATGCTCAGTCTGATTCCGCTCGCACTGACCAGCGTGGCTTTCATGCTGATGTACCTCTACATGCCGAATTGCAAGGTGGACTGGCGCGACGCGCTCGTCGGCGGCATCGTGGCGGCGCTGGCCTTCGATCTGACCAAGCGCGGCTTCGGCCTGTACATCCGCCAGTTCCCGACATACACGGCGGTGTACGGGGCATTTGCGGCGGTGCCGATCTTTTTGCTCTGGATCTATCTGTCGTGGCTGGTTGCGTTGCTCGGTGCGACGATCACGTCGGTGCTGCCCGCGTTGCGCCTTGGCCATTTCCAATATCCCCGGTTTCCGGGCAGCGATCTGCTCGACGGCCTGACGCTCATTCACCTGCTCAACCGGGACCGCGAAAACGGCGGTAACGGACGCACGACGGCGCAACTGGCGCGCACAATGCGCACGAGCCTCGATCACGCCAGCGACTTGCTCACCAGGCTCGAACGCATGGGCTGGGTTGGCCGGCTGACGATGCAACCGCCGGCCGAACGTTGGTTATTGCTGGCAAATCCGCGTACGACGACACTGGCGCCCCTCGTCGCACAACTCGCGCTCAACGTTGACGAACTGGCCCGTCAAATGGAGCGCCATGCGCTCGATGGGGCTCATGTCGCGCAGATGTTGCGCGAAGGCAACTGGGACGTGCCGCTTGCCGATGCGCTACCGCGTGACGCCGGTGCCGACGATGACGGCGCCGACGTCGCGCACGAGGATGCAGCGGGGAGTCACGACGGCCAGGCGCGTGACGGGGGACGCGAAGGCCGCGAGGGTGTCAGAGCTTGATGCGGCCCAGGCAGATGTCCCGAAACATGACCCAATCGCCCATCAGGCTGTAGAGCGGATGGCGAAACGTGGCGGGCCGGTTCTTCTCGAAGAAGAAGTGGCCCACCCATGCGAACGCGTAGCCGCACACGACAGCGGCAAGCAGCCACCACGGGTTGCCCGTCACGGCACACGTCACCAGAAAGGCGATCACCCCCCACGAGCCGACGAAATGCAGGCGGCGGCAGGTGGGGTTGCGGTGCTCGCCGAGATAGAACGGGTAAAAGTCCGCAAACCGATGAAATGTCGGTGCAGCATCGTGCGTATCTCGCATGACAAGCCTCCTTGAGAATCAAGGTGACAACGAAAGTGACTCGCTTAGTGTCGCATGAACCTCACGAGGGCATCGAGCAGGGCGTCCGGCTGCTCCGTCATGATGGCGTGTCCCGCGTCGACAACCTCCATCGTGACCGGCGCACCGGCCTCACGCAGGGCGTCGAGCAGCGCTTGCGCGGCGCGCGGCGGCGTCATCTGGTCACGTTGCCCCAGCACCGCGAGCACCGGGCATTTGACCCGCGCGGCCGCTTCCATTCCCTGATCGTAGCGATTGCACGCCTCGAAGTCGGTGAGGAACACCTTGGCGGGATTGCGCTGCGACACCCGTTCCATCAAGCGTTGATTACCGCCCCAAGTCCAGAAGCCCGGGCCGGGCGCCGAGGGCTTGGCAGCGAGCGTGCTGTGCGACCACGCGTTGACGAGGGCGATGGCCTCCGGCTCGCGTTCGGCAGCGGCTTCGAGCAAGACATCGGAGACCTTCATCGGGTACGCGGTGCCCACGAGGGCAATGCGCGACACGCGCTCCGGATGGCGCGCCGCGGCGTCGAGCGCAATCAACGACCCCATGCTGTGCCCGACCCAGGCGGCGTGGCCGACTCCTGCGGCGTCTAGCACGGCCACCACGCCATCGGCCATTTCGCCAATCGTCTTCAAGGGGGCGCCCGTGCTGCGGTGATGGCCCGGCAGATCCAGCGCGAGCACGTTCATGCCGTGATGCGCAAGATATCGACTCTGTAGCCCCCAGACACTGTGATCGTGCTGCGCGCCGTGCAGAAAAACGACCGTCGGCTGCCCGGGATCGATCGATTTGCCAGCGGTGTAGGCGTAGAAGTGATGGCCTGCGATGTCGAAGTTCATCGGGCTTGCCCCTTGGAGGAAGATTTCGCTGCCGCCTTCAGGCCGCGCTTGAGATCCTGGATCAGGTCGTCGGGGTCTTCCAGGCCGATCGACAGACGCACCGTGCCTTCGCCGATGCCGGCGGCCGCGAGCGCTGCGGCGTCCATGCGGAAATGCGTGGTGGAGGCGGGGTGAATGACGAGCGAGCGCGCGTCCCCGACGTTGGCCAAATGGGAGAAGAGTTGCAGCGACTCGATGAAGCGGCGTCCCGCAGCGCGGTCTCCCTTCAGATTGAAGCTGAACACGGCGCCCGCGCCGCGCGGCAACAGGCGTTTGGCCAACGCGTAATCGGGATGCGATGGCAACTCGGGGTAGGCAACGCTCGCGACAGCCTCATGCCCGGCGAGGAATTCCACCACACGGCGCGCGTTATCCACGTGCCGTGCCATGCGCAGCGGCAGCGTTTCGATCCCTTGCAACAGTTGCCACGCCGCTTGTGGATGCAGGCACGCGCCGAAGTCTCGCAGGCCCTCGCGTCGCGCGCGCAGCAGAAAGGGGGCGACGGAATTCTCTTCCGCGAAAACCATGCCATGGAAGCCGTCATACGGCTCGGTCAACTCGGGGAATTTGCCACTTCTCTCGAAATCGAACGTGCCGCCGTCGACCAGAATGCCGCCGATGGTCGTGCCGTGACCGCCGAGGAACTTGGTGGCCGAGTGATACACGAGATCGGCACCATGATCGAAGGGGCGAATCAGCCACGGTGTGGTGAAGGTGCTGTCGACCAGCAAAGGCACGCCGGCATCGTGAGCGATCTGTGCGACCTGCGCAATGTCGAGGACGTCGAGCCCCGGGTTGCCTAGCGTCTCGCCGAAGAACAGCCGCGTTTGCGGGCGCACGGCGGCGCGCCAGCCATCCAGATCGCCGGGGCGCACGAAAGTGGTCTCGATGCCGAAACGACGCAACGTGTAATGCAGCAGATTGTGCGAGCCACCATACAACGCGCTCGATGCCACGATATGCGCGCCCGCCCCCATCAGGGTGGCAATGGCCAGATGCAGTGCGGCCTGACCGCTCGCCGTTGCGATCGCGCCGGCACCATTCTCCAATGCCGCCATGCGCTCCTCGAAGACGGCATTGGTCGGATTGGAAATGCGCGAATAGACATGCCCGGCGCGCTCCATATTGAAAAGCGCGGCGGCCTGATCGGCGTCGGAGAAGACGAACGACGTGGTCTGATAGATCGGGGTGGCGCGCGCTCCCGTGACGGGGTCGGGGGCGGCCCCGGCGTGCAGGGCGAGCGTGTCGAAGTGCGGTACTGACATGTCGGTGAGGGCCTCGCGGTTGGCTTGACGTTGACTGGCGCTGACTCGTGATGCGGACTTTACGTATACGGCAATCCTAGCACCACCTTCGTGCGCGCCGGCAGGCTTTGCGACCCGTATCAGGGAAATTGCGGTGTTCTCCGATGCCGGAGGTAAGGCAATGTCCGAGAGCAAGTCAGGAATCGGCCGAAAACCCGCGTCATACGGACATGTGCGCGTCTTGCGCCTTTCCTTTTCAGGCGCTTTCCGATAGCATCCTTTGAACATGTTCTAATAACTATCTATGCGGAGACAACGGCGTGCGCGCCAGCGTTCCGTCTCGCAAGCCTAAGTCTGGCAAGACGTCTGGCGGCAGTGTTGCGCCACGGTTGCCAGAGCATCACAAAGAGGAGTGTGTGCCATGCGTGTGTCTGACATCCTGAAAGTAAAGGGCAACACCCTTTTCACCGTGACTCCGGAGACGTCGCTGGCCGATGCCGTCGACACGATGGCGGAGCACGACATCGGTTCGCTCGTCGTGATGGAGTATGGCGATCTCGTGGGCATGCTCACGTTCCGCGAAATCATTAATACGATCAGCAAGAACGGCGGTACCGTCGGCACTTCCACGATTCGTAAGGTGATGGACGACCATCCGCTCACGTGCACGCCGGAGACCGACGTGAATGAAGTGCGGCGCATGATGCTCGAGCGTCACGCTCGCTATCTGCCGGTCATGGACAATCGCACGCTCATGGGCGTGATCTCTTTCTACGATGTCGCGCGCGCGGTCGTTGAGGAGCAATCCTTCGAGAACCGCATGCTCAAGGCCTACATTCGCGACTGGCCGGCCGAGGAAGCGGAAAGCGCGAAGTGAGCGAGGCCAGCCAGCGCAAGGCACGCGGCGAGGGCCACCAATCACGTCTGCTCAGAGAACGACGCTTCGCGCCGTTCTTCTGGACGCAGTTTCTGGGCGCGATGAACGACAACGTGTTCAAGATCGCGTTCACGTCGCTTGTCACCTACCACGCATCGCTTTTTCAGAACGTCGACGGCAAGACGGCGGCGTTCCTGATCTCGGCCATCTTCATTGCGCCGTTTCTCCTCTTTTCTGCGACCAGCGGGCAGATTGCCGACAAGTGGGACAAGGCGCGTCTGATCCGCCTGGTCAAGACGCTGGAGATCGCGATCATGGTCGTCGGCGCGGCGGGGTTCATCTGGACGAGCGCGCCATTGCTGTTCGTCTGCACGTTCCTGATGGGGCTGCACTCCACGCTGTTCGGGCCGGTGAAGTACGCCTATCTGCCGCAGCATCTTGCCGATCACGAATTGGTGGGGGGCAACGGCCTCGTTGAAATGGGCACGTTCGTGGCGATTCTGATCGGCACGATCATCGGGGGCGAGATTGCCGCCGCGGGGGCGGGGTCGCTGCCCTGGCTCGGTGGGGTCTGCCTTGGGCTGGCGCTGCTGGGGCGTCTGGTGTCGGCATGGGTGCCGCAAACGCCCGCGGCCCAGCCGGATCTGCGCATCAACTGGAATCCGTTCACCGAGACGTGGCGGAATTTGCGCATCGCGCGCACGGACCGGGCGGTGTTCCAGAGCCTGCTCGGCATTTCCTGGCTCTGGTTCCTTGGTGCGACCTTCCTCGCATCGTTTTTTAATTTCGCCCATGACGTCTTGGGGGCCGACCCCGATGTCGTCACGCTGCTGCTCGCCATGTTCTCCATCGGTATCGGCGTGGGCTCGCTTCTGTGCGAGCGGCTCTCTGCCGGTAAGGTGGAAATCGGCCTGGTGCCGTTCGGCTCGATCGGCATGACCGTGTTCGCTGTCGATCTGTACTTCGCCAGCCGGGGTGGTGCCAGCGGCGCCGCACTGCAAAGCGTCGGCCAGTTCGTCTCGCAGCCGGCGCATTGGCGCATTCTGGCGGATCTGTTCCTGTTGGCAATGTTCGGCGGTTTCTACAGCGTGCCGTTGTACGCCTTGATCCAGAGTCGCAGCCAGCCGTCGCATCGTGCGCGCATCATCGCCGCGAACAATATTCTCAACGCGCTATTCATGGTCGTGTCCGCGCTCATGGCGATGGCACTCACGCGCGCCGGGTTCACCATCGATCAGTTGTACCTCGTCACCGGCATTCTCAATGCGCTGGTCGCGGTCTATCTCTACACGTTGCTCCCGGAATTCCTGATTCGCTTCGTGATGTGGCTGCTGTTGCACACCATCTACCGTATCGACGTCAAAGGGGCGGATCAGATCCCGGATGATGGGCCGTGCGTGCTGGTCTGCAATCACGTGAGCTTCGCCGATGCCGTGGTGGTCGGCGCGTCGATCCGGCGGCCGGTTCGCTTTGTGATGGACCATCGGATTTTTCGCATCCCTGTGCTGTCGTGGTTCTTCCGCACCGTGGGCGCGATCCCGATTGCTCCGGCGCATGAGGACGCACAGGCCCTCAACAGGGCCTACGATCAGATTGCAAAAGTGCTGGAGGCGGGCGAGGTCGTTTGTCTCTTCCCTGAGGGCAAGCTCACGGCGTCCGGTGACCTGCAAGTGTTTCGTCAGGGGGTACAGCGCATCATCGAGCGTAGCCCGGTGCCCGTCGTGCCGATGGCGCTGCGCGGCCTATGGGGAAGCTTCTTCTCACGGCATGGCGGAGAGGCGATGACGCGACCGTTCAAGCGCGGCATTCTGAATCGACTGGAGCTTGTCATTGGTGAACCGGTGGCGCCCGCTCAGGCCACGCCGGAAGCGCTGCGTGAAAAGGTCCTCAAGCTTCGCGGCCCGTGGCCCGTCTGAAGGACGCCCGGACAGAAGCGTCGCACGGTTCGGACTTCTCCGAGGCAGGCCCGGAATCGCCCCCAAAATGCCGTGACTCGGACATTTGACGTTACGGTATGCCGCTCAGGGCGGGGCGGTATGGCGGGATCGCTGGCATAATAGGGCCTTCCCGTCTCACCCGAACCTGATCCCGTATGTCTGGCAATACGCTTGGAACCCTGTTTACCGTCACCACTTTCGGCGAGTCGCATGGCCCGGCCATTGGCTGCGTTATCGACGGCTGCCCGCCCGGAATGGCGCTTACGGAAGCCGACATTCAGGTGGAGCTGGATCGCCGCCGTCCGGGCACGTCGCGTCACGTCACGCAGCGTAATGAGCCGGACGCCGTCGAGATTCTCTCCGGCGTATTCGAGGGGGTAACGACGGGCACACCGATCGCGCTGCTCATCCGCAACACCGATCAGCGCAGCAAAGACTACGGCAACATCGTCCAGACGTTCCGCCCGGGACATGCCGATTACACCTATCTGCAAAAGTACGGCGTTCGCGATTATCGCGGCGGTGGCCGGTCGTCGGCGCGTCTTACGGCGCCGGTCGTGGCAGCCGGGGCTGTTGCCAAGAAGTGGCTGGCCGAGCGTTACGGTGTGCAGGTGCGGGGTTGCATGACGCAACTGGGTGACATCGAGATCCCGCAAACCGATTGGTCGCAAGTGCCGCAGAACCCGTTCTTCGCGGCTAATGCGGAAGTCGTGCCGCAGCTCGAAGCTTATATGGACGATCTTCGCAAGGCGGGAGATTCCGTCGGAGCCCGGCTGCGTGTGGTGGCAACGGGCGTTCCGGTCGGGCTGGGAGAGCCGCTATTCGACCGTCTGGACGCGGATATCGCGCACGCGATGATGGGCTTGAACGCCGTCAAGGGCGTGGAGATCGGGGCAGGTTTTCGCAGCGTCACGCAAAAGGGCTCGGAGCATGGCGATGAACTGACCCCGGAAGGCTTCGTGGGGAACAACGCCGGCGGTATTCTGGGCGGTATTTCTACCGGGCAGGACATCGATGTTTCGATCGCGATCAAGCCCACGTCGAGCATTCGCACGCCGCGTCGTTCGATCGATGTCGCAGGGCAACCGTCGACAGTGGAGACTTTCGGCCGTCACGATCCCTGCGTGGGGATCCGTGCCACGCCGATTGCCGAGGCATTGCTGGCGCTGGTGCTGATCGATCACGCACTGCGCCACCGTGCTCAGTGCGGCGATGTGGCGGTGGACACGCCTGTCATTGCAGCACGCGCACCGGAATAAAGACGCTGGACTGACGATTCGCGAGGCACGCGCCGGGCGTGTGTGGCGTTGTCAGTCTTAATGAAGAAAAACGCCAGACGAATTGTCTGGCGTTTTTTTATGCCTCACTCCTGGCACTGCGCGATGGGGCGTTCATCCTTGGCTGTGTAGAGCGTGCCTTCCGGCCCCTTGCTCCACCAGACGAGCGTTGGCCCGACATGCTTTTCGCCACTCGCTGCACGCGCGGGCTTCAGGACTTCGCGCTTCCCCATCCAGTACAGCGTGACGTTACCGCCGAGGTTGTGATCGTCGTAGACGACGAGCGCAACATGCGTGTTGTCACACAGGTAGGACACCGACTTCGCCTGCACCGCGCCGCACGTGAGCGCGAGGGCGCCCGTCAACGCGGCACCCACGCGCCATCCGGAAGTGCTCGACATCATGCCTCCTTGCCATTGGCGTTGATCCGAAACCCCTATGACCGTAGTTCGGCAAGCGGGTTGCAGCGCTGCGTGCCGGGGACCGCTCGCAAACAAAAACCGCCGGACGAGCCGGCGGCAACACGACATTACATGTTCGGGTAGTTTGGCCCGCCACCGCCTTCCGGCGTGACCCACACGATATTCTGCGTCGGGTCCTTGATGTCGCACGTCTTGCAGTGCACGCAGTTCTGCGCGTTGATCTGGAGACGTTCGGAGTCGTCTTCGTTCTTCACGAACTCGTACACCCCGGCCGGGCAGTACCGCTGCTCCGGGCCCGCGTATTCGGCCAGATTAATGCCGACCGGCACGCTGGGGTCCTTGAGCGTCAGGTGCGCCGGCTGGTTCTCTTCGTGGTTGGTGTTCGAGATGAAGACCGACGACAGACGGTCGAACGTGAGCTTGCCGTCCGGCTTCGGATAGACGATCGGCTGGCATTGCGCGGCCGGCAGCAGGCTTTCGTGATCGGCCTTCTTGCGGTGAATCGTCCACGGCATCTTGCCGCCCAGCAGCTTCTGTTCGATGCCGGTCATGAGCGTTGCAACGGTCAGGCCCTTCTTGAACCACTGCTTGAAGTTGCGCGCCTTGTTCAGCTCTTCGTGCAGCCACGATTGTTCGAACGCGGCCGGGTAGGCGGCGAGTTCATCGCGCTGACGCTCGGCGACGAGCGCGTCGAAGGCGGCGTCGGCGGCCAGCATGCCGCTCTTGATCGCGGCGTGACTGCCCTTGATGCGGCTCACATTGAGGAAGCCTGCCTCGCAACCGACCAGTGCGCCGCCCTTGAAGACGAGCTTCGGCAGCGCGAGCAGCCCGCCCGCCGTGATGGCGCGTGCGCCGTACGAGAGGCGTTTGCCACCTTCGAGGAAGTGACGGATCGACGGGTGCGTCTTGTAGCGCTGAAACTCTTCGAACGGTGACAGATACGGATTGCTGTAGTCGAGACCGACGATGAAACCCACGGCAACCTGATGGTTCGGCAGGTGATAAAGGAACGAACCGCCGTAAGTTTGCGAATTGAGCGGCCAGCCGGCCGTGTGGATGACGAGGCCTTCCTTGTGCTTGGCCGGATCGATCTCCCACAGTTCCTTGATGCCCAGACCATAAGCCTGCGGATCGCGGCCTTCATCGAGATTGAACTTGCGCATCAACTGGCGGCCGAGACTGCCACGCGCGCCTTCCGAGAAGATCGTGTACTTCGCATGCAGCTCCATGCCGAGCTGGAAGTTCTCGGTCGGCTCGCCGTCTTTGCCCACGCCCATGTTGCCGGTCGCCACGCCCATGACCGCGCCCGTCTCGTCGTACAGGATCTCGGCGGCGGGGAATCCCGGGAAGATTTCGACGCCCAGGGCTTCGGCCTGCTGGCCGAGCCAGCGCACGACATTGCCCAGGCTGATGACGTAGTTACCGTGGTTCTGGAAGCAGGCCGGCAGCAGCCACGACGGCGTGGCGGTCGCGCCCGTCTCGTTCAGGAACAGGAAGCGATCTTCCACGACCGGGGTGTCGAGCGGTGCGCCGAGTTCCTTCCAGTTGGGAATGAGTTCGGTCAGCGCCTTCGGATCCATGACCGCGCCGGACAGGATGTGAGCGCCGATTTCCGAGCCTTTTTCCAGCACGCAAACGGAAATTTCCTTACCCGCTTCCTGGGCGCGTTGCTTCAAACGGATAGCCGTGGACAGGCCGGCCGGACCGCCGCCAACAATGACGACGTCATATTCCATCGACTCCCGTGGGCCGTACTGCTCAAGCAGCTTGGGATCCATTGATGCTCCTGTTATAAACGTTAGAATTCGTGGGTGCGGCCATTTTCCGGGAATGGGGAACACCTCGCAACCGCATATTAATAGCACGATCGTTCGGTTTGGTAGGTAGGAAGCTCTAGCGGCTGGCCTTGCGGCGATGCCGTTTTTCAATAGATGTGGGGGCTCGAGGGAGACGACGATGGGGCGTTCGCTGAATCTGGAAGGCAAAGTGGCGATGGTGACGGGGGCGTCGAGCGGGCTTGGCATGCAGTTTGCCAAGGTGCTCGCCCAGGCCGGGGCGAAGGTGGTGCTTGCCAGCCGCCGCGTTGAGCGGCTCAAGGAGTTGCGTGCGGAGATCGAATCGCAGGGCGGAGCGGCCCACTTTGTCTCGCTCGACGTGACGGACTACGACAGCATTCGTGCCGCCGTGGCTCACGCGGAGACCGAGGCTGGTGCGATCGACATTCTCATCAACAATTCGGGGGTTTCGGCCCAGCAACGGCTGGTCGATGTCACGCCTCAGGAGTACGACTACGTTCTCAACACGAACACGCGTGGCGCCTTCTTTGTGGCACAGGAAGTCGCCAAGCGCATGATCCGCCGTGCCAAAGGCGATCCACAGCGTCAGCACCGGATTATCAACGTGGCGTCGGTGGCCGGGCAGCGCGCGATTTCCATGCTTGGCGTGTACTGCGTCAGCAAGGCGGCGGTGATCCACATGACGCGTGCCATGGCACTGGAGTGGGGGCGCTTCAATATCAACGTCAACGCGTTGTGTCCGGGCTATATCGACACCGAGATCAATCATGAGCACTGGCAGACCGAAGCGGGTCGCAAGCTGATTCAGATGTTGCCGCGTCAGCGTGTCGGGGAGCCCAGCGATCTCGACGGGCTGATTCTGCTTCTTGCCTCGGACGATTCCAGGTTTATCAACGGCTCGATCATGACCATCGACGATGGTCTGGCGGTCGGGTAAGCGTCGTCTGGTTGTATTTCGTGATGATTCGGGCCATTGCGCAGGCCGCCAGCAATGCGGCAATCGGGGATTGTACGAGGCAGTCAGCCTTGTGATGACGAGCGCATAATTTACCGATGCTCACGGGGTCGTGAAGGGCGTCGTGTTGACGTCGGATCCCGAATCATCTTGAGGACAACATGCGTAATCAAGGCTGGCGGGGGCTCGTAGGAGTCGCGCTTGCCCTCGCCGTCATCGCGCTGCCGGTGGCCGCGCAACCCTATAAGGCCGAATACACGCTGTCGATCGTGCCCGACGCGGGCACCCCCTGGGGCAAGGGCACACAGCTCTGGGCCGACATGGTGCGCGAGCGTACGCGCGGGCGCATCAACATACGGCTGCACCCGGGCGCCGTGCTCGTCGGTGGCGACCAGACGCGCGAATTTACGGCGCTGCGCCAGGGCGTCATCGACATCGCGGTCGGATCGACGATCAACTGGTCTTCGGCCATCCCCGAATTCAACGTCTTCTCACTGCCCTTTCTGCTGCACGGCTACCGGTCGCTCGACGCGCTCACTCAGGGCGACGTGGGGCGTGAGTTGTTCCGCCGTGTGGAAGAGCAGGGCGTCGTGCCGCTGGCATGGGGCGAGAATGGCTTCCGGCAATTGAGCAATTCGCGCCGTCCGATCCGATCGCCTGAGGATATGCGCGGTTTGCGCTTTCGCGTCGTCGGCTCATTGCTGTTCAACGACATCTTCACGGCGTTGGGCGCCGTGCCGGCTCAGATGACGTGGAACGAAGCCGTTCGGGCGCTGCGCGCGCGCAAGATCGATGGTCAGGAAAATCCGATCACGATCTATAACAACGTGCGGCTCGATACGCTGGGGCAGCGCTTCATCACGGTGTGGGACTACGTCGCCGATCCCATCGTGTTCGTGGTCAACCGGCAAGTCTGGGATAGCTGGTCGCCGCAGGATCGCGACATCGTTCGCGAGGCCGCGATGGAGGCGGCCCGCTTCGAAGTGACGCTTGCCCGGGAAGACCTGCTGAGTACCGGGCGCGGGACATGGGACGACCTGGAGGCGCGCGGCGTGAAGGTCACGCGACTCACGCCGGAACAGCGTCAGCGCTTTATCGAAGCGACACGCCATGTCTATGCGAAATGGAAAGCCCTTGTCGGGCGCGATCTGGTCGAGAAGGCGGAGGCGGCGGTGAAAGACGACTCCACGGCGGTCAAGCCACGCGAGCTCAGCATGCGCAAGTAGTGGGAGCACTGTCGGTTCGGAAATGTCCGAAGCGGTGCTCTCACGTCATTCCGAAAAGGCGGCCGATCCCGACAAATCGCGGCGTCGTGCCGTACGCCGATTCATCCGAAGCGCTACACTTCATCCCCGTGGCGCCCTGTCATTGCATGGCGGGGCGTTGATTTTCAATATGGGGAATTTGTAGTGTCGTCAGAATACAAAGAAGTCTTTCGTATGCGCATGCCCATTCGCTGGGGCGATATGGATGCTTTCGGGCATGTCAACAACACCGTGTATTTCCGATACATGGAGCAGGTGCGTATCTCGTGGCTGGAGTCGCTGAACATCGCCTCGGAGGAAAGCTCGACGGGCCAGGGGCCGGTCATCATCAACGCGAATATGACGTTCTTGCGTCAGTTGCGCTATCCGGGCGATATCGATTGCCGCATGTTTGTGGGCGCACCGGGGCGAAGCAGTGTCGATACGCGCTTTGAACTGCGTCGTGCCGACACGCCTGACGTGATCGTTGCCGAGGGCGGGGCGAAGATCGTCTGGGTGAACTACAAGGAAGAGAAATCGGTGCCGCTGCCGCAGGCCGTGCGGGCGCTACTGGCCTGAGGGTCAGTTTCCGAGCAGTCGCTGAACGAGTTCCGTGGCCGTGCTGGCGCCATACTTCTGCATCAGGCGTGCACGATAGATGTCAACGGTGCGCGGACTGATCTCGAGGATCTTGCCGATCTGCTTGCTTGTCTTGCCTTGCACAAGTTGCGCCGCGATTTCACGCTCGCGGGCCGTCAGGGCCACGGCAACGCGGCGTGTGGCCGACATATCTTCGAAGGTCCAGAGGCCGGCAGCATGGGGGTCTTGAACGTCGAGCGATCGTCCCGTCACGTGGCACCAGAACAGCTCGCCGCTGGCGCGACGCATGATGCGCTCGTCCGAATAGACCCCCTGTGTAGTCATGATCGGCGTAATGCGCTCGCC
>NZ_JAELTP010001026.1 GCF_016428915.1 Pandoraea sp. ASV26
CTCCTCTTGCTCGCCCCCCAAGGCGGGGGGCGGCCACGAATCCTTGCCGATTCGTGACGATTCGTTAGTGTCACACCCAGTCACCCCCGATCCCCCCGGCCAGGACCGGCCGAAGCCGAGCCTGAACCTGTCTCTTATACACATCTCCGAGCCCACGAGACGATATTGTGTATCTCGTATGCCGTCTTCGGCTTGAAAAGAGGGGGGGGGGGGGGGGGGGGGGGGGGGGGGGGGGGGGGGGGGGGGGGGGGGGGGGGGGGGGGGGGGGGGGGGGGGGGGGGGGGGGGGGGGGGGGGGGGGGGGGGGGGGGGGGGGGG
>NZ_JAELTP010001027.1 GCF_016428915.1 Pandoraea sp. ASV26
GAACTTGCCGCTCAGCTCCGAGCGGATCGTGGCGGTGAGCATTTCCACGCCGTCGACGATCAGCGTCATCGGTTCATTCATGTGCTGGCGGGAAAAGTCGCGCATCCGGGTGGACGCGCTGTCGCGCCTGTCTCTTATACACATCTGACGCTGCCGACGAACCGTGTGGTGTGTAGATCTCGGTGGTGGGCGGATCATTAAAAAAGGGGGGGGGGGGGGGGGGGGGGGGGGGGGGGGGGGGGGGGGGGGGGGGGGGGGGGGGGGGGGGGGGGGGGGGGGGGGGGGGGGGGGGGGGGGGGGGGGGGGGGGGGGGGGGG
>NZ_JAELTP010001028.1 GCF_016428915.1 Pandoraea sp. ASV26
GGCATCCTCGCGCACATCGGGCGGCAGGCGTTTGATGAGCCAATGCACGACCATGCCGATCACAATGACATCGTCGAGCAGGCCGAAGACCGGTATGAAGTCCGGAATCAGATCGAACGGGCTGATCCTGTCTCTTATACACATCTCCGAGCCCACGAGACGATATTGTGTATCTCGTATGCCGTCTTCGGCTTGAACAGGGGGGGGGGGGGGGGGGGGGGGGGGGGGGGGGGGGGGGGGGGGGGGGGGGGGGGGGGGGGGGGGGGGGGGGGGGGGGGGGGGGGGGGGGGGGGGGGGGGGGGGGGGGGGGGGGGGGG
>NZ_JAELTP010001029.1 GCF_016428915.1 Pandoraea sp. ASV26
GTCGTTCACGGTGAAGCCATGCGCGAAGCTGCCGCTGCGCCACTCGCCCGAGAGTTTGCCGCCGAGGGTCGATACGGCGGTCTGCCACAGCCAGCGGCTGCCGCGCTCGTTCGACATCGCCCAGAGCCTGTCTCTTATACACATCTGACGCTGCCGACGAACCGTGTGGTGTGTAGATCTCGGTGGTGGCCGGATCATTAAAAAAGGGGGGGGGGGGGGGGGGGGGGGGGGGGGGGGGGGGGGGGGGGGGGGGGGGGGGGGGGGGGGGGGGGGGGGGGGGGGGGGGGGGGGGGGGGGGGGGGGGGGGGGGGGGGG
>NZ_JAELTP010001030.1 GCF_016428915.1 Pandoraea sp. ASV26
CCCCCCCCCCCCCCCCCCCCCCCCCCCCCCCCCCCCCCCCCCCCCCCCCCCCCCCCCCCCCCCCCCCCCCCCCCCCCCCCCCCCCCCCCCCCCCCCCCCCCCCCCCCCCCCCCCCCCTTTTCAAGCACAAGACGGCATACGAGATACACAATATCGTCTCGTGGGCTCGGAGATGTGTATAAGAGACAGGCTATGGAGAGCTTCCGCAGCGCTCGGGACCCCCGCTTGACGTGCTGTATCCATTCGACGCGAAGTTCGATTGGGCCGGCCAACTGGCGGCGGTTGCGCAACAGCGCCGTAGCCTGTCCGATGGCG
>NZ_JAELTP010000119.1 GCF_016428915.1 Pandoraea sp. ASV26
GGCCCGGCACAGTTGCCGGCCGGGATCAACGCGCTGCTGCTCGGTGGCGCCATCATTCGCGTGGGCCTGGAAGACAATCTCTACTATCGCCAGGGCGAGTTGACGACCAATGTCGCGCTGGTGGAGCGCACCGTTCGTCTCTTGCGCGAGATGGACTACGACATCGCTACGCCGGCCGAGGCACGCCTGATGCTCGGGCTGCCGCGAAAGGACACGACGGCACGGCCTGAGTTCGCGATTGCGTCGGCGTAACAACGGTCACGGGCTTTCAAACCGATTCGGCCACGGGCGGCGGTTGTCCGCGTCGGGTCGGTTGCCGACGCGCTTGGCAGTTGGCGGCCGGCCCACAGCAGACCTTCAGTGGCGCCGTCCCGCATTCATGCGTGCGCTCGGCGCCAACGCATAGGGTGTCGGATGGCTATGACCGGAGCGCTTGCGCACCGGCAGGCGTCCCCGCCGGAGCATGCATTGCCGCAGTCTCGTTCTTGCCGTCCATGTCCAGCACGGACGCCTTGAGGTTCTCGCGCAACCAACGCAGACCGGGATCGGCGCTTCGGTGCGAGTGCCACTGCATCGCCTGTTGCATCTTCGGGATCGTGACGGGGACGTCGCAGATCGTAATCGGCAGGCTGCGCCTCGCATGCTCGGCAAGCCGGCGATGCATCGTGGCGACACGCTGCGTGCCGACCACCAGTTGTGCCGGTGCCGCAAAGTTGAAGGTCGTGACCTCGATCTTGCGCTGCACCCCGATGCGCTCTCCAAACCAGTCGGCGAGCGTGGCATCGACGTGCCCGGGGGTGACGACGATATGTCCCGCCCCCAGATACTGTTCGCGCGTGATGGCGGTGCCGGCGAGCGCGGCCTCGTTCCACATCACGCAGCAATAATCCTCTTCAAACAAAATGTCTGTCGGATGCTCGCCCGTGCAGTAATCGATCGGGATGATGAGCATGTCGACGTCGGCACGCTCTAGCGAGCGGGCAGCCTGCGCGACCTGCGGGCAGAGTTCGATTCGCACGTTCGGCGCACACGCGTAGACCCGTTTCAGAAAATGCGGGATCAGCGTCGATAACGTGAAATCCGAGACCAGCAAGCGGAACACGCGCGTGGACTCGGCCGCCACAAACGTTGGCGGCGTGGAGATGGTCGCCTCGACCCGCACAAGAATGTCGCGTACCGCATCGGCCAGGCCCTCCGCGCGCGGCGTGGGCTCCATCTTCCGGCCTACCTGCACGAGCAGCTCGTCGTCGAAATACTCACGCAGCCGTGCAAGCGCATTACTCATCGCCGACTGACTCAGGTGCACCTTCTCCGCCGCGCGACTGATGCTGCGCTCACTGAGCAGCGCATCGAGCGCGACGAGCAAATTGAGATCGAGCTTGTTGAAACGCATGGGGAATGTTCTTTTCTTCGGGCACTGCGCCGGGTGGCCATGCATCGATCGCGTATTCGCTGACCCTCGGGTTTGCCCTTGATGTATTCGGCGAATCGATTTCGCGAATGGATCGAATCAATTTTTCACATGCAAGCGGGCATCTTAACCTGATCGGAACAAAAAAGAAGTACCACCAAAAACTCGATCCGCGAGATCGATCAGGAGACAAAATGGCCGTCAAAATCAGGAGCCTGTTGCCGGGCTGCGCGCTCGTTGCCGCTTGTGCGACGCAGCAAGTGCATGCCTTCGAAAATTACGTGTCACCTTACCCGGCCGGGGCGACAGCCACCGGCATTGCCTCGTTGCCCCCGATCCCCGGGCTCTTCGTGCTTCAGCAATTCAGCTACACGTTTGCCAACGCGCTGTACGGCAACGACGGCAACAAACTGCCCGTTCCGTTCCGCTCGAGCGCCCCCGTCGCAACGACCCGCCTCATCGCCTCGTATCCGGTCAAGTTCCTGGGCGCCGACGTCTACTCGCAACTCGTTCTGCCGGTGGTCTCGCTGCACATGAATATCGCCGGACAGAGCAGCACACAGAGCGGCCTGGCCAACGTCACGGTCTCGCCAGTCATTCTGCAATGGCGTGCGTCGTCCAACCTGACGTTTGCCACGGGCCTCGACCTGATGACGGCCTCGGGCTCCTACAGCCCATCGAAAAACAGTGTCGCAGCGGGCTATTCGTCACTGCAACCCGTCTTTGCGATTCGCTACAACATCCCCAATGGATTCGATGTGGGGCTGTCGAACCGGCTCATGATCAACCAGACCAATCGCGACACGAACTATCACTCGGGCAGTGCGTACGTCGGCGAATTCACCGTCGGCTGGAACTTCGGGCCGTGGAAAGTCGGCGCCGTGGGGGCTTACCTGAACCAGTTCACCGACGACGCGCAGTCAGGCATGACCGTGGGCGCCGGCAATCGCGCACGCAGCTTCGCGATGGGTCCCTCGGTTTCCTATGACGGCCACTGGTTCAACGTCGCTCTGAACTACCAGCAAGGCCTGTACGCGGCCAATACCGCCAAATCGAGCAGCGTGTGGCTGAACATCGCCATTCCGCTGCTCTGACGCAGCACGCATACGCTGCAATTTCTTTTTTTACGCTCATAAGGTTAGCCAATGTTCCGCTATTTTCCGACCAACTACGTCTGGAATCTCTCCGTCAATCTGGCCATCGAGATGGGGGCACGCATGGGCGAGATCGAAACGATCTGCGCACCGCTGCAAGACGCCGCCAAACAACCCGATGCCCAGGGCACGCAAGCGTTTCGCGAAGCGTGGGTGGCCATGGCCGATCGGCTGCAAGCGCTTGCCGCCGAAGACGAGGCCCTCGGTCGCCAGTTCTCGGCCGGTCAGAAATACAAGCGGGCGAGCGCCTACATGATCACCTGCGAGCGCATGCTTGCGCACGATTCGCCGGGGCGTGTCGAGCTTTACCAGCGCGCGCTGAAGTCGTTTGCCACTGGCATCGGACTCACCGGTGAGAACTGCGAGCGCGTGGAGATACCTTACGGCGATGGGCATCTCTCGGCGTTGCTCGTGCGCGCCCCGCGCGTCAAGCGTGCACCGGTGCTCGTGCAGGTCAACGGTCTGGACTCCATGAAGGAGATGAAGTACCTCGTCGGCTTGCCCGGGTGGCTGGCCGAGCGTGGCGTGTCGTCGCTCATCGTCGATCAGCCGGGCACCGGCGAGGCGCTTCGCCTGCATGGCATGCACGCGCGCTTCGATGCCGAACACTGGGCAAGCCGCGTGGTTGACTGGCTCGAGACGCGCGAGGATATCGACGCGAAGCGTATCGGCATGGAGGGCGTCTCGCTCGGGGGCTACTACTGCCCGCGTGCGGTGGCGTTCGAGCCCCGCTTTGCGTGCGGCGTGGCATGGGGAGCCAACCACGACTGGCGCGACGTGCAAAAGCAGCGCTTGAAGCGCGAGGGCGACTTCCCGGTGCCGCACTACTGGAATCATGTGTGCTGGGTATGGGGCGCGAAAGACATCGACGATTTCATGCGCATTGCCGAGGACGTGCATCTCGATGGCGTGCTCGATCGGATTCGGGTGCCGTTTCTCGTCACGCACGGCGAGCGCGACTCGCAGATCCCGCTCACGTGGGCGTATCGCACGTACGAGCAACTGGTCAATAGCCCCAAGCGCGAGCTGAAGATCTTCACCGATCGGGAAGGGGGCGTGCAGCATGCGAGCTTCGATAACTCGATCAACGCGGGCCACTATATCGCCGACTGGGTCGCCGAAACGCTCGGCGGTCACACCCGTCCCTAATGACTGAGTCGATGCCTCACATTCTTACCCAAGCTGGAATGCATTCATGAACATCCTCGGACTCGAATATCTCGTGTTTGGCGTTGACGACATCGCCAGTGTTGCCCAATACCTGGTCGACTACGGCCTCGTCGCACAGCAAGCCCCCGGCGAAGCCGGGCGCTTCACTGCGCTCGACGGCACCGCCATCGAAGTGTGGGCCGCCACCGACTCGCGCTTGCCTCCGCCGCTGGGCACCACGAGTCAATTGCGCAAAACCGTTTATGGCGTGGCCAGCGCGCAAGATCTTGCGGACATTGCCGGGGAGTTGATGCGCGATCGCGAAGTGCGCGTACTGGCCGACGGCTCGTTGGAGACCGTGGACGATATGGGCTTCGCTCTGGGCTTCGTCGTCACCCGAAGAAAAACGCTGAACATGCCGGCCGAAGCGATCAACGCGCCGGGCGCGCCCGCGCAGCGCCAGCCCAACGTCGTGGCGGTGCGCGACGACATGCCGCTCACGCCGCGCACGCTCTCGCACGTGGTCTATTTCGTACCTGACGCCGCCCGCGCCGAAGCGTTCTACGTCGAGCGCCTGGGCTTTCGCTGCACGGATCGCTTTGAGGGCGTGGGCGGGTTTCTACGCCCGGCAGGCACGCTCGATCACCACACGCTCTTCTTTATCCAGACGCCGCCGTTCATGAAGGGATGCGAGCACTTCACCTTCCACATGGGTGGGCCGACCGAACTGATGTATGCGGGCACGCGTCTCGTGGATAAGGGCTATCAGTCGTTCTGGGGGCCGGGCCGTCATCGTTTCGGTTCGAACTGGTTCTGGTACTTCAACAGTCCTCTGGGATGCCATGTCGAGTACGACGCCGACATGGACCAGCACGACGACCAGTGGCATGCACGCACTGCGCCGATGAGTGCCGACGCTTCGCAACTGTTCCTGTTCCAGTCGCGCGAGAAATGGGTGCCGGGCGGCGCTCCGGCAGGTGGTGCACCGGCGAAGGGGGAGGCCGCCTGATATGGCAGCAGGTCAGTCAGCGATATGCGCCGGAGTATGCCCGTGAGCTCACCGATCTTTCTGGTGCATCTCGACGCCATGCCGGACCCCGGTGCACGCGGGTTCGATCCACATGGCGCGGGGCACGACACGATGTTCGTGGTGCGCAGCGGGACCGAGGTGCGGGCGTGGCGCAACGCTTGCCCTCACTACGGCGATACGCCGATGGCCTGGCGAAAGGACGCCTACCTGAATCACGACGGCTCGCGCATTGTCTGCCACGCCCACGCCGCACAGTTCGATCTGGTCAGCGGCGCGTGTCTGGCGGGGCCGTGTCTGGGCCAGTCGCTCACGCAACTTGCACTGCACGTCAACGCACAGGGCGAGGTGTTCCTGGTGACGTGAGAGCGCGGTGCGCCGTATTCGTGGTGACGCGTTGACGCGTCGACGCGTCACCCGCGCAGGCACAAAAAAACGTAGAAAAAAGGAGACATCGAATGGATATGACAACCCAACGCCTGCTCGTGATCGGCGGCGGCTTCTCGGGCATGGCCACGGCCATCGAGTGCAGCAAGCGAGGCATGCAGGTCGATCTCGTGGAGGTCGATCTGGATTGGCGCTCTTATGGTGCGGGGATCAGCATCAGTGGGCCGACGCTGCGTGCGCTGCGCACACTCGGCGTGCTTGACGCCTTTCTCGAGCGCGGTGCAGTCGCCGACGGGCTGAAGCTGTTTGCGCCGCACGGCGCGCCGATTGCGCAGATCCCTACGCCGCGTCTGGCCGGTGATGAAGTGCCCGGCAGCGGCGCGATCATGCGTCCGATACTGGCCGACATTCTCGCCAAGGCCACACTGGCGGCGGGTGTGAATGTCAAACTCGGCACGTCTTTTGCCAGTCTGTCTGCCAACGGCGAGCAGGTCGAGGTCGCCTTCACGGACGGCACGCACGGGCGCTACGACCTGGTCGTGGGCGCCGATGGTCTTTACTCCAACGTTCGCGAGACCATTTTTGCCGACGCCGAACCGCCGCGCTATACCGGTCAGGGCGTGTGGCGCGCTATCGTGCCGCGTCCGCAAGACGTGGTGGGCACGGAGATGTGGCTCGGCGCACGTGTGAAGGCCGGCATCAACCCGGTCTCCAGCGAACTGATGTACCTGTTCGTGACGGAAGACTCTGCGACACGCAAGTTCGTCGACCCGAAGCAAGCCCCGGACATGCTCAAGGCGCTGCTTGCCGAGTTTTCGGCACCGCGCCTGCAAGCCGTTAGCGACGCGATCGACGAACACGCCTCGGTGATTTACCGGCCCCTTGAGCGCATGTTGCTCCCTCGCCCGTGGCATCGGGGTCGCATCGTGCTCGTTGGCGACGCCGTTCACGCCACCACACCGCACATGGCTTCGGGCGCCGGCATCGGCATCGAGGATGCGATCGTGCTGGCCGAGGAACTCGCGCGCGCGGCAACGATGATCGACGGGATCGAGGCGTTCGAGGCACGTCGCTGGGAACGTTGTCGGGTTGTGGTTGAGAACTCGGCGCGTCTGGGCGAGATCGAGATCGCTCACGGTGATCGCGCCGAACACGAGCGCATCATGCGCGAGACGCACCAATATCTGGCGCAAGCCATCTGAGCCGGGAGCGCGCGATGGAACCCCAAACGATGGTGCCTGCCACCTCGCCCGACGCGGCGTCCGGCACACCGGCTCGCTTGCGCAAGTTCGGCGTGTTCTCGCTGATGATTGCGCACTGCGCCGGCATGATCGACCTTGTCGCATTGCCGCTGTGGATCTCGACGCTGGTGAGCCACTACGGCCTCGACCCACAACGCGCGGGCGCGCTGCCCACGCTGTTTCTCGCCAGCGTGGTGCTGAGCAGCATCGCTTGCTCCCCACTGCTCACACGCTTGCCCGCGCGCTCGATCGTGCCTGCGGGTTTTGCGATTGCCGCCGCCGCGTTCTTCGTCGCCCGTACCACGACCTTCTACCCGGCGATCGCGACCCTGCATGCCGTCGCCGGTCTGGCGGTGGGCGCAAGCCTGAGCCTCACGCACGGCATCATCGGTCGCAGTGAGCGTCCGCACCGCGTGTTCGCGCTGGCCGGCATGAGCCTGGGGCTGATTTCGATCGTGTTTCTCGGCATCTCCCAACCGCTCATTCAGGCGCACGGGGGCAGCATGTTCTTCACGATCCTGTGCGTAGTCATGAGCGTGGCCGCGCTGGTCAGCGCGATCGGTCTTCCCTTGATGTCGGCGTCGGCATCGCCCGCTGTCACCGGGGCCGCCAACGGTATGGCGCACGCGGCCAAGCCTAGGCTTGCCGCACACGTCTGGTTCGGGATCGGCGGGGTGAGCGCCATGGCGCTGACTCAGGCGATGCTGATTAGTTTTGTCGTGCACATCGGCACGGTGCGCGGCTTTGGCGAGACGGCCATTACTGCCGTGCTGATTACGCTCGGGATGATCAATCTCGTGCCCGCGCCAGCCGCTGCATTGCTCGAGCGTCGTCTGAATGCGCGCGTCGTGTTGCTCATCGGCCCCGTCGCGCAGGCCGTGCTGGGCTTACTCATCACCGCTGACGCCGGTTTTGCCGCGTGGGCCGTGGCCAGCGCGGTGCTCTCTGCGGTGATGATCTTTTGCCACACCTTCGCGTTTGGAATGCTCGCGCGACTTGATCCCACTGGGCGAGCCGTGGCGGCCACACCTGCCATGGTGATGACCGGTGCGGCCATCGGGCCGTTGCTCGGCGGCACGCTGGTCAAGTTCGTTTCACTCGCGAGTCTGGGTTACGCCGGCGTGCTCTTCGGTGCCGTCGCCCTGCTGTGCTTCTCACGCATTCCCCATTATCACGGCCAGTCGGAGGCCTCAAAGTGAAAGTCAAACGCCGCTTCATCGATCTGTCGATCTATCTCGAAAACGACGTGCTGTCAGACCCGCCGCCCCTGGCGCCGAAGATCACCTACCAGAAGCACGCCGACACGCTGCCCGAGTTCATGGCCATGCTGCCGGGTACACGGGCCGAAGATTACCCTGATGGCGAGGCAGCGGCCGCAGAATGGGTCACGCTGACCACGCATAGCGGCACGCACCTCGATGCGCCGTGGCACTTTCACTCGACCATGGACGCGCGTCTGGGAGAGGCCAAGCCGTCGATCACGATCGACCAGGTGCCGCTCGAGTGGTGTTTCCAAAGTGGCGTGAAGCTCGATTTTCGTCATTTCCCCGATGGGTACGTCGTCACCGCGGCGGACGTGGCCGCCGAGCTTGAGCGCATCGGGCACACGCTCTCGCCACTCGACATCGTGCTGGTCAACACACGCGCCGGCAGCCGCTACGGGCATGCCGACTATGTGAACGCCGGTTGCGGCATGGGGCTTGAGGCGACGTTGTACCTGCTCGAGCGCGGCGTCCGTCTGACGGGCACCGACGCGTGGAGCTGGGACGCGCCGTTCAGCTACACGGCAGAGCGCGTGGCGCAGACCGGTGACAAATCGCTGATCTGGGAGGGACACAAGGCCGGGCGCGAGATCGGGTACTGCCATCTCGAAAAACTGCACAATCTCGAAGCGCTGCCTGCCTTCGGTTTTACCGTGAGCTGTTTCCCCCACAAGATCCGTGCCGCTTCGGCGGGCTGGACACGCGCGGTCGCCATTCTGGACGAGGTGGATCAATGAAATTCGCGACGCTCGCCAATGGCACCCGCGACGGGCAACTGTTGATCGTCTCGCGCGACCTCACGCGAGCCGTGCCGGCCGACGGCATTGCGTCGAGTCTGATCGAGGCGATCGAGCGCTGGGAGGAGGTTGCGCCCGCACTGCAACAACGCTACGACGCGCTCAACGACTCGCGCAACGCTGTGAACAGCGCAGAGGCGCAGACGTTCGATGCGCGCGCTTGTGCCGCGCCACTGCCGCGCAGCCCTCAATGGTGCGACGCATCGGCCTTCCTCAATCACGGACGTTTGATGGAGCGGGCATTCAACACGGCCCCGATCCCGGACTTCGACACGATTCCGGTCATGTATCAGGGCGCTAGCGACGATTTTCTGGGGCCCCACGCCGATGTGCCTCAAGCGAGCGAGGCCGACGGCATCGATTTCGAGGGAGAGTTTGGCGTGGTGGTCGATCGCGTGCCGATGGGCGTCAGTGCGTTGGACGCACTCGGGCATGTGCGGTTGCTGGTGCAGATCAACGACTGGAGCTTGCGGGTACTGGGACCGCGCGAAATGCGCACGGGTTTTGGCTTCCTGCAAGCCAAGCCTTCCACGAGCTTTGCGCCGATCGCGCTTACCCCCGACGAGCTAGGGGCTGACTGGCGCGACGGCCGGGTGCATCTTCGTTTGCACGTGCAGCGCAACGACGAGTGGATCGGGCAGCCCAGCGGCAGCGAAATGAGCTTCGATTTTGGCAGGCTTATCGCCCACGTCGCGCGCACGCGCCAACTGAGTCCGGGGACGATCATCGGCTCGGGCACGGTCTCGAACGCCGCGCGCGAGGCTGGCTCGGCATGCCTGGCCGAGCGCCGGGGCATCGAGATCCTGGAGCATGGCGAAGCCCGCACCCGCTATCTGGCGTTTGGCGAGCGCGTGAGGATGGTTGCGCTCGACGCCGCCGGTCGCGCCCCGTTTGGAGAAATTGACCAACGGATCGTGCCGGGCTGTTGAACCGCCATCCATCGGCCGCCCCGGCAGGCAACACGTTGCAGAACGTCGAGGAAGATTGATGCCGATCTGGTGTGCCTGCGCTCGGGGCGCTTGGTATCGTTTCGGCGACTCGACCGGGGGCCGAGCCGAGCAACGTGTCGCCATGCCGGCTCGCATACTCCATTTGGGGAATAGACCGTAGGTCGATCGTGGCGTTAGCATCGGCCATAGTGAAATTCGCCGGTCAGCAATTGCCCGTGGGGCGTGTCCTGAAACGAAAGTCAGAAGACACTGAGTTCGCGCCAATGGCCCCCGAATTGTGTCAGCGTCTGCGAATGGCGGTCTTTAGAGGGAGTCATCATGCGAAAGATGCTTTTGTTTGTATCGATGATGGCCTGTGCGTCGTACTCGTTTGCGGCGGGTGTCGCGGCCCAAGACCCGAACCACTGTGATCTGGATCACGGCTGCGGTAACACGCCCCAGAATGCCTCGAGGCAGAGCGGTGGCGGCACGGTCTCCGGCGCATCGGGCGCTCCCCTGATCGTACCGTCGGTGCCGGCGAATGTTGGCTCAAGAAGCGCGCAGGCAGGTGCGGTCTCGGGCGCGCTTGGCACTGCCCTCAACGCCTTTATTTCCGGTGGCGGCAACAACAGTGCGCCAGCGCAGCCCGCCGCGCCTCAAGTCAATTTTTCGCAATTGCAGGCGGTCGCCGACAAGCAGGCTGCGGCGGACGTGAGCCGCGCATTGCAGAATCCGGCCAACAATCCTTTCGGCAGCCAAGCGACTAACAGTTCGCAGGCCGCTCCGACGACAGACCCGAACAAGCTCGATCTAGGCGCTAACTGCGACCAGGCGCAGCAAAACGCTACGGCTTATATCAATCAGCTAGCGAGTGCTCAAGGCGCCACTCAGAGTGTCTGCCGCTCGGCACAGACAAATAAGCAGGCCGGTCAGGTCATGCTGCGAGTGGCCCTGATGTGCCAAAACGTACCGACGTGGCAGCAGATGCGCGATGCGGCAAACCAGATGATTCAGCAAGCCAATCAAACCATCGCGGGTTCTTGCCTGTAGCGGTAAGCAATACCGTCATGGCGCCTCAAGGGAGAGGGTAATGCTATGAAAGCACGCTGGCAGGTGCCTGTCTTGCTCTGCGCTGCACTCTCGGCATGCGCATCCTTCGATGTCTATCAACAGGATCGAGAGCTTGGTGCTGCGTATGTCCGGGGGGGATTTCCCGGTCTGATCGATACCGCCAGCCGGCGCTTTGCCAATGAGTGCGGAACGCCAGGCAAACGAGCGGTGCTGGACACGCACAATCCAGACGTAAAGCAGTTCGAAAACAATGATTGCAGGCAAATGTCACAGATGTTGGCGTACGGCCTGTACCAACAGAAGCAGTATGCGCAGGCCATTCCGTACCTCGAACAGATTGCGCTCGATACCGAATACATGCGGCTTCAAACGGGTGATATCGCTGCGACCTGCACAGATACGTTCATGCGAGTCCCCAACCCGAACGAAACGTCAGCAGTCTTTGGCGACTCACCCAAGACCGAAGGTTTCTATGCGCCTGCGTATCTGCTAAACGCGAAGAAAGCCCTCGGCATGCCTGTCACGAAGGACGAGGTTTACGCCGCCTACGTTTGCCCGCTGATACGTAGCGATCGCTATCAACCGCGCGACGAATCCGGTTTCTTGCAGGACTTGCAGGCTTACGGATCGCCACAAGACGTAGCCAACGCGCGTGTTTTTCTGAGTGCGGTGGCCAAGCCACTCGAGCAGACGCTCGACAAAATGATGAGGGAAGCCTCTGCGCAAGCGAAAGCGGCCGCCCCTAACTCATCTGCCGCGTATAAGCAGCTTGCCGCTAACTTGTCTGCGCTCTATACCAATGCGGCGCGCTTTGCTCAGTCGAAAGGGCTTGCCGATTACACCGGAATTCTCAATCGCATGGCTGCGGCGCAGCAGAGCTGGCTCGCTTCGATGAAGGCCAACGACGCTTATGCAGCAGCCACTCGGTAGGCTTGCATCGACCGGTTGAATCCACAACCCATTCGGGACACTCGATTGCGCGAACAGGGATCCTGTTTCTCGGGGGTAGACGTTACCCGATGAAAAAGAACAGTTTGTTCAGGGCTCTTATGCTCGCTGGCCAATCTTTTACTTGTGAATGGCTATCAGCGAATTTCCATGCTGGATGGACATGCTGCCATCAGTCGCCACGGAAATAGGCGCACACCAATGCAGCACGCCTCCATGCGCAGTATCTCTATGCTCCGTGAGGCAATACTTCCCGCTCTCCGAGATCGACCATTCTCCAGGGGAAATCGCATCGTGGCTCATCCCCCTTTTCCGATCGTGCATGAATCGGACCACGGTGGTTCCGTCGGGCTCATTAGTCCAGCGAACCGGCGTATCTATGGGTGATGTGTATTCCATCGTGGAGCCAACGATACGGGCACGGAGATCATCGATGGACAATTCTTGTGATTCACTTGCCATAGCGGCTTTGAGAGGTAGGCTCCCGAGAACCACAAGTGCGAGTATCCGAAGTTTGGCACCATTCATGTCGACCCCCATGTTTTCCCTGCCAATGACGCCGAGAGTTCATTGGCCTAGCGTATGGACCAAGTTACTGGTTGTTTCTGCGGTAGTCTATACCCCACTTGGGGCACTCGACCGACCAGACTTCGCATGCTGAATGACTCTTCATGGCCGCTTGCCTCCAGTCGCAGATCGTCTGCTTGCGACCCTATGCGACGCGATGAATGCTGCCGAAAGCACTCACCGTCCAAGGGGCTGACGAACATAATGAATGTCCCACTCCGCTTCATCCGTCTGCGTGAAGCCATGTCGTTGATAAAAGCGGTTGGCATCGCTGCCACGCAGGGCACTGAGTCTGACGGGCATGTGATGGGCGTCAGCGTCGTTGAATACGTCCAGCAAGACTGCTGCGCCAAGACCCTTACCCTGGTGTTCCGGCAGGATGTAGAGATGATCCAGACGCCAGTGATCTTCTTCTGGACGAACCAGAATGAAGCCTGCCGTTACCCCGTCCACCTCGATGAACCGGCATAGCGAAGGATCAAACGCTTTCAGGAAACGATCGCGAGCGCGTTGTGGGTCGAAGCGGCCGACGCGCTCCAGACTTTCGCGCATAGCCGCAATACGGATGCCGACCAGCGTTTCCGCATCGGACTGCGCTGTGTGGCGATACGTGAGATTCACTGGTCGCGATCTATTGATGGTCATTTTCAGTACCGATGCGTTGACTACTTCACCGATTGTTCGCCAAATGCTTCTCGATTCACGACACGTTTCACAACAACGGCCCAACGCCGGTGGTCGATAAAAAGTGTGGAGTCAGGCCACACGCTGCCAAGCGATAAAGTTCGCATTGCTGGTAGCCCCCATTGCTTTGACCACGGCTTCGTTATCAAAACCGGGAAGCCGCTTCTGCATGGTGTTAAGAAGCCCATGGCCAATGTCGGCGTCTTGCGGATAGGTCAGCTTGAGCGCGTCACCAACGTAAAACTCCCAGAAGACGTCGTCAACGAAAGGCCCTTCATCCGTTGTTCTGATCGCGACCTTTGTCAGCGCATTCCAATGCAGCGACTGAGTGTGTCCATCCGGGAATGTGACGGTAATGGAATCATCGTCGTGAGACACAGAGACGGCACCGCCATTGCTCGACGCGGCACTCGTCTTCACCGCCTCACGGTCACGTTTTCGCATGGACAGCATGCGCAAACCGGAATAGATAGCGGCAAGGCCAACAAGGCTGATCCCGATAATCTTGACGACATCACTCGTGTCGGGCGACGTGGTCAGAAATCCGACGGCGGCGAACGCTAGTCCGAGCAATAGGCGGGCGAAGCCGCCCCAGTGGGTTGATTTCAAGTCATTCCCCCGATTCAGGTTTGGCGTTTGCCCCGGCCGCCTGCCGATTTGCCGGCCGGCTTGCGTGAACCCGTAGCGGGCTTGTTGGCGGATTTTCCGCGCGGCTTCTTGCCGGGCATTTTCATCGTGCCCAGCGCGGCTTGCTGCACTTTGGGTTTCTTGGGCTTCTTGGGTTTCTTGATGATCTGGCCCGTCGCGCTGGTTTGCGGCACGCGGTGTTCAGCTTCAAACCCCGGCTCTTCTTCGCGGGGCAGCGTTTGCCGGATCAGCGCTTCAATCGCGGCCAGTTGCGGCGCTTCGTCGGCACACACGAGAGACACCGCCACGCCGCTGGCGCCCGCGCGTCCGGTACGGCCAATACGGTGCACATAGTCTTGCGCCACGATCGGCAAATCAACGTTGATGACCAGCGGCAGGTCGTCGATATCCAGTCCGCGCGCGGCCACATCGGTGGCTACGAGCATGTGGACTTCTCCCGTCTTGAAGCGCTCCAGCGCACGCAGGCGCGCAGGTTGCGGTTTGTCGCCGTGGATGGTGTCGACCGAATACCCCGCGTCATCCAGCATGGCGGCCAGGTAATCCACGCCATTGCGGGTTTTGACGAACACCAGCGCGTGCTCCCAGTGGTTTTGAGCCACCAGGTGCATGAAGAGGTCCGGCTTGTTCTTCTTGTCCACCGGCACCACCCACTGCTTGATCTTGCTGGCCGTGGCATTGGGCGGGCTCACGCTGACATTGACCGGGCTGCGCAGAATGCTCGCCGCCATGGTGCGGATATCGTCGGTAAACGTGGCTGAGAACAGC
>NZ_JAELTP010000011.1 GCF_016428915.1 Pandoraea sp. ASV26
TGGTGTCGATCAGCGTCAGGCTGGCGATGCGCTCGGGGGCGTCGAGCGCCACCTGCTGGGCGACGGCACCGCCCATCGAAATGCCAACGAAATGCGTTCTCGGGATTTCCAGCGAACTGAGCAGGGCGGTCGCGTCGGCTGCCAGTTGCTCGATAGTGTAAGGACCACGCGGCACTTCGCTGCCGCCGTGGCCGCGACTGTCGTAACGGAGTATCCGGAAGTGCGCCGCAAGGTCCGGCACCAGATCGTCCCAGATCGAGAGGTCAGCCCCCAACGGATGCGCCAGCGTCAGCCACGGGCCGTGGCCGTCCACCGCGTAATGAATCGATGCACCGTTGGCACTGACTTTCATGGTGAGCGGCCTCCCTGGTCTCGTCGATGCATTTGCGAACGAAGCGGTGCCGATGCAGTGGGACGATTCTGATTATGTCAGGAACCTTCGACTTGTGCTGAGCGTTTCGTAGTAGTGAGGCAACACTTTGGTGTATCGCCTCATGGCGCGGGGGGCGCTCGACTTTCTAACCAATGGATACCCCGTCCCCGACGGCTGCACCCGGCGGGTTCAAGGGGCCGACTTCTGCGTGAAGATCAGTTCGAATTCGTTGCCCGACGGCTCGGTCTGTTTGACGCGTACCGGCAGCCAGTCGAGCGCCGGCGCGAGCCAGATATCGACACGTCGCTCGTCGCCCGCCTTGCGGGGCAATCGGGTGAAGTGGCGCGTCTCGAGGTAGCCCTGCGGCGTGCGCAGGGTTTCGCTGCCAACGTACTGCACCGGCCACACTTCGCTGCTGTCCGTGTCGACCACGGTGAACTCGTGGGTCACGCCGACCTGGGTGTAGCGCTCGGGATTGCCTCTGGCGTAGCTCGCCAGTTGCATCATCACGCTGAACCGGTCTTGTGCGCCGGGTGCCAGCGGCACGGACTGGCCGGAGCGCGTGAAGGTCAGCGTGGGTGTGCCGTCACGATGGAAGGTGGTGGTGTACTCCGCGCGGCGTCCTCGTTTTTCCACATAGTGAGATGGCGCGATCCCGTTCGCGTCGAAACCGCCCTCGCTGATGAATTCGAACGTGCCGAAGAAAATGATCGGTACGGCCACGCGAAGACGGTAATGCCCGTTCTCGTTCACCCAATGCAGCTCGCCGGTCTGGTTGCGAACGCCGTTCATTAGCGCGTCGTAGGTCAGGGTGACGGACGGGGGCGGGGCGAACTTGTCGCCGTTGGCGGCTGCCGCGGTCAGCGGCGGCCCAGCCGGTGCCGGGGCTTGTGCACTGCTGGCGGGCGCACCGGGTGTATCCCCCGCGCCTGCGACGGTCTCCGAGGCCGCTTGCGGGCCCGGTGTGTCGGCCGTGGCGGGGGCGGCAAGCGTGTCGGGTGGAGCGGGTTGTGCCGGTTTGGGCGGACGCGGCTTGCTCACCGGCTTGGGTGCCGGTGCGGGTGGGGCGGGCGGTGCGATGGGTTTGAGCGGGATCAGCGTGATCGGAATTTCGGGAATGGGCGTGTCGTCGAGCGTAGTCGGGTGACTGGCGAACCACAGTGCGATGAGCACGTGCGCGATGAACACGGCCGCGAGCACGCTCGCCCAGACGAGCCAGCGGCCGCGCAAGCCCTGCGGCACTGCGCCGTAGGGTCCGGACGGGCCGGAGGGCCCGGAGGACGTTGGCGCATCGTTGCCGGAATTGCCGTGCGTTGGCGGCACGTCAGGCGCCGTTTGGCGAGACGCACGAGACGCGCGAGGAGGGCGAGGCGGGCGAGAGGGTCGAGGGGCGCGCGATAACACGAGGATCGATAAGCCGGAACGTCAGGGCATCAGGATCGCACATTGCGATGAATGTCGGTTCGACAGATCCGGCGACGGGCCGTTCATGACGGGGTGGCGTGTCTTTGCTGCTGCGTCGGGACGGCCCCTCGGCCTGCGTCGCTCAGGGCTTGGCGCCCGGCGCGTGCGAGTGACCCAGGTCGGCCGAGAGTTGCTGTGCGAGCGTGCGCAGGGCGGTGTCGATCGGGCCGCCCCAACGGGCGTCGAACCGGCTCTCCGGGCCCAGCGCCATGAGGCCCATCACGAGTTGCCCGGTCGCATCGAATACCGGCATGCAGAACGCATTGACGGATGGCAGCACGGTGCCTTCGACGCGCGCCGCCCGGTGCGCACGTACCTCGGCGAGCACGGCATCGTACTGGGCGCGCGTGGCGGGCAGGTGATGCCGCGATGCGTGTTGCAGGGCGCTGAGGGCGGCGTCGATGAGCGGGGCCGTCTGGCGTTCGGGGAGGTAGGCGGCGAACAGGCGTCCGGCGGCCGATTCGAGCATGGGCATGACGTCGCCCAGACGCAGGGGCACGCGCATCGGGAAGGTCGAGTCGAGCCAATGCACGACGGTCGGTCCGTGATTGCCCCAGACGGCGAGCCCCACGGTTTGATCGATGGCGTCGCGCAACTCGGTCAGTGCGAAGCGGGCGGCCTTGAAGGCGTCGATGCGGGCGAGATGCGCGAGGCCCATGCGCAGCGTGAACGGCCCCAGGTCGTAGCGTCCGCTCACCGGGTCTTGCACGATGAGGCCGAGCCGCTGGAAGCTTACGAGATACCGGTGGGCCTTGGCGGGGTTCATGCCGGCGGCGTGTGCGAGGTCGCGCAGCATCAATGCGTTCGACGCCTCGGTCAGAACCTCGATCAGCCGGAAGCCGACTTCGATGGATTGGATGCCCGAGCGGGTTTTCTCCTCGTCGGGGGGGGGCGTGTTGTCGTCGTTGTCGATCTTGTTGTCTTGGTCGGGCACTGTCATGAGTCTCCGTCTTCGCCTTCGTGTGAGTCTTCTTGTTCGCCTTCGCGGCGGCGCGGGGTCTCGATGCTTTGAGACGTGCGCCCCCGGTGCTGCCTCGGAAACGCCGGCCAATGCGCTCGGGTAGAATCTTCGGCTTCAAACGCCATTCTATCGGGCCAGAGACAGCCCGCAGACACCATCACATGAAACTTGCTACCCGTAAGGACGGCACGCGCGACGGCCAGTTGATCGTCGTGTCGCGCGACCTGTCGATCGCCTGCATTGCCGACGCCATTGCGCCCACGCTGCAACGCGTGCTCGACGACTGGACCTTCTACGCCCCTCAGCTTCAGACGCTCTACACCGAGCTCAATCACCACCGCGCGCGCAACACGTTTGCGTTCGACCCGGCCGAGTGCATGGCACCGCTGCCGCGTGCGTACCAGTGGGCAGATGGCTCGGCGTATGTGAATCACGTCGAGTTGGTGCGCAAGGCGCGGGGCGCGGAGATGCCGCCTGAATTCTGGACGGATCCGCTCATGTATCAGGGGGGAAGCGACGACTTCATTGGGCCCACGGACGACATCGTGTGTGCGTCGGAGGACTTCGGTATCGACTTCGAGGCGGAGGTTGCCGTGGTGACGTCGGACGTGCCGATGGGGGCGAGTCCGGTGCGCGCGCTGGAGGGGGTTCGTTTGCTGATGCTGGTCAACGATGTGAGCTTGCGTAACTTGATCCCGGCGGAATTGGCCAAGGGTTTTGGATTCTTCCAGAGCAAGCCGGCGAGCAGTTTCTCGCCGGTGGCTGTGACGCCGGACGAGCTGGGCGATGCGTGGCGGGGTGGTCGCGTGCATCGTCCGTTGACGGTGAAGTGGAACGACAAGAAGTACGGCGCGCCGGAGTGTGGTGAAGACATGGTGTTCGACTTCGGCCAGCTTGTGGCGCACATTTGCAAGACGCGCAATGTGCGTGCCGGCACCATCGTGGGTTCGGGCACGATTTCGAACAAGGATCGCAGCCGGGGAAGCGCGTGTATTGCGGAGAAGAGAATGTTGGAGACGATTGACAAGGGTGCGCCGCAGACGCCGTTCATGCGTTACGGAGATCGCGTGCGTATAGAAATGTTCGATGAACAGGGCAAGTCGATTTTCGGCGCGATTGACCAGGCAGTTTCCCCGTTGGACGAGTAAGACGGGGGGGGGGCGAGGGTGTTGGTTGAAGTCCAGAGAGTGTGGGGGGGATGGATCGGGGCTCCTTTCTGCAGCGAGTTGGGTTTATGTCTGAGAGGCGGAAAGGGGCCCCGGTCCATCTGGAGGGCGGTGTTGAGGCGAGGGCAGCAGCACATTGCAGTAGGCACCGCTTAGCGAGTCATGGGGTGCATGGGGGTGCATGGGGGTATACGTCCCTAGGGTGAACCCGGATATGGTTGGGAATTCCGCCTCCGCTATTCTTTGTCTCCTTGAGTCGCTTCGCATCCCTACTGGGTGAACGAGCCGGCCCTAACTTTCGCCGGCGCGGCGCGAGGTGTCCTTTCGGGGGCGTCGGCGTAAAAAAAACAGCGCAGGCCAGACCAGGAGATTTTCCATGCGAAACCCCGTGCGCACTGCCCTGCTGGGTGCGATGTTGCTGGCGTTGGCTGGCGGCGCTGCCGCTCAGGTCAAGATCGGCGTGAGCATTTCGCTTACCGGCCCCGCAGCCTCGCTTGGCATTCCCGCGCGCAACACGGTCACCATGCTGCCGACCGAAATCGGTGGTCAGAAGGTCGACTACATCGTGCTCGACGACGCGTCGGATACCACGACTGCGGTGCAGAACACCAAGAAGCTCATCTCCGAGAACCACGTCGACGCCATCATTGGCTCGTCGATCACGCCGAACACGCTGGCGATGCTCGACGTGATTGCCAGCGGCACCACGCCGACGATCTCGCTGGCTTCGTCGGCGCGCATCATCGAGCCGGTCGACGCCAAGCGGTACTGGATGTTCAAGACCCCGCAGACCGACGCGCAAATGGCCTCGGCCATTGCCGAGCATGCGAGCCGCCATGGCGTGAAGACCATGGCGTTCATCGGTCAGGGAGACGCACTGGGCGAAGCCTTCTATGAAGAGGTCGCCAAGTTCGCCGGGCTGCACAAGATCAAGATGGTCGCCAACGAGCGTTTCGCGCGCACCGACCCGAGCGTGACGGGCCAGATCCTGAAGATCATGGCGACCAATCCGGACGCCGTTGTCGTGGGGGCGGCCGGCACGCCTGCCGCGTTGCCGCCCAAGGCTCTGGCCGAGCGTGGCTACAAGGGCCTCGTGTATCACAACCACGGCGTGGGTAACAACGACTTCCTGCGCGTGTGCGGCAAGGACTGCAACAACACGTACTTGCCGGCGAGCCCGGTGCTCGTGGCGTCGCAACTGCCGAACGATCATCCGGCCAAGGCGGTCGCGCTCGACTACATCAAGAAGTACGAAGCCAAGTACGGTGCAGGCACGGTGGCGGCTTTCGGTTCGTATGCGTGGGACGCAGGCATTCTGCTCCAACGCGCGATTCCGATTGCGCTGAAGACGGCCAAGCCGGGCACGCCGGAATTCCGTAAGGCGCTGCGCGATGCGCTGGAGACCAGCAAGGACGTGCATGTGTCGAACGGTGTGATCAACATGAGCCCGACCGATCACCTCGGCCTCGATCAACGTGCGCGCGTGATGGTCAAGATCGAAAACGGCAAGTGGTTGCTCGCGCCCTGAGTACGGCGAGTATGCCGCGTGTATGCCGCATTCACCCCGCCGCATTCACCTCGCATGAGCGCCGCATGAGCGCCACATGAGCGCCGCATGAGCGCCGCATGAGCGCCTTGAAGCCGCAGTCAACGCTTCTGATCAATGAACGATGGATGTGAAGCGCCCGACCTCGCTCGCATCGCCCTGTTGACCGTCGGCGGTGCTGGCTTCGGCCGGTGCCGCTGTTTCCCAATCCCCGCCTGTGCGGGGATATTTTTTTGGAGCGGTAAGCCATGTCGCAAGACCCGTATCAACACTATCAATCGCTACAGTTCAAGCGGCATCCTAACGGTGTGCTCGAACTCATCATGGGCGCCGGGGCGAACAAGAGCGGCTTGTCGACGGCCGATCATCAGATGCACCGCGAACTGGCCGACGTGTGGCGCGATATCGACCGCGACACCGAGACGCGTGCCGTTGTCATTCGCGGCGAAGGCAAAGGCTTCTCCGGTGGCGGCGATCTGTCGCTCGTCGAAGACATGGCCGACGACTTCGCCGTGCGTGCGCGGGTGTGGCGTGAAGCGCGCGATCTCGTCTACAACGTGATCAATTGCAGCAAGCCGATCGTCTCAGCCATGCACGGCCCGGCCGTCGGCGCCGGACTGGTCGCGGGCTTGCTTGCCGACATTTCCATCGCGGCGAAGAACGCGCGCATCATCGACGGCCACACGCGACTGGGCGTGGCGGCAGGCGATCATGCCGCCATCGTGTGGCCGCTGCTGTGCGGCATGGCCAAGGCGAAGTACTACCTGCTGCTGTGCGAGCCGGTGTCGGGCGAGGAAGCCGAGCGTATCGGACTCGTGTCGCTCACCGTCGACGAAGCGGACCTGCTGCCCAAAGCCTTCGAGGTGGCCGACAAGCTCGCGCGCGGCTCGAACACTGCCATTCGCTGGACCAAGTACGCGCTCAACAATTGGCTGCGCAGCGCGGGGCCGTCGTTCGATGCGTCGCTGGCGCTGGAATTCATGGGCTTCGCCGGCCCGGATGTGCGCGAGGGCATCGCGTCGCTGCGCGAACGTCGCGCACCGGATTACGGTGGCGACGCGCCGTTCTGACACACCACCGGCGCACGCTCGGCGTATGATCGATACCCAGACGCCCGCTGCGACTCAGCGCCTGATGAGCGCGCCCGATGCGCGTGGCTTGACGAGACTGGCCGGCAGGCCGTCCGTCCCCGACCGTGACTGGAGACTGCAATGAGCGATTCGACGAGTGCCATGCCCAACGGCTTCGACATTCTCAAAAAGATGTGGGAAGCCTTCAGCCCGCCAGCGACATTCACCTCGCCGCTCACGCAATTGATGCAGAGCGCAGCGCCACTGCTCGATCCCGATGAAATCGAAAACCGCATTGCCGAGATGCGTGCGGTGGAGCAGTGGCTCACCCTCAATCTGAACGTGCTGCGCTCGACCATCCAGGCGTTCGAAGTGCAACGCGCTACCTACGCGACGCTGCGCGCCTTTGGCACCGGTAACTACGGGGCGTCGGGCGGCGCCGAGGCGGGCGCGGGGAGTGCACCGGAGAGTGGCGCGGCGTTCACGTCGCCGTTCGGGCAGGCGGGGGCGGCCAACTTCTGGCGTTCGCCGTTTGCCTCGGCGGAGTCGGCACAGGACGTCGAATCGCAAGCCCGCGCGCCGGAACCTGAACCAGAGCCGGAACCCGAGCCGGAAGCGGCGGCCTCCTCAGAGGACGCGCCGCCGGGGGGCGATGCCCAGTCGCCGTTCGCTCAGGCGGGCAACGCTTATGGCGCACTGGATCCGTCGCTGTGGTTCAACGCCATGCGCGCGCAGTTCGATCAGATTGCCGCCGCCGCGCAGGCGGCTGGCGTGTCGGCCGCACAAATGACCGAAGCCGCGGCGGCGCAGATGTCCGAGGCGGCCACCAAAGCGACGCATGCCACGCACGCCAAGCCGGCAGGATCGGGGGCAGCGAAGGCGTCTGACAAGGCGTCGGGCAAGGCGGACGCAACGGCCAAACGTGCCTCCGGCGCGAGGAAGACGGCAAGCAAGACTGCCGCCAAGCGTGCGCCGGCCAGCAAGAAGACGCCTGCGAAATCGGCTGCGGCCAAGACGTCTGCGAAGACCTCGGCCAAGACGCCCGCGAAATCGGCCGAGAAGGCAGGGGAGAAGACGTCCCCCGCCGCAGGCAAGACACCGGGCAAGCAGACCACCTGGAAGTGGTGAGAAGCCGCAGCGCCGTCGAGCCGGCGACGCACGCCGTAGTGAAAAGCGGCTGAAGCCACGACGATGGCGACAACAGGCGCAACGACAGCAAAGGCAGGAGGGGGCCCCATGATCTCAGGCGAACGAACCGGTCTCGTCCTGATGGGCGGAGGTGCACGTGCCGCCTATCAGGTGGGTGTGCTCGCGGCGATTGCCGCGATCCAGCGCGAAGTCCTGCCGTCGCGGCGCGCGATCCCGTTTCCCATTGTTTGCGGCACCTCGGCCGGCGCGATCAATGCCGCAGCCCTCGCCTCGCACGCCGACGATTTCCAGCACGGCGTGATGAAGCTCGATGCCGTGTGGCGCCAGTTCCATGCCGGTCAGGTGTTTCGCGCCGACTCGCTGGGTATCGCGGGCACCGGTGCGCGCTGGCTCGCCGCGCTCTCGCTCGGCTGGGCGCTGCGCCGTTCGCCGCGCTCGTTACTCGACTGGTCGCCGCTCGCCGACATGTTGCGCAGCGCGATCCATCTCGACCGGCTACCCGAGGTGTTCGCGTCGGGGGCGCTCGCGGCCCTGTCAGTGACCGCGCTGTCGTACTCGTCGGGCAAGCACGTCACCTTCTATCAAAGCGCGGAGCCGATTCAGGCGTGGAAGCGTTCGCTGCGTCTGGCACGCGCGGTGCCGTTGAGCGTTGAGCACTTGCTCGCGTCGAGCGCGATCCCGTTTCTCTTTCCGGCCATCGAACTCGATCTCGACGGCCAGGTCGAGTATTTCGGTGACGGGTCGATGCGCCAGATCGCACCGCTCAGCCCGCCGATTCATCTCGGTGCCACCCGCATCCTGATCATCGGTGCCGCCCACGGACAGTACGGGCTCGACAGCAGCGGCGAGCGTATCGCCGGCTATCCGAGCCTCGCGCAGATCGGCGGACAGGCGCTCGCGAGCGTATTCATCGACGGGCTGTCAGCCGATCTGGAGCGTTTGCAGCACATCAACAATGTGCTGCGACACGTGCCGGAAGCGCACCGCGAGCCGAGCGGCTGGCGGCCCATCGAGACGCTGGTGATCTCGCCGAGTCAACGCATCGAACCGATTGCGGCGCGTCACCTGCAACAGTTGCCGCGTGCGGTGCGTACCATGCTCGGCGCGATCGGTGCAGACGAGGCGCGTGGCGCGGCATTCGCGAGCTATTTGCTGTTCGAGTCGTCGTACACGCAGGAACTCATTGCCTTGGGAGAGGCCGATGCCTACGCGCAACGCGATGCGATTGCCGCATGGCTCGTGGCCGAAGCCGATGGCACCAGCCCGTTCGACAATGTCGAAGCCGGTGCGGTCGGTGGCGTCGAACTGTCGGCAAATTCACCGCTGTCCGCGCACCCGTCCGAGGCCGTCGCGGGAACGGGTAAGCCGGCCGCATGAGTCCGTCGTCTTCACGAAATCACACGCTTATGTCGAAATCCTCCGTTGCCTGTCCCTACCCGTCGACGTTCTGGCGCGATCCGGCGTTGCCGTTTATCGAAGCGCGTGAAGTGCGCGACGGCCGTCGCGTGTGCTACGCGCTGCACAGCCATGAAACGTTTTCCATCGGCGCCGTGACGGGCGGGCGCAGCACCTACCTGAATGGCCGGGCGCGTGAGACGGTAGGGCGCGGTAGCGTCGTGGTGATGAACCCCGATGCAGTGCACGCCTGCAATCCCATCGGCGACGAGGCGTGGGCCTATCGCATGTTGTTCGTCGACACCGCGTGGTTGCGCGAATTGCAGCGTGAGTTGGGCTTTGGCCACGGACAGGATCTGCATCTGTTCGACCCGATGTCATCGACCGATCCGACCCTTTACGCAGGGTTGAACCGGCTCTACGACATCTGCACCGACGCCACGCGTGACCGGCTCGAGCGCGAGAGTGTGGTGCAGCAGTTTTTCATCGATGCGCATGAGCGTTTGAATCCTGCGCCGCAGCCGATGCATGACGACTCGCACAAGCTGCGCGACGCGGCCGACTTCATCCGCGCCCATTGCTGCGAGGCGCTCACGCTGGCGCAGATTTGCGCGGCAGCGGGCTTGTCGGCGTCGTATCTGACGCGGGCCTTTCGCGCGCAGTACGGGCTGACACCGCACGCCTTCCTGATGAACCAGCGCATTCAGTATGCGCGCGGGCGATTGCGCCGCGGGCACGCCATCGCCGAGGTGGCGCTCGATGCGGGCTTCGCCGATCAGGCGCATTTCCAACGCACCTTCAAGCAGTTCCTTGCCGCGACGCCGGGGCACTATCGGGAATCGCGCGCGGCTTGACGGCTTGACGTGGTGAGGCGCTCGCGCGACTGACGTCTTTGCGCGCGGCTTGTCCCTTTCGTCTCTTGTCTCTCGTCTCTCGTCTCTTGCGTCGCCTTACGTTGTCTTAAGTCGTCTTAAGTCGCCTTAAGTCGCCTTAAGGCGCGTTACGTCGCTTTATGCTGCTTTATGCTGCTTTATGCCGCAGTGACCAGATACACCGCGCTTCCCGCGAGCAACGCCGCCATGACGCGATTCAGACGCCTTACGCGACTCGCGTCACTCATGTGATGACGCAGCATCGCCCCCGCAGCGGCCCAGCATCCGAGCGACAACCAGCAGACCACGAAGTAGATCGCGGCGAATTGCCAGATGCGCGCCGGGTCGCCTGCCGTGTACGCCCCCATCCCCGCCAGGGCCGCAAGCCACGCCTTCGGATTGAGCCACTGCATGACCGCACCGTGCGACAGGGTCGGGCCGCGCTGCGCGTCGGCGTCTCCCAGTTCGCCGTTATCGATGGCGAGCTTGTACGCCATGTACAGCAGGAATGCCACACCGAACCACTGAATGGCTTGCATCAGAACAGGCATGCGTTGCAATAGCTCGTACACCCCGAAGCCGACGGCGATCAGCAACACCACGAAGCCCACGGTCGCACCCGTGACGTGCCGCAGACTCGGCAAGAGCCCGTAGCGTGCGCCCGATCCCAGCGCCACCACGTTGACCGGTCCGGGGGTGATCGACGAGGCCAGCGCGAACGCGGCCATCGAATAGAAAAGTGTCATCGGAGACCTCAATGCTGAATCAGCGTTTGAAACGAGGTTCCGAATGTAGGCGGGTACGCGCGCGGCGTATTGAAGAAAACTGCCCTCTGGGCTTCGACCCAGTCCCGGCGTCTCAGCGAAACAGACGCTGTTGTAACCAACGCAACAAGCGTCCAACGAAGGGCAGTTTGGCGTAGAGGTCTTCAGTCGCGTCCCAATAGTCGCGCTGATAGGTGACACGGCCGTCCACCGCCAGACGCAGGTGCGACGCGCCGTGGATGATCTGTTCGTCGTCGAGCCATCGTTTGGTGTGGAAATGCAGATTCCAGACGAGCAGCGCCTGGTTGTTTTGCAGCAGCGTGGCGGTGATTTCGATGCGCGGCACGTCCACGCGTTCGAACAGATGGGTGAGCAGATTGGCGATCTCGGCGGCGCTACGGACCTCATGCAGCGGTGTCTTGAGGTAGGCGTTAGGCGTGTAGAACTCGCCCAGATTGCCGACGCTCAGGCGGGTGAGGGTCTCGAAGTAGCGTGTCAGGCGCGTGAGCGCAGCAGCATGATCGATATCCATAGGCACGCTCGCGTGGGCGCTGTCCTGTCACAGCGCGATTCGATGGACACATCCATGGACGCATGGCCGGTTCGGCATGCGATGCCAGCCGTCCCGGGCGTGCGGCGCCGGGACGGGCTTTCCGTAAATTACACCCGCGTGGCAATGCCACGGCGCGCGTGGCGCCGATGAGACACCCGATGGCATCCGTCGGGCGGGGACTTAGCGTGCGTCGCTGATCAATTCGGCACGAAGATCCGGAGCACTCGTACGCGGGTCGAGCCAGATGGCAAAGAAGGCACGGCCGAAGGCATCGCCCGCGATTTGACCGATGAGCTTGCCATCCGAGAAGAAGCGCGTGCCGTCACCCGGTCGGAAGACGCCCGTCAGATGCTGGCCGGCAGATACGTCAGGCAGGATGTGCGCAAGTTCGTCGCCCCAGCGTTGGCGTTCGGCGTCGGTCGCCACTTTGAGCTTGGTCATTTCGATCAGGCTTCGCTGCACGAGCGTTTCGGACTTGAAACTGCGCGCGTAACGCAGATCGAGCACCAACGCATGCGTACCCCAATTCGCGCTGACGCGATCGGCGCCGGAGAAAAGTTCGGCGTCGTAGAGATGAAAGCCCATGCGCGTGAAAGAGCCGTGGCCGATCAGGTGGGCGGCCGGGATCTCCTGCGAGGCCAGTTGCTCGGCGTCGAACGCCCAGGCACCGGGGGCCATTGCCACCGTCGCCAGGAAACAGGCGCTGCGCAGCCATGCAGCAAATGCGGGACGAGTTGCCATGCTCGGCTCCTTATCTGTCAAGGATCCTGTCGAGTAGGAAGGCCCGTTGGCGGTGCGCAGGTCGTTCTGCCGACGCACCGGCCGATACAACTTGTTGCGTAATTGAGACTGAGCACTATGCTGAAAGTCAGGTGGTGCCGCCGACAAATTGCCGGGCTGGCCGTCATGACTTCCGGACGCAGGTCGCAAATACGGAACGGTTGCTTTCAGCCTAGACCATTGGGCGCCGCTCGCGCAGGCCCGTGGCACAAGGACATACCCTGACGCGCTGCCGTGATGCCCCCGTGACGTGCGTTGCCGCCGGCGCAAGGATCAGTGCATGCTGTCCTGGATGTCGAATGACTGCCCGAAAACCTGTCGCGCCTTGAGCTTAGGCGTTTTGCGTGACATTTTGACGGGTGTCAAAATTACGCCGCATTACGGTCATGTGACTGTCGGTGTGGGCGGTTTTGAAAGGCTTTTATGTTATGATTCAAGAGTTTGCCCATATTTTAGTGGGGTCGCTCTAAGCCATATCGCCAAGGCGCGACCAGATTACAGGCGTTAAATCGCCGTCCTTCTGCGACGGCAGGGTTCAAGACGTGAAGCCGGACGGCGGGGGCCGCCCGCGCACGCTCACCGTTTTGTCTGTCGAAATTCGGCGTAAACTTTCACAATACTATCTTGAGTCCTGGTGTAAGGTCTCGCGACCTTGGGGGTAATTGAAATGAACGAAATGCTGTATCCCGAGCTTTACAAGTCGCTCGAGGCGGTGCGTTGGAACATGGAGAAGGACATTCCTTGGGACAAGTTCGACGCCAGCCAACTCACGGACGATCAGGCGCGCACCATCAAGATGAATGCCATCACGGAATGGGCGGCACTGCCGGCCACCGAGATGTTCCTGCGTGACAATCGTGACGACAGCGATTTCTCCGCGTTCATGAGCGTGTGGTTCTTTGAAGAGCAGAAGCACTCGCTCGTGCTCATGGAGTACCTGCGCCGCTTCCGCCCGGATCTCGTACCGACCGAGGCTGAACTGCATGCCGTGCGGTTCCCGTTCGATCCGGCGCCGCCGCTCGAGACGCTCATGCTGCACTTCTGCGGCGAAATCCGCCTGAACCACTGGTATCGCCGTGCTGCCGAATGGCACACCGAGCCGGTCATCAAGGCCATCTACGAAATCATTTCGCGCGACGAAGCCCGTCATGGCGGCGCTTACCTGCGCTACATGAAGAAGGCGCTCACGAGCTTTGGCGATAACGCGCGTGCCGCGTTCGCGAAGATCGGCGTGCTGATGGCCTCGGCGCGTCGCACTGAAAAGCCGCTTCACCCGACCAACCTGCACGTGAACAAGGACCTGTTCCCGAACGACACGGTGCAGTCGCGTCTGCCGGAGCCGGAATGGCTCGAACACTGGCTCGACGAACAGATCAAATTCGACGATAGCTGGGAGAAGAAGGTTGTCGAGCGCATTTTGCACAACATGTCGCTGCTGTTCGAGCGCACGTTTGCGACGGCGCAGGACCTGAACCGCTACCGCAAGGAAATCACCACCCGTCTGGCTGCCGTGACGGCGCCGGCACAGGCCGTGGCGACTTCGTCGTAATTGCTGCAATTGCTGTAACTGCCGCAATCGTTGTACGGGTGGTCATCGCGCTGGCAGCATCGGCGTATCGACAGGAAAGGGGCTTCGGCCCCTTTTTTGTTGCCCTGTACGCGGCATGGGACAATAGCGCGTCCACTTTGATTGATTGCCATGTCCTCTTCCCAAGTCACTTCTCCGGCCGATTTCGAGGCCAAGATCCTCTCGCGTGAAGCGCTTGCGGCGTTGGCGCCGACGCTGCCGCGACCGCTCGTGTTCACCAATGGCGTGTTCGACATCCTGCATCGCGGCCACGTGACGTATCTCGCGCAGGCGCGCGCGTTGGGCGCGTGCCTTATCGTCGGGGTGAATACCGACGCGTCCGTACGTACGCTTGGCAAGGGCGACGACCGCCCGATCAACAATGAAAACGACCGTGCAGCGCTGCTCGCGGCACTGCAAAGCGTCGACTATGTCGTGACGTTCGGCGAGACGACGCCTGAGGCACTGATTGCCGCCGTGCGGCCCGACATTCTCGTCAAAGGCGGCGACTACGATATGGACAAGCTGCCGGAGTCGGCGCTGGTTCGCGGCTGGGGCGGTACGGCCGTGGCCATTCCCTTCGAGCATCAGCGCTCGACGACGTCGCTACTCAAGAAAGTGCGGGCCCAGTCATGAGTCTTGCGCCGCTCGTTGAAGTCACTCGCGGCGCCAATGGCGTCGACACGGTCGAGTGTGTCCATTACGGCTCAGTGGCGGTTGTCGACGCGCAAGGGCGCTTGCGATATGCCGCCGGCGACCCGTCGTTCCTCACGTTTTCGCGCTCCACGCTCAAGCCGTTTCAGGCGCTGCCGTTCGTCGAGGGCGATGGCGTCGCGCACTTCGGGCTGACGCAGCCGGAGCTTGCATTGCTGTGCGCGAGCCACTCCGGCGAGACATGCCACGTTGACGGCGTGAAAAGCCTGCTGAGTAAAGCAGGGTGTGACGAGCATCATTTGCAGTGCGGCTGCCACGTGCCGACGTTCTACTCGGCGACGGGCAAACGCGCGCCGGCCGATCTGAAGCCGACGCCGTTGCATCACAACTGTTCGGGCAAACACGCGGGCTTTCTCGCGTATTGCGCGCAACACGGCTTGCCGCTCGACACCTATCTGGACCCGGCACATCCGCTGCAACAGGCGATTCGTGCGCGTGTTGGCGATGTCGTGGGTGTCAAGGGCGATACGCTCCCGTTAGGCATCGACGGATGTTCCGCACCGAACTACGCGTTGCCGCTGGATAAGCTGGCTGCCGCCTATGCCCGGCTGGCCGCGAGCGACGACGCCGCACTGTCGACGCTTTTTGCCGCGATGACCCAGCAGCCGGAGATGGTGTCTGGCACGGCGCGCAACGATCTGGCCTTCATGCGCATGGCGCCCGGCGACTGGGTGGCGAAGATCGGTGCCGACGGTGTGCAGACGATCGGTGTGCGCTCCGCCGGCCTTGGTATCGCGATCAAGGTCGTCGATGGCAATATGCGCGCGCTGTATACGGCGGCGGTCGCCGTCCTCAAGGCACTCGGTCTGGTCGAGTCGCCCGAGACGACGGGGCTGGCGCCGTGGGCGTCTCCGGTCATCAAGAACGCGCGAGGTACCCCAACCGGGGTGGTGCGTCCCGTGGTCGAGCTCAAGCGCGTCGGGTAAGCCCGTCTCGCTGGACGCGGCCCGCCCGGGTCGCGTTCCATTCGCCCGGCCAGCGCCAATCGCTCAGCCACCCGCTCAGTGAGCGCCTTCGGGCGGGCTGCCGGCCGGTGACGGGCATGCCCGTACCAATTGCGCCGACCATTGTTGTGTCACGACGCTGCGCACTTGCGTTGCCGCGTTCGTGTTGATCCCGGCGATCCGGTAGACGATCCGGCTCTTCGCATTCGGACGCTCACTCAATTGCGGCGCGATGCCTTTCTTTTGTGCGGTGGCCATCAGGCGCGCCGCGCGTTCCCGGTCGTTGAAAAGTCCGAGCGAGACGACGATATTCGAACCTTCGTCGTTGAGCAGGAAGTACTCCGTGACGCCTGCCGAGCGCAGTTGCGCGACCTGCTTGTCGGCGGCTGCCTTGTTGGGCACGGGGCCGAGATGCACCCAGTACCGCTTGTCGAGCGCGATCGACTGAATGTCGCCTTGTCCGGCCGGCAACGCCGCGAGCAGAAGGCCACGCGCCTGTTGCGCGTCGTTGGACGCGAACGGCCCGATGTCGAGGCAGGCGGACGCAGCAATGGCTGCCGCCGCTCGCGAGGCGGGCGCGTCGCCCGAGACTGCGCTCGGTGTCGTGGTGGCGACAGCCTGACTGGCGGCCGCTGCCGTCGATGCCGACACCGACGATGCCGAGGCTTGCTGGGCGCCCGTATCAGACTGCCCGTCTTTGCGGGTGCCGTTGGTGGCGCTGTTGCTGCTGTTGCCGCCAACACTGTTCACACCGCTTGCCCCACCTGGCGCGTTGGTGGCGTCGGCGATCACCGACGATGCCTGCCCGCTGATCTCCACACCGGTAAGGCGGATGTTGCCGGGTTCGAGTTGCTTTTCGACGCGTGCGGGTTCGCGGCCGGTAGCGGGCAACACGTCGCGCCACTTCAGCCAGCCGAACTGCACCGCCGCGAGCGCCGCGTTGGCGGCCAGGAACATGACAAGCAACAGCGCGCGCAACATCTCAGGCACCTCCCGGGGCATGGCCGGCATCTCGCGGTGCAGATGCCGACAAATCGGTCTTGGCAGCGCGCGTTGCCCCTGCCGTTGTCCCGTCGGCTCCCGCCGCGCGAAGCGCAACCTCGTACAAACCTGCGGGCACCAATTGATCGTGTTCGGTAAAGGGCAGGGTGAGCGTTTGCGCCAGCGCCTGACGGGCGCCGCCCGAGAGGACGCAACGCACGGGCGCACCGAGTTGCGCTTGCAGTTGCGCGTGACTGCGCTCGACGAGACCGGCTTGCGCGGCGGCGCAGCCGCGCAGAATGGCGTCAGACGTGCCGCGGGCAAACGCCTGCCCGCCGGATGACATGGTGGCGTCGAGCGTTGGCAACTGGGCCGTACCCTGTGCCAGCGACTGGAGCATCAGCGCGGGTCCCGGCGCGATCAGTCCACCGAGATAATCGCCGTCCGCGCGCAAGGCCTCAACGGTCGTGGCAGTGCCCAACGTGACGATCAGCAGATGTTCGCCGGGCCATGCGGCATGCGCCCCGATCAGGCTTGCCCAGCGATCGCTGCCGAGTTGCGTGGGTGTGTGATAACCGTTGCGCACACCGGCGCGCGACTCGCTGGCGCGCAAGACTTGAAGCCAGTCGGCCGATGCCATGCCCCACAACGTTTGCAGCGTCATGCGCACGGCTTGCTCGGCCGACTCACCCGCGACATTCGCGAGCCAGACGCCAGTCGGTGCGGGGCAAATGAAGCCCTCCTCCTGTCCACCCTGACCGATGGCGAGCGCGGCGTGATTCGGGGCGGAGTGCGCATCGTCACCGGCTCCCGCAACCAGCGCTGCCCAGCCCGCACGGATTTGTGTGGCGAGCGTGCGCCACTCCGCATGGTCCACCGCGCCGCTGGCCAGAAACGACGGTGAGGCCGCGCGCCATTCGGCCGGACGCACAGCCGGCGCCAGTGCCCATTTGATCCGGCTATTCCCGGCGTCGATCAGCAGCCACGGCGCGCTGCCAGCGCCGCTTGTGTGCCCCGTGCCATTCGTGACCTGGCCGTGTGTAGCGGTTGCCGCAGCGGTTGCCTCGTTTGCCGTGGGTGGCGAGGGGGTGTGGCGCGAGGCTGTCATCGGCGAACTCCCTGAGTGCCCGGCGTGCCGGACGTGTCGAGCAATCGCACGGAGACTTCCCCGCTGGCGATCACGCGCTCGCCCTCGTCGGTTGCCACGCGCAGGCAGCCTTGCGAGTCGACCCCGAGCGCAACGCCATGTAGCAGATCGCGGCCGTGTTCGATGACACGGATCGATGCGCCGCTATAGGCGTGCATGGCCTCCCAGTCGTCGCGGAATGCACTGAAACGGTGTTCGGCAAAACGCTCGAGCATCGCGGTGAGGCGTTTTACCAAGGCGATGAGGACCGACGACATGTCCGGCTCCGGCAGCACCGATTCGAGCGCGGCCGGCGGCGTGGCGGGAACGACGGCGGCTGCGACGCCGGCGTCAGCGGGCGGGCTGGCGGCGGCCGCGCTGTCGATGCGCGTCGCGACCTCCGCGGCATGCCTGAGGTTGACGCCGATACCGATCACCACACCGATGCGTCCCGGACCCGCCGGGACCGTCTCGATCAGAATGCCTGCGAGCTTGCCGCCGCGCAGCAGCACGTCGTTCGGCCACTTGAGGCCGAGGGCATGCGGTGCCGACAGCGGCAGATCCGAGAGCCCCTCCACGACGGCGACACCTGTGGCAAGCGACAGTCCGGCCAATTCGGCCGGCCCGCCCGGCATCACATACGCCAGCGAGAACGTGAGACTGTCGCCCGGCATGCTTTGCCAGGCCCGGCCGCGTTGCCCGCGTCCGGCCGTCTGCTGCATCGCGGCGCGCACCACGGGAGCGCGTGAGGCATTTTCACGAAGCCGTGAGAGAAGATCTAGATTCGTGGAGCCGGTGGTGTCGACGACTTCGATTTGCCAACCGCGGCAGGAGGTCGCCAGACGCAAGCGAATCTGGTCGCCATCGAGGCGGCGGGAGGCGGCCTCGCGCAATGGCGCTGCGCCCGCGCCTGCCGGGCGTTCGGGCGAGCCCGCAGCGGTGGCGTCGAGGGCGGTGTTGGGCGAGGAAGGTGCGGCGTTATTCATGGCTGCTATTGTAGCGGCGAGGCTCGTGCCGCGCCGCTCTGCGCTGCGTGGATGCTCGTTTTTCGGCATTATCCGAGGCGCGAGTCAGCCGATTCCGGCGCGTTTTAAGCCTGTGGTGGGTTGCCATCGACCGGTCGCGCCTGTACCGTACAATGACCCCGTTTTGCCGGATTCCGGCGGCATTTTTGCCAGGAGATCGTCTGTTTTGAACCTCGATGCCGTGCCCACCCTGGAGCTGACCACCTCGCCGCAAGGCCCGGTGGTCATGCTGCGCGGCCTATGGACAGCGTTGGCGCTCTCGCAGCGCAAGAAAACGCTTTTGCGCCTCGTGGACGCCCTGCCCGAGGGTAAGCTGGCGTGGGATCTGACCTGTGTCGAACGGCTCGATCACGTTGGCGCGCAGGCCCTGTGGCGGTACTGGCAACGTCAGTACCCCGAAAACATTGCGCTCACGCCGACACAACGCGCGCTGTTCGACCACCTCTGCGAATTCGACCGTACGCGGCAGAGCCCCGTGCCGGCGCGCCGCGTCGACCCGGTCAGCCGCCTGGGGTATTCGCTGTTCACGCTGGGCGAGCATTTGCGTGACGGCATTTCGATGTTCGGGCACTTCGTGATCGACCTGGGCCGTGTCATTCGCCACCCGGTGCGTGCGCCGTGGCTGGAGATGTCCGCCAATATCTATAGCGCGGGGACCAAAGCGCTTGGCATCACGGCGCTCGTCGCGTTCCTGATCGGCATCGTGCTGTCCTACCTGTCTGCCCAGCAGTTGAAGCTCTATGGGGCGAGCACGTTCATCGTGAACATCCTCGGTCTCGCGGTGATCCGGGAGCTCGGGCCGGTGCTTTCCGCGATTCTCGTGGCGGGGCGCTCCGGATCGGCCATTACCGCCCAGTTGGGCGTGATGCGCGTGACCGAAGAACTGGACGCGATGCGCGTGATGGACATCCCGCATGGGCTGCGGCTCGTGCTGCCGAAGGTCATCGCGCTGGCCATCGCCATGCCGCTGCTCGTCATGTGGACGAACATCGTCGCATTGCTTGGCGGTGCTATCGCCGCAAAGTACGAACTGGGCATCGGCCTGCATTACTTCTTCACGACGCTGCCCAATGCGGTGCGTATTTCCAATCTGTGGATCGGGCTGGGCAAGGGCGTTGTGTTCGGCATGTTGATTGCGCTGGTGGCCTGTCACTTCGGCATGCGCGTGAAACCGAATACGCAGAGCCTTGGGGAAGGCACGACGCAGTCGGTCGTGACGTCGATCACTGTCGTGATCCTCGCTGATGCGATCTTTGCCATTCTGTTCCGCAACGTGGGGATCGGCTGATGCGCGACGCTACCGCTCCCGATCTGTCCACCCCGCCGGCCACCGCAGTGCCCTCGGCAACGCCCGCGCTCGGTGCAGACGTGCGGCCCGGTGCTGTCGCGAGTTGCCCGCCGGTGTCGTCGACGCTGCCCGGCGAAGCGGAGCCGGTGATCGAAGTCCGCGATCTCACCAAGCGGTATGGCACGCACACGATTCACGAGCATCTGGATCTCACCGTGCGGCAAAGCGAGATCATCGCGCTCGTCGGCGGATCCGGCTCGGGCAAGACCACATTGATTCGCCAGATCATCGGGCTCGAGGCGCCGACGAGCGGCCATATCAGCGTTTTCGGTCACGACATCACCATGATCGACCGGCGTACCGCGCACCTGTTGCGTCGCCGATCGGGCATGTTGTTTCAGCGCGGTGCGTTGTTCTCTGCCATGACGGTGTTCGACAACATTGCGCAGCCGCTGCGCGAATTGCACACGATCTCGGAAGATCTGATTCGCGATGTCGTGATGTACAAGCTGGAGATGGTCGGACTGTCGGGACGCATGGCGAACCGCATGCCTTCGGAGTTGTCGGGCGGCATGATCAAGCGCGTGGGTATCGCGCGGGCCATCGCGCTGGAGCCGGAATTGCTCTTTCTCGACGAGCCTACGGCGGGTCTCGATCCGCAGGCGTCGGACGAATTCGTGGACATGATTCGCGGCCTGCACCGCTCGCTCGGTCTGACGGTCATCATGGTCACGCACGATCTCGATACGGTGATGATGCTCGCCTCGCGTGTGGCGGTACTGGCCGATCGCAAAGTGCTCGTCAATGCGCCGGTGGAAGAGGTGGTGTGTGTCGATCACCCGTTCATCCACAGCTTCTTCCTCGGTGAGCGCGGCAGACGCGCGTTGCTGGCCCTGCCCGCAGCGCGGCGCGCCAAGATTTCGGAGTTACTCGACGATGGAAAATAAATCGCACGCTTTCATGGCGGGCCTCTTCACGCTGGTGTTGCTCGCCGCCGTTGCTGCTGCGGTGTACTGGTTCAACCGCGACAATCGCGTCCGTTTGCCCTATGACCTGGTCGCGCGTACCAACGTGACCGGCCTCAATCCCGAATCCGCAGTGCGGTATCGCGGGCTGGGCGTGGGCAAGGTGGACTCGATCAAGTTCGATCCGCGCACGCCCGGCCAGATTCTGATTCGCATTCTCGTGAACGAAGGCACGCCGATGACCAAGTCGACGTTTGCCACCCTGAGCTATCAGGGCGTGACGGGGCTGGCCTTCGTGCAACTCGACGACGACGGGCACGACCGGACGTTGTTGGCGTCGTCCGAGGCGCACGTCGCGCAGTTGCAACTGCGCCCGAGCTTCGTCGACGAGTTGCAGCGTCGCGGCAACAATCTGGTGCAGCAGTTGGAAGAGGCGACCTCATCGGTCAACAAGCTGCTCTCGCCCGACAACCGGCAAGCCATCGTGGATTCGATCAACAGTGTGAAGACTGCGGCGCAAAGCGTGAATCGCATGGCGCAGCAACTCGAACCCGTGACGACGCAACTGCCCGATACCGTGCGCGAACTGAATGGCACGCTCGCAAGTACGCATCGTCTGACGAATCAACTGGCCGATCCGCAAGGGCCGCTGATCCGCAACCTGAATAGCGTAGGACGTGCCGCCGATCAGGCGACGTCGAGTCTGGCGGCATTCCAGGGAACGATGCAGACCTTCGAAGGCGCGCTGCAACAGGAGGCGCTGCCGCGCCTGAACACCCTCTCGGACGATCTGCGCGCTACGACACAAGTCGTTGGGCAAGCTGCCGAGACAATCAATCGCAATCCGCGCGCGCTGCTGTTTGGCACGTCGCCGCCGCCGCCCGGTCCGGGCGAGGCTGGCTTTTCGTGGCCCGGCAGGGCAGGTCAATGATGCGCGACACCGTCATGCAAGGGGATATCGAGATGACTGAGCCAACCGGTGCAAACCATGCGAGCCAGGCGAGCGCCGCAACGCATCTGCGACGAGGCGGCACGAGGCGGCTGGGCACGCTGAGCGCATGGCTGCTATGTGCCGGCATGGTCGCGCTCGTGTCCGGATGCGCCACGTCGACGCCATCGGGCTCGCTCACGCGCTTCGATCTCGGCCCGCCGACGTTGCCCGCCGCTGCGTCTGCCGCCAATGCCGTGAGTGCGGCCAACGCCCCAGCCCCCGCATCGGACGTCACTGCCGCAGGCGCAGCGCGCATGTCGCCGCTCAAAGTGGTGGTCAATGCGCCGAGCTGGCTGGATGCCGACATGATTTATTACCGCTTGCCTCCCAGCGAAGGCGATCAGGCCCGCGCGTATGCGAACAGCCGATGGCTCGCGTCGCCTGCACGGCTCTTCGGCGATCGTCTGCGCGCGGCATTGTCGGTCGACCGGCCGGTACTCGCCGCAGGCGATCCGACGGCGGCACCTTCGTTGCGCGTGGAACTCGAAGAGTTCGCGCAGTACTTCGACACCACATCGTCGAGCCATGGGGTTGTGCAGGTGCGCGCCACGCTGTTCGACGGACCGAAGCTGCTCGCGCAGACGACGCTTCGCGCGCAGGCGCCCGCTGCGAGTGCCGACGCCGCAGGTGGCACGCGTGCGCTGGCCGTCGCGAGCGACGCGGTGCAGACGCAACTGATCCAATGGCTCGCCGGGCGCGTGCCCGCATCGTCGTCGCCGACACGCGCGCCCGCGCAGTCGCGTGCATTGTCTGCCGCGTCGTCGGCATCGGGTGTGTCTGCGCCGGTGCTGGCGCGATAAGGCCGCTTCGCCGATGTCTGAGCAGGATGTCAAACCCTGGCAACGGCGCGCCTCTCCGCTCACGCGTCAGGCGCTGATTTGCCTGATTCTGCTGATCGCCTACGCGAGCCTGTATCCGTTCGAGTTTCAGCGCGCGGCCGTAGGCCCCTTCGACTATCTGTTCGCGCCGCTACCGCGCTGGATGACGATGTTCGACGTCGTGACCAACGTGCTGGGCTATATGCCGCTCGGCATGCTGACCGTGCTGGCGCTGCATCCTGCGTGGCGTGGCACGCGTGCGGTCCTCGCCGCATTCGCGCTCGGCACGTTGTTCTCGTGTGGCATGGAGGCGTTGCAGACCTATCTGCCCACGCGTGTCGCGTCGAATGTCGATCTCGCGACGAACGCCCTCGGTGCGCTCATCGGCGGTGCCATTGCGGTGCCCCTCACCAGTCCGTTGCTCGATCGCGGATGGCTGCGGCATCTGCGCTTCGCATGGTTCGAACGGCATGGGAGCCTGTTGCTCGTGCTGCTGGCGCTGTGGCCGTGGGCACAGGCGTATCCGCAGCAGTTTCTCTTCGGTGATGGCGATCTCGTGCGTCAGATCTGGCTTTGGCAAGACCCGGATGTGACCGATCTGGTGCTCGACTGGGTGCCGCGACTCGCACAGTTGCAGGACTATCTCTCCGAACTCGACGCCGTCGCCAGTCATGCCTTGTGGGAGACGGTCGTGACGGCCAGCGGCACCGTGCTGGCGGGGCTGCTCGCCACGCTCGCGATGCGTCGCTCGGCACCGCGCGTGCCGCTGCTGTGCGCGATGTTCATCAGCGCGTTCGCGATCAAGGCCGTTGCGTCGGCTTGGCAGTTCTCGCCCGCGCAGGCTTTCGACTGGGTGACGGCCGGGGCCATCTACGGCGTGATCGTCGGTGCCATCGTGCTGCTCGTGGCCGGGCGCGGGCCGCGTGCGCTGCGCGGCGCCGTCGCATTGGCGGCGCTCGTCGTGCTGCTCGTCTTCGTCAATCTGCTGCCCGCGAATCCGTATTACGAAGCGGCGCTTCAATCCTGGCGGCAAGGCCAATACGTGCACTTCAACGTGTTGGCCCGCTGGCTCGCATGGACGTGGCCGTATCTCGTGCTCGTCTATCTGCTCGCGATGTTCGATCCGAGTCATCACGGCCCCGCCCGCAGCGTCGGTAGTCAGCGCTGAGCCCCGTCCTGATTGGCTGAGCGGCCGGAAATGGCCGCGGATTGTTGCCAAATCGGCAATAGCCTATTGGCCACCAGCGCCTTGGTGCGCGCACTGGCACCCCCTAAACTCTCATGCAAGGCACGCTGATACTTGGTGTGCCATGACCGCCCGGCACCCGGGCGGTTTTCATTGGGGAGACGGCGATGAGTACATGGGGGTCGATGTTTGCGCACAGGACACGGCAGCGAGTGCTGATGGCCGTGATCGCCGCCGCCACGGGCATCGAAATGCTGGAGAACGGCATGTTCGTGTTCGCGTCGTCCCATATCGCAGGCGGCGTGGGGGCCGCGCCCGAGGAGTACGCATTCGTCTCCACGCTCTACGCCGTGGCGGGGATCCTCGTCATTCTCAAGCAGCGTTGGCTGGCGGCGCGTCTCGGGTATCGGGCGTTCCTCACGGGGGCGCTCACGCTCATGGCGTTCGGGGCAGCGTTGTGCGGCATGGCGCATACGCCGGGTGAACTTGCCGTTGCGCGCTTCGTGCTCGGTCTGGGCGCGGGGTCGCTGTTTACCGCCAGCCGGATTCTCATCAACCTGTGCTTCGCGCCCGAGTTGCGGCTGCGGGCGTTGCTCATCTTCACCTACGGCTTCTTCGGCGCACAGATCTCCGCGCCGTTGCTCGCGAGCTATCTCGTCGACCATTTCGAGTGGTCGTCGGTGTTCTTCGCTGTCGTGCCGATTGCGCTCGCCGGGGCATTCGCCTCGTGGCTCGTGATCCCGGACTTTCGCGAGCGGCTGCGCGAAGAAGGGGAGTTCGAGGTGCGCGGCATCGTGTTCTTTGCCGCAGGCGTGCTGTTCGTCGAAGTGATGATGCAGCGCTCGCGTTTCGACTTCTTCTCCAATCCGCTGCATCTGCTTGAACTGTGTCTGGTCGGCGCCGTCTGCGTGATCGGTTACATGTGGCATCAGTATTCGCACCACAAGCCGCTGATCGATTTTCGCGTGCTGGCGCGCAATCCCGTCTATGTGCTCGGTTTGGGCGGGTACGCCGTGTACTACTTCTTCTCCTATTCGACGTCGTATCTGTTCCCGATCTACATGCAACAGGGGCTGAACTGGAGCGTGGAGCACACGGGATATCTGCAAGCGGTAGCGTCGGTGACGAGTCTCGTCGTGGCCGCGATATACACGTTGGCGCGCCCGAAGTTCGTGCAACTCAAACCGTTCGTGTTGCTCGGTTATCTGTGCCTGCTCGGCTACGCGTTCCTGCTCTCGCAAAGCTATCCGGGCGTGTCGAGCGAGTGGTTGATTCTGCCGATGGTGTTAAGCGGGCTGGGCGGCGTGTTCGCCATGATCCCGATCGCCGAGCTGACGTTTCGCGGCATGGACGAGTATGTCTTCCAGCATGGCTATCAGACGAAGAACATCGTGCGTCAGTTGGTGAGCTCGATGTCGGTATCGGTCATGTCCGTGCTGATGCAGGATCGGCAAGCGGTCTTCATGCATCAGCTCACGCCGGCGATGACACCGCTCAATCCGGCCTACAACGCGGCCGTCTCGCAGGCGCAGCAGGCCTTCGGCGCGAGCGTCGATGCGACGACGGCGTCGCATATGGCGTCGGCGTGGGTCGGCAGTCTGGCCTCGCAGCAGGCGCTCGTGCTTGCCTGCGTGAACGTCTTCTTCGGCTTCGCGTGCCTGGCCGCGCTCTGTGCGATCTTCATGGCGGTGCAGCGGCGTCTGCGCTGAGCGGTGCCGCACGGCGCGGCAGCTCGACAGGCTGCCGGTCGTGCCGCTTCCCGTCCCGGATTCCGCATTTCCTCATGCCTGCCGGGCGGCGCGCGACGCCCGCGGGGTTCGCGTGCCCGCAATGGCGCGGCAGGTCGGTTAGAATGGCCCGCAATACGTTGCCACTCCCCCAGAGTCCCGACATGGCCACCCAGCCGCAGTACTACCAGCATCACGTCTTTTTCTGCCTGAATCAGCGCGAACCCGGCGCGGATCGTCCTTCGTGCGCCAACTGCAACGCGCAGTCGATGCAGGAGTACGCCAAGAAGAAGGTCAAGCAGCTCGGCCTGGCCGGTCCCGGCAAGGTGCGGGTGAACAAGGCCGGTTGCCTCGATCGCTGCGAGCAAGGGCCTGTCGTGGTGATCTATCCCGAAGGCACCTGGTACACGTATATCGACGAGAGCGATATCGACGAGATCGTCGAGAAGCATCTGGCGCAAGGCGAGATCGTCGAGCGTCTGCTGATCGATTGAGTCCCGGCGTCGCTACCCACGATCGACGATCCACCGATTTACCGTTTAGCTGCTTTGCGCGCCGCGTGCGCCGTGTCTCGCGCCGCTGCCCCTCAGCCCAACATCGCTCATGAACGCTCAGACTGAACGCTTCACTATCGACGGCCCGGTCGGCGCCATCGAAATCGCCATCGACCGCCCGGCCGGCGCGCCGCGCGGCATCACGCTCGTGGCCCATCCGCACCCGCTCTTCGGCGGCACGCTAGACAACAAGGTCGCACAGACGCTCGCGCGTGCGTTCGTCCAGCTTGGCTACGCCGTGGTGCGCCCGAATTTTCGCGGCGTGGGCAAGTCGGAGGGCGAGCACGACAAGGGGATCGGCGAGCGCGACGACCTGCTCGCCGTGATCGACTGGATGCGTCGGCAACCGGGATGGGAGACGCTGCCGCTCGCGCTCGCCGGGTTCTCGTTCGGTACGTTCGTGCTCTCGCACGTCGCCAAGACGCTGGAAGCCGCGGGCACCCCCGCGCAGCGTCTGGTCTTCGTGGGCACGGCGGCGAGCAACTGGGACGTGGCGACGGTACCCAGCGATACGCTCGTCATTCACGGCGAAGTGGACGACACGGTGCCGCTGCAATCGGTGCTGGATTGGGCGCGTCCGCAGACGCTGCCCGTGGTCGTCATTCCCGGCGGCGAACACTTCTTCCATGGCCTGTTGCCCCTGCTGAAACAGATCGTGGTCGACGCGTGGCGTCATTGACACACCGCGCATGAATTTCGGCCAATTTCGGCCGCTCCGGGGCGCCGCACCGGGGACGTGAAATCGCGGCGGGTATAATTCGCTTCTGAACCATGTCGTGCCTTGCCGGGTCTATGTCCCCGACAGGCATGGCCCCGGCGCTACGGTGCCGCTGTCTTCTTCGTCGTGCCGCGCGCTCGCCAGAGCGTTGGTGGCACGGCGCTCCTTCAAGCGCAGATGCCCCTGAGTCTCACATCGTTTCCCTCTTTGCCAATGAAATTCAACGCTACGCTGTCCCGTGCCGCCGCTGCCGCGGCGCTCGTCGCTTGCGGCTCGCTTGCTTCGCTTCCCGCCCGTGCTCAACAGATTCCGCCGCCGCCGATGACGGCCAAGGCATGGACGATCGTCGACGTTACCAGCGGTCAGGTGCTTGCCGCCGGTGACCCCGACGCGCGCGTGGAGCCGGCTTCGCTCACGAAGATCATGACGTCGTATCTGATCTTCGAAGCCCTGCGCGACAAGCGCATTTCGATGGATCAGACCGTCATTCCGGGCGAGTCGGTTCGCAAGGTGGGTCGTGACGAATCGCGCACGTTCATCGAAGCCGGCAAGCCGGTCGCGGTGCGCGATCTCGTCTACGGCATGATCATCCAGTCGGGTAACGACGCCTCCATCGCGCTGGCCGAACTCGTGGGCGGCTCGCAGCCCGGCTTCGTCGAGCTGATGAACCGCGCGGCGCAGCGTATGGGGCTGAAGAACACCCATTACACGAACGTCGACGGTCTGACCGACCCGCAGCACTACACGACGGTGGCCGACATCGCCACGCTGTCGACGCACATGATTCAAGACTTCCCCGAGTACTACAAGATCTACTCGGAGAAGAGCTTCACGTACAACAACATCCGCCAGCCGAACCGTAACCGTCTGCTGTCTCTCGATCCGACGGTCGATGGCCTGAAGACCGGCCACACGAAGGAAGCGGGCTACTGCCTCGTGTCGACGGCGTCGCGCCCGATGCCGGGTGCGCCGGGCGTGAACCGCCGCGTGCTGTCGGTGGTCGTGGGCGAGCCGACCGAGCGCGCCCGCGTGCAGGACAGCCTCTCGGCGCTGAACTACGGCTACCAGAACTTCGACACGCTGCGCGTGTACGGGGCGAATCAGGTCGTGGCCACGCCCAAGGTGTGGAAGGGCAAGGAGAGCGAGCTGAAGATCGGCGTGAAGAAGGACACCTTCATCACCGTGCCCAAGGGCATGGCCGACAAGATCAAGCCGCAGCTCGAACTGCGTGAGCCGCTGATCGCGCCGCTCGCCAACGGTGCACCGGTCGGTACCGTCAAGGTCATGGCCGACGGCAAGCAACTGGCCGAATTCCCGGTCGTGGCGCTCGCCGACGTGCCGCAGGCCAGCTTCATCGGCCGGGCATGGGATGCCCTGCGTCTGATGTTCGTGAAGAAGTCATGATCGGTTGTGGAGCGGCTGTGGATTGCCTGTAGCGTCCCGCTCGCGGGACGTTCGCCGGCAAAACGCGTAGCATTGGCGCATGCGTCGATCCGGCGTCCGGTCCGGCAGGCTCGCGGTGCGGGGCTGCCGCAACGCCATCGCAACCTAATCGCAACGTAGAGGCGCGCCCGTTGGGCGCGTTTTTTCCTTTCGCCGCGCGTCTGGCGCGCACCTTGCAAACATGGATAACCCCACCGTCTGGCTCAATGGCGAGCTGATTCCGCTCAGCGACGCGAAAATCTCCGTACTCGATCGCGGCTTCCTCTTCGGCGACGGCATCTACGAAGTCGTGCCGGTCTATCACGGCAAGCCGTTCCGTCTGGCGCAGCATCTCGACCGCCTGGCGCGCAGCCTCGCCGAGATCCGCATCGCCAATCCGTACACGCGCGCCGAGTGGGAAGCGCTGTTCGCTCGCCTGTCGGCCACCTGTGCCGCCGATCCGCACAGCGTCTACGTGCAGGTCACGCGCGGCGTGGCGCCGCGTCAGCACACGTTCCCGAAGGACATCACGCCCACGGTATTCGGCATTGCGACGCCGCTCACGCTGCCGAGCCGCGAGAAGGTCGAGCACGGGGTGGGGGCGGTCACGCATGAAGATCGACGCTGGCTGAACTGCCACATCAAGTCGACCTCGCTGCTGGGTAACGTGCTCATGGCGCAATACGCCGCCGACCATGACGTGCAGGAGACGATCCAGTTCCGCGACGGCGCGCTGACCGAGGCGTCGTCGAGCAACGTGTGGGTCGTCAAGGGCGGTGAAATGTTCGCGCCACCGCGCGATAATCGGATCCTCGAGGGCATTCGTTACGGCGCGCTCGAGGCGTTCGCGCAGGAATGCGGTATTGCGTTCCATGAACGTGCGGTGAGCGAAGCGGAAGTCCGCAACGCCGACGAACTGCTCATTACGTCGGCCACGAAGGAAGTGCTGGCGGTCGTCACGCTGGACGGCAAGCCGGTGGGCGATGGCAAGCCGGGCCCCGTCTTCCGCGCGCTGTACGCGGCCTATCAACGCGCCAAGGAGGCACTATGACGACGGAAAAGAAGGAAAGCCTGATCGAGTTTCCGTGCGATTTCCCCATCAAGGTGATGGGGGCGACGCAGGACGGATTTGCCGACGCCATCGTGGCGCTGCTGCGTGAGTTCGACGCGGAATTCGACGCGGCGACGGTGGAAATGCGGCCGTCCAGCTCGGGCAAGTATCTCGGGCTGACCGTCACGGTGCGTGCTCACTCGAAGGCGCATCTCGACGATATCTATCGCGCGCTGACCGGCCACCCGATGGTCAAGGTCGTGCTGTAAGTCTGCGGTGCGGGATCTGAAGCGTGTGCCGATAACGCACACGCTTCTCGCGTCACGTTGCCTCACGCGTGGGTCGGTGCGCCGTCATCGGGCGGCAGGGTGGGGTCGAGCCCCAACTGCGCGTCTGTCGCCATCTCCCCTGCCGTGGCGGCCATGCCGGCCGCCAACGCTGCGGGACTCGGCTGCGCCGGGCGGCGCTGCATGTGCTTCACCGACTCGAACGCCGCCATTTCCTCCAGAAACCACGTTCTGAATGCCTGAACGCGCTGCGTTCCGAGCACCGCCGGCGGACACACGAAGTAGTAATCCCACTCGCATGGCGTATCGACGTCGGACAGTCGCACAAGGCGTCCGGCCATGATGTCGCCTACGGCCAGCGAGCGTCGCACGAGCGCTACGCCCTGGCCGACGATGGCCGCCTGCGAGAGCATTCCCGAATCCTCATACATCATGCCCTGCGTCGGCTCGGGAAGATCGAAGCCTGCCGCTTCGAACCACGGCGTCCACGGCTCGCCCTCCGAGCGCAGCAAGGTACTGCGGCGGAAGTCCTCCGCGGTTTGCGGCAGATTCCCGTGGTTGTATGTCGGGCTGCACGCGGGGAAAAACGCGTCTTCGAGCACTTTCTCGATGTGCAGCCCCGGCCAGTTGCCTTTGCCCATGCGAAGGGCGACGTCCACGTCGTCGCGCTCGAAGTCGGTGAGCTGGGCACTGCACCGCAATTCCACTTCCAGCTCCGGATGCCGGTCGATGAAACGGCCGATGCGGGGCGTGAGCCATCGGCTCGCGAACGACGGCATCGTGGTCAGCACCAGCCGCCGCTCGCTGCGCGTGCCCGCCTGCAACTTGCGCGTCGCCTGCGCGATGTCGCCAAGCGCGGTGCGGATCGATGCGGCGTACTGCCGCCCCGCCGGGGTAATGCTGATGCGCTTGCCGTTGCGTGCGAAGAGCGTCGTGCCCAGTTCCTGCTCGAGGGCGCGGATCTGATGGCTGATGGCGCCGTGCGTGACGAACAATTCCTCGGCCGCGCGCGAGAAGCTCTCGAGGCGGGCCGCTGCCTCGAAGGCACGCAAGGCACTCAGGTTGGGAAGTCTGCGAAGATCCATGTGAGCTTTATTCGCAAGGCCGTGAAAATATGTCGTTTGGTGTAGCGCTTGGCAGTCCCTATGATTCAGTCATTGTCTCGCACTGAGTGGGGGTCGTAAAATGCAAAACAATTTGACAAGGGTTCAGTACTTCTACGGTATTCGTCCGGGCGAAGTGGTCACCCTCGACCTGCACCACGAGCATACGCTGGTTGCCCGCGGATCGGCGGTCTGGGTCACACGGGCGGGGGATCCGCGCGATTACTGGCTGATGCCCGGCCAGCGCCTGGCCGTCGAGCCCGGACGCCGCTACTGGGTGTCGTCCGACCACGGGGCGGAAGCCGAGTTGCAGCGCGAAGTGAGCCATCGTTTCGCGCTGGTCCGTGTGCTGCGCAAGTGGCTCGCCGGACGCCGTGCCGCCCGCGAAGCGAACTCCTGTACGGCGGCCGCCTGACGACATCCCGGGCGTTAGCTCGTCAATATCACGCGCGCTTCGACGGTGAACGCCGAAGCGCGCGTGTTTCGTTTTGTGGGCTGATGCCGGCACCGTCAACGTGTTACTGGAATTCACAACAAGACGCGCAACAATCGACCCGAAAACGTCTCGATAACGCGTCAAAACAAGAGAAGTCGTTGCCTGATGACCGAAGTCTCCCGCTCGGCCCCGATGCCGTCCCAGTCTGACCCTGCACTTCGCCATCCGAAAGCCGACGAACGCGATGAGCGCGACGAACGCCTCGGCCGGTGGCTGATGATCGCCGCCATGGTGATCTCGGGCACGATCGGTTTCTTCGTGCTGATGTCCGGGCAACCAGCGCTCAATGTGGTCTTCTTCCGCTGCCTGATCGGCGCGGCCAGTCTGTGCGCCTGGTGCGCGTACCGGGGCTACTGGCGCGGGTTGCGCATGGCGCGGTGGCAAGTCGTGAACGTCACGCTCGGCGCCATTACGCTCGTCTCGAACTGGTATTTCCTGTTCACGGCTTACCGGTTGACGTCCGTGGGCATTACGACCGTCGTCTACAACGTGCAGCCGTTCCTCCTTGTGCTGGCGGGCGTCGTCGTCACGCGCGAACGCCCGTCGCTGGCTACGCTCGGGTGTCTTGGCGCCGCGTTTGCCGGGTTGGTGATTCTGGCCGAGCCGGGCGGTGTGCATGGGGCGGGGTATCTGATCGGTGTCGCGAGTGCGCTGGCCGCTGCCACGCTTTACGCCGCGACTACGCTGTTCACCAAGAAGCTGGCCGGGACCCTGCGTCCCGAGATCATCGCAGCGCTGCATATGGCGATCGGCGCCGTTGTCTTCGTCTGGATGGCGGATTTCCAACACTTGCCCTCGGCGCCGCGTGAGATTGGCGCCATCGTGACGCTCGGTCTTTTCCACACGACGTTCATGTATCTGCTGTTGTACGGCGCTTTTCAGAAGGCGTCGACGTCGAGCCTCGCGGTGTTCGGCTTCGTTTATCCGGTGGTTGCCGTCGCCGTGGACTTTCTGGCGTTCGGCATCGTGCTGCATCCGACGCAGTGGCTCGGTGGCGTGATGATCCTGCTGGCCGCCGGCTGGTACGCCCGGGGCATGGGCACGGCACCCGTGAGGAAAGCCGGCTAGGACGGCGGGGCTGGCGAGAGCCGGGCGGCCTATACAGCCGGTATAGCCGATACAGCCGGTTCAGCCCTTGCGGCCGGGGAACACTAGCCCGTACGGCGGATGGCAGGCGACATCGCGCGACATGAAGGCACGTCGAGCAAGACTGCCCCGGTTTCGCTAAAATTGCGTCCATGACCTCCCCGATCGAAGTGTGCTGGCGCGGCACCGAAGACTACGCCACATCGTTCGACGCCATGCGTGCGTACACCGACACGCGTGGCCCGCACGGCCCCGACCAGCTCTGGATCGTCCAGCATCCGCCTGTCTACACGCTTGGACTCGCCGGCGATCCCGCTCATCTGCTCGTTGCCGATACCGGCATTCCGCTCGTCAAAGTCGACCGTGGGGGCCAGATCACCTACCACGGCCCGGGACAGGTCGTGATTTATCTGCTCGTGGATCTGCGCCGGCGCAAGCTGGGCGTACGTGAAATGGTGCGTTTGATCGAGCAGGCGGTGATCGACACCCTTGGGGCGTATAATCTCGACGTTGAGCGCCGGGCCGGCGCGCCGGGCATCTATGTGAGTCCGGGCGACGGTGCCGCAGCGCATGCCGGTGCGAAAATCGCCGCGCTCGGGTTGAAAATCCGCAACGGATGCAGTTATCACGGCGTGTCGCTGAACGTCGCGATGGATCTGCGGCCGTTCGACTGGATCAATCCGTGCGGTTACGCCGGCTTGCAAACCGTAGACATGGCCACGCTCGGCGTGGCACCCCGCTGGGACGAAGTGGCCGCGCGACTGGCGCAGCAACTTCGTCTTCATCTCGAACAGCACCCCGCGACGGCCGAAGCCGCGCCGCAGGCCGACCCGGCCGCCAGCGCACACGCCGCCGCCCGATTGGACGTCTGAAAAGCCCCATCATGACCACCACCGTGACTCAGAACGACACCGCGAACAAGGAAGTTCGCACGATCGACGGCGATTACGACGCCACCGCCAAGCAAAAGTCGCAAGCGAAGACCGCGCGTATTCCGATCAAGATCGTGCCGATCGAGCGTCTGAAGAAGCCGGACTGGATTCGCGTGAAGGCGGCCACCCACACCTCCCGTTTCTACGAGATCAAGCAGATCCTGCGCGAGCACAATCTGCACACGGTGTGTGAAGAGGCGAGCTGCCCGAACATCGGCGAATGCTTCGGCAAGGGCACGGCCACGTTCATGATCATGGGCGACAAGTGCACGCGCCGCTGCCCGTTCTGCGACGTCGGCCACGGCCGTCCGGACCCGCTCGACGTCGACGAGCCGCTCAACCTCGCCAAGACCATCGCTGCGCTGCGTCTGAAGTATGTGGTGATCACGAGCGTGGATCGCGACGACCTGCGCGACGGCGGTGCCCAGCACTTCGTCGACTGCATCCGTCACGTGCGCGAGCTCTCGCCGCAAACCCGCATCGAAATCCTGACGCCGGACTTCCGCGCACGTCTCGATCGCGCGCTGGGCATCCTCAATGCCGCCCCGCCCGATGTGATGAACCACAACCTCGAGACGGTGCCGCGTCTGTACAAGGAAGCGCGTCCGGGCTCGGACTACCAGCACTCGCTGACCCTGCTCAAGGAGTTCAAGGCGAAGCATCCGGACGTGGCAACGAAGTCGGGCCTGATGGTCGGTCTGGGCGAGACGGACGAAGAAATTCTCGAAGTGATGCGCGATCTGCGTGCGCACAACGTCGACATGCTCACGATCGGTCAATACCTCCAGCCGTCGGAACACCACCTGCCGGTGCGTCGCTACGTCACGCCCGAGACGTTCAAGATGTTCGAAGAAGAAGCCAACAAGATGGGCTTCACTCACGCCGCCGTGGGCGCCATGGTGCGTTCGAGCTATCACGCCGACGTGCAGGCGCATGAGGCCGGCGTGGCAGACGCGATCTGATTCGCCAACGCCTCACCTCGCTGTCAGACACAGAACGCGGGCCGTCGAAAGACGGTCCGCGTTTTTGTTTGCGCGCGTGCTTGCGCACCGTTTTGCCCGCCTTCTCCTCTTCCGGCTCCTTCACCTCCTTTACCTTCCCCGGCGGCCCGGCGGCCCCGCGCAGAGGCTTGGCGGACGGCGCTGTCTGAATTACGACGCGTCACAACCTGCGCCCGGTTTGCTAAGCAATACGGCCGGCGTTGGCGGATGCGCGTCGACTACTTGCTGGAAACACGTCTCTATCTGCGTGGAACGTCGCTGAACGCATCGCGTCACCCGTCCGCCGCGGCCCATCCCATCGCGAAATATGTTGTAACAACCCTTACCTTGTCGACGCCCCCCTGTTGTTTCAGAATATTGAAACCTTGTTTTGCTTGACAAAACAATGTGTCCGTCATTGGTATTGGCGGAGGGAAGTTCGGATGCGCGCGAGGAGAGGGCATGTCCCGTCAGGTCACTGAGGGCCGATATTTTGTGGAAGCGCCACAAGGGGGCCAGGGGAGGCATTTGCCTCTCGTGATCGACGCGCCGCACAGTGGTCACGTGTTTCCGCCGGACTTCGACACCGTCGCCCCGACGGCCGCGATCCTCGCCTGCGGCGATGCCTATGTCGAGGAACTATGGTCGGTGGCAACGCATTACGGCGCCACGCTCGTCGCTGCGCTTTTCCCGCGCGCCTATATTGACCCGAACCGTGCCGAGCACGACATCGATCCGGAGTTGCTGGCGAGCCTGTGGCCGCATGACGCGCGTCCGCAAGCGTGCAGCGAGCGAGGTGTCGGGCTGCTGCACCGGTTTGCCGCGCCGAACGTACCGCTCTACGACCGGCGCCTGTCGGTGGCCGAGGTCGAGCGGCGCATTCACGACTATTACCTGCCGTACCGTCACGCCCTGCGCGATGCGCTCGACGCCGCCTGGCGCCGGCACGGCGTGGTCTGGCATCTGAATTGCCATTCGATGCGTGCCCGCGGCGGTGCGCTCGATCCCGACGCGGGCACCTTGCGTGCGGATGTGCGCATCAGTGACGGCGGGGGGACGACAGCCGACCCGGCGTTCTCGCGCTGGATCATGGCCGAGTTCATGCGACTGGGCTTTCGCGTGGCTTACAACACGCCGGGTCATGACGAAGGCCGTGAGGATCTGGTGCGCCACTTCGGACGTCCCGCCGAGCGTCGTCACAGTGTGCAGATCGAGCTGAATCAAGCGCTTTACCTGAATGAATCGCGCGGCGAGAAGCATGACGGCTTCTTGACGCTGCAATCGCAACTTGGCCAATTCGCGGCGGCGCTCGCCGCTTATGCCGAACAACATAGCGAGGAAGTTTGATGGACTACACAGTCGCTTCAGTCGACACGGCGCTTACGCTGCTGTCGCTGGTCGGGGAGTGCCCCGGCCTGGGTGTGACGGAACTGGCGCAGCGCGCCGGCCTGAACAAGTCGCGAGCGTTTCGTCTGCTGGCAACGCTCGAACGGCACCGCTGGGTGGTCCGCGAGGGCAGCCCGGTCACCTACGTACTCGGCGCCCAGGCGCTCGTGCTCGGTGTGGCGGGACACGAGCAGGTCAATCTCGTGAAGGTGGCGCATCGTCATCTTCAGGCGCTCAGCCGCGCCCTGAACGAGAACATCCAGCTTCGTGTGCGCGATGGCCTCGAGTCGCTGTGCGTGGCACGTGTCGAATCGACGCACGAGTTGCGCGTGCATGGCGTGGTCGGCAATCGTCGTCCCCTGTATGTGGGGGCGTCGGGCCGGGTGCTGCTGGCGTTCGCGTCGGACGACGTTCGCGCACAGGTGCTGGGCCGCCCGCGCAAGCGCTTCACGGCGGGCACGCTCATCGAGCGCGACGAGCTCGCAGCCGAACTGCTCAACGTGCGTCGTCAGGATTGCGCCGTGAGCTTCGGCGAACTCGCGCCGGACGCCGTGTCGGTGGCAGTGCCGGTGCGCGATGCGTCGGGTGAAGTGATCGCGTCGCTGTCCGCCTCCGGACCGTCGTCGCGCATGACCCGCGCGCTGCTGCCCGATATCTCGTCGCGCCTGTCGGCCTGCGCTGCTGAGATCTCCGCCGCGCTGGGCTACCAGATCCCGATGCCGGAAGCCCTGTCGGCCTGATGCATTGCCACTGCGTCGCTGCGCCGCCAGTGACCGGCGAGCGATGATGTTCTCTTCGATGCGCCCGCCGCCTCGGCGGACGCATTCAAGAGAAGTTTCGATTTTCTCAACGGCCCGTTGTGTGCCGTGCGCCTCGGGGTTTCCCCGATGCGCCGCGTGAAATTTCCCCATTTCACCTGATTTTCTGGAAATCCAGAAAGTATCTCCGCTCGTTTTCCAGCTTTCCGTATAACCGACCATCGGGTTTTCCACAGTTTCGCTCAATAAAATCAGGCACTTGCGCATCTGGCATAAGTATTGCTTTCTATCGCGCGTGCTGCCGCGTTGTCTGGAAACCCGACGGGGATCCGGAGACGCAAGGCAAGCCGTTCAAATAAGAGAGGAGACCTATGTTCAAGCAATGTCTTGCTGCCGCAGCGCTGTGCGCAGCTTCGCTACACGCGTTTGCCGATGACCTGGTGCGTCTGGGCAATCTGAAGTTCGCCCATTACGGCGCGGTGTCGTACATGAAGGTCATCGGGCCGAAGTACGGTCTGAAGATCGAGGAGCGCATGTTCGCCAAGGGCGTGGACATCATGCCGGCGATCGTGGCGGGGCAGATCGACGTGTCGGCAAGCGCGCTTGACGCGGCTATCGCAGGTCGTGCGCAGGGGGCGCCGATCTATGCCGTGGCCGGCTTCGCGAAGGGCGGTGTGCGTCTGGTCGCGAAGAAGGGTCTGCCGGTCACGAAGGTGGCCGATCTCAAGGGCAAGAAGGTGGGTGTCGCGCGTGGCGGTGCTCAGGAACTGATTCTGTATGCCGAGTTGGCCAAGGCGGGTCTCACGTGGTCGGATCAGCCTGGCAAGGACGTGCAGATCCTGTTCATGGCCTATGCCGATCTGAATCAGGCGCTCGCTGCCGGCAGCATCGATGCGATGTGCCAGTCGGAGCCGCAGGCCTCGCAAGCCATCAACAAGGGCTTTGGCGTGGAAGTGCTCAAGCCTTACGACACGCCCATCGGCGAGCCGGTGCGCGCGCTCGTGATCACCGAGAAGCTCTACAAGGAGAAGCCGGACGTGGCGCAACGCCTGATGTATGCGTTCGTCGAAGCGACCGACTACTTCATCAAGAACCCGCAAGCGGCCGAGAAGTACGTGCGCGAGGACATGTTCAAGAACCAGATCACGACGCAGGACTTCAGCGATGCCATCGGCAACTCGCCGTATAGCTACGACCTGAGTGCCTCGCATGTGCAGCTCACGACCGACCTCATGAAAAAGTACGGCGTGGGCAAGCTGCAGGATCCGGTGCCGAAGGCGGACGATTGGGTCAAGCTCGACCTGCTCGCCAAGGCCAAGACCAAGCTGAACATCAAGTAAGGCGGGGCGAACGGATGGCCGCTGTGCTTGCTTCTACGGGTGCCTCGCGCACCACGCGCTTGCTGCGTGGTGTGTTGATTCCGCTCTCGGTCGTGGTGATCTGGCAGATCGTCACGGGCCTCGAGTGGATCAACCCGATCATTCTTCCATCGCCGGTCGCTGTCGTGACCAAGTGGTGGCAATACCTCCAACCGACCGTGTCGATGGCCGAGGGCTTCGGCGCGTGGCTGCATTCGAGCGAACTGCTCACCGATGCCGCCAACAGTCTGTATCGCGTTGTCATGGGCTTTCTCGTGGGCACCGTGATTGCGCTGCCGCTCGGCTTGCTCATGGGCACGAGCACTCGTGTGTACGGGCTGTTCAATCCGCTGGTGCAGGTCGTGCGTCCGATTCCCCCGATCGCGTACATCCCGCTGGCGATTCTCTGGTTCGGACTGGGCAATCCGCCCGCGTTCTTCCTCATTGCGCTCGGGGCGTTCTTCCCGGTGCTGATGAACACGATCGCGGGCGTGCGTCACGTCGACGGCATTTATCTGCGTGCGGCTCGCAACCTCGGCGCGAGCCAGTTCACGATCTTTCGCCGCGTCATCATGCCGGCCGCAACGCCCTACATCCTGTCGGGCATTCGCATCGGCATCGGTACGGCGTTCATCGTCGTGATCGTGGCCGAGATGATTGCCGTGAACAACGGCCTCGGCTATCGCATTCTGGAAGCGCGTGAGTACATGTGGTCCGACAAGATCATCGCCGGCATGCTGACCATCGGTCTGCTCGGTCTGGTGATCGATCTGGGCATGGATCGTCTCAACAACCACCTGCTCAAGTGGCACCGTGGTCTCGAAACCAAGTGAGGCGAACGACATGCTGATCGAAATCGACAACGTCAACAAACAGTTCGCCGTTCCCGGCGGCACCATCGACGCGCTCAAGAACATCGACCTGAACATCGGTGCGGGCGAGTTCGTCTGCCTGCTGGGCCCGTCGGGTTGCGGCAAGTCGACGCTGCTCAATGCGCTCGCGGGCTTCGTGCAGCCGAGCTCGGGTGCCATTCGCATCGACGGCCGTGCAAACGCCGCGGCCGAGCCGGGCCCGGATCGCGGCATGGTGTTCCAGGAGTACGCGCTGTTTCCGTGGATGACGGTGGCGCAGAACATCGCCTTCGGGCTGGAAATCAAGGGAATGAAACGCGCCGAGATCAACGAGCGCGTGGACTTGTTGCTCGGCAAGCTCAACCTGCGCGAGTTTCGCGACAGGTTCCCGCGCGATCTCTCGGGCGGCATGCGTCAGCGCGTGGCGATTGCCCGCGTGCTCGCGCTCGACAGCCCGATCATGCTCATGGACGAGCCGTTCGGCGCACTCGACGCGCTCACGCGTCGCACGTTGCAGGACGAGCTACTGCGTATTTGGGAGGAATTCAAAAAGACGATCATTTTCGTCACACACAGCATCGAGGAGTCGATCTATCTGGCCGACCGGGTCGTCGTGATGACGTACCGGCCGGGCACGGTCAAGCGGGACGTGGTCATCGAACTACCCCGTCCGCGCGACACGGCAGGCAGCGAATTCAATGAGTTGAAGAAGGAGCTGGCCCAGATGGTGATGGAGGAGCAAATGCGCTTTGCGCAAAGCGAGATTCGCGGCGTCACCGCGGATTGATAACGAGGGTGGTGGCTTGCCCCGCCGCCTGGAGAGGAAACAACATGCAAACCCAGACCAAAAAACCCTTTTACCGCATCCTGTACGTGCAGGTGCTCATCGCCATCGTCATCGGCGTGCTGCTCGGGCACTTCAAGCCCGACCTCGCCATTCAGATGAAACCGCTTGGTGACGCGTTCATCAAGCTGATCAAGATGATCATCGGCCCGGTGATCTTCTGTACGGTCGTGACCGGTATTGCCGGCATGGAAGATATGAAGAAGGTCGGCCGCGTTGGCGGCAAGGCCCTCATCTACTTTGAAGTCGTCTCGACGCTCGCGCTGGTCATCGGCCTGGTGGCGACCCACATTCTGAAGCCGGGTGCCGGGTTCAACGTCGATATCAGCACGCTCGATCCGAAGGCGATCGCGGGCTACGCCGAGAAGGCTGCCCACGGCGACACGTTCGTCGACTTCCTGCTGCATCTGATCCCGAACACGATTACCGATGCATTCGCCAAGGGTGAGATTCTGCAGATCCTCGTGATCGCCATTCTCTTCGGCGCCGCGTTGGGCATGATCGGTGAGCGTGGCCGTGTGGTCACGGGCTGGATCGACAGCGTCTCGGGCGTGCTCTTCCGCGTGGTGCACATCATCACCAAGGTCGCGCCGCTGGGTGCCTTCGGTGCGATGGCCTTCACGATCGGCAAGTACGGCATTGCCTCGCTGGTGCCGCTCGCCAAGCTCATGGGCACGTTCTACCTGACGTCGTTCCTGTTCGTGATCGTGGTGCTGGGCCTGATCGCCAAGTTCACGGGCTTCTCGATCTTCCGCTTCCTCGCCTACATCAAGGAAGAGCTGCTGATCGTGCTGGGTACCAGCTCGTCGGAAGCCGCGCTGCCGCATCTGATGGAAAAGATGGAGAAGGCCGGTTGCTCGAAGTCGGTGGTGGGTCTGGTGATCCCGACCGGTTACTCGTTCAACCTCGACGGCACGAACATCTACATGACGATGGCCGTGCTGTTCATTGCGCAAGCGACCAACATCGACCTGACCTGGGGTCAGCAGCTCACGCTGCTCGCCGTGGCGATGCTGACCTCGAAGGGCGCTTCGGGCGTGACCGGCGCCGGCTTCATCACGCTGGCCGCAACGCTCGCCGTGATCCCGACGATCCCGGTGGCCGGCATGGTGCTGATCCTCGGTATCGACCGCTTCATGAGCGAATGCCGTGCGCTCACGAACATCTGCGGCAACGGTGTTGCCACGATCGTCGTGTCGGCCTGGGAAAAAGAGCTCGACCGCAAGAAGCTGGCGCAAGCCATGTCCGGCCAGCGTCAGGCGGAACTGGCCTGACGGCTGGCGGCGGGGGCCGCCGGTGCGGCGCGTGAGTTCTCTCGCGTGAGCGCACCGGCCCACCGCCAATGCAACGTTCGCCACCGGGCGGCGCGGCACAGGCACAATAGCGCCTGAGCTTCGCCGCCCGGTGGTCCTTTGGCTCACGCACGCTGTGCCCCAATGGCCCTCCTGCACGACACCCTGATCCGCGCACCGAAAGGTGACGCGGCGTCCCCTGCGGACCCCCGGCGCGACGAAGTCCCCATCGATCTCGAGAGGACTGTGCCGATGCGCCGTGGGTCATGGATCGTCGTCATGCTATTGGCGAGCGTCCTGTTTTGCTGGTTGACGTATGCCCTGAGCTGGCAGCGCGGCGTGGCCGATCTGCGCGTGAACGCCGGTGCGCGCGTCGAGCGCTACGCGGGCAGCCTGCGCAGCACCGTCGACCGTTACGAATTCCTGCCGTATCTGCTGTCGCTGCATCCGTACGTGCACGATCTGCTGCTCAATCCGAAAGATCGCGCGGTCGTGCAACGTGCCAACGATTACCTGTTCGACGTGAATCAGCGCGCCAAGGCGTCGGCGGCCTATGTGATCGACGCCAATGGTCTGGCACTGGCTGCCAGCAACTTTCGCGAGAAGGCCACGTTCGTGGGACAAGAATACCGCTTCCGTCCGTATTTCATCGACGCGATCAAGGGCGCATTAGGCCGCTTCTACGGCGTGGGGACGACGTCCGGCGAGCCGGGGTATTTCGTCTCTCAACCGATTGTCGTGGACGGTCATATTCGCGGCGTGGTCGTGGTCAAGCTCAACCTGGAGTGGTTCCAGCGCGCCGGTGCCGACGCCTCCGAGCCGGTCGTCGTGGCCGACGATCACGGGGTGGTGTTCCTGTCGTCCGAGCCGCGCTGGCAGTATCGCGCGCTCGCCCCGCTGACCCCCGACGTGAAGGCGGCGCTCGACAGCACGCGCCAGTATTACAACCAGAACATCACGCCCCTTGCCTGGACCGAGGACGAACGACTCGACGCCGATGGCGAAGTGGTGACCGTGCGTGACGGTCGCGGTGCGGGCAACACGCGGCGCTTTCTCGCCGTGCAGCGCAAGCTCGGCGAGCCGGACTGGACGCTGATGTACTTCGCCCCGCTCGATCAGGTCATCACGAATGCACGGATCGCGGCGGTGGCCGCGGCGTGCCTTGCCGCGTTCACCTGCCTGCTGGGGGTGGCGTGGAACCAGCGGCGTCAGCGCGTGCGCGATATGCTCAAGAGCCGCGAGCTATTGCAGTCGGCTTACGCCGAGCTGGGCGAGCGAGTCGCGGAGCGCACGGCCGATCTGCAAGCGGCGAACGAGCGTTTGCAGACGGAAGTGCAGGAGCGCTCGCGGACCGAGCATGAACTGCGCGAGGCGCAAAGCGAACTCGTGCAGGCGTCGAAACTCGTGGCACTGGGGCAGATGGCCGCCGGTATCACGCACGAACTCAATCAGCCGCTCTCGGCGCTGCGCAGCTTCTCCGACAATACGCGCGTGCTGCTCGAGCGCGGCGAGTACGGGGCGGCGCAGGAGAATCTGGAAGCCATCGCGTCGCTCACCGATCGCATGGGCAAGATCACCGGGCAACTGCGCCTCTTCGCGGGCCGGGCGCGCCGGGGTGACATGGAGGCGCTGGTGCACCGCGCGCTCGACAATACGTTGATGCTGCTGCGCGTGCGTCTGGCCGGTATCCACGTGACGACGACGTTTGCCGACGGGCTGGAAGCGGTGCAGGTCGCCTGCGAAGGATTGCGCCTCGAACAGGTGTTGATCAATCTGGTGGGCAACGCCATCGACGCCGTGGCGGGGGCATCGGGTCGGCACGCGCCGCCGTCGATCTGGATCGATGTGGACGCCGACGACCAGTGGGTGCGCATTTATGTGCGCGACAACGGGCCGGGCATTTCGGAGGCGCATATGCCGCGGTTGTTCGAGCCATTTTTCAGTACCAAGGAGGGCGGTCAGGGCATGGGGCTCGGACTCGCCATCTCATCGTCCATCGCGCAGGAGAACGGCGGCCAGTTGATCGCGCGCAACGTTCCCGGCGGTGGCGCAGAATTTCTCGTGACGCTGCGCCGTGTGCAGCGCACAGGCACGACCATCACATGATGTACAAGAACCTTCAGATCCTCTTCGTCGAAGACGACGAACTCGTGCGGCGCGCCACGCTGCAAAGCCTGCAACTCGCCGGACTCGATGCCTTCGGGTTGGCGTCCGCGGAGGCCGCGCGCGAGCGCATCACGCCGGATTTCGCCGGCATCGTGGTGTCCGATATTCGCCTGATCGGCATGAGCGGGCTCGAACTGCTCGCGCATCTGCGTCAGCATGCTCCGGAAGTGCCGGTGATTCTCGTGACCGGTCACGGCGATATTTCGATGGCCGTGCAGGCGATTCGCGACGGTGCCTACGACTTCATCGAGAAGCCCTTCGCGCCGGATCGTCTGATCGAATCGGCCAAGCGCGCGCTCGAGACTCGCAAGCTCATGCTGGAGAACCAGGCGCTGCGTCGCGAACTGGCCGAGCAGGGCGGACGCGCCTCGCGCATCATCGGCCGCAGTCCGGCGATGGAGACGTTGCGCACGCTGATCGCCAACGTGGCGATGACCGATGCGCCCGTGCTCATCAACGGCGACACCGGTACCGGCAAGGAACTGGTGGCGCGCAGCCTGCACGAGTTGTCGCGTCGTCGCGATGCGCCGTTCGTCGCGCTGAACTGCGGCGCGTTGCCCGAGGCGATCTTCGAGAGCGAGATGTTCGGGCACGAGGTCGGGGCATTCACCGGCGCGGCCAAGCGCCGTATCGGCAAGTTGGAGCATGCGTCGGGCGGCACGTTGTTTCTCGACGAGATCGAGAGCATGCCGGCGGCGTTGCAGGTCAAATTGCTGCGCGTGTTGCAGGATGGCGTGCTGGAGCGGCTTGGGTCGAATCAGTCGATTCGCGTTGACTGCCGTGTGGTCGCGGCGGCCAAAGGTGATATGGAAGCGCTGGTGCGCGAGGGGACTTTCCGTCGCGATCTGTACTACCGCCTGAATGTGGTGACGCTGGCGTTGCCGCCGCTGCGCGAGCGTCGTGAAGACATCCTGCCGCTGTTCGAGCACTTCATGCTCGACTCGGCCGTGCGTTACGGACGCCCGGCGCCGGTGGTCTCTGATCGGATGCGTCAGGAGTTGATGCAGGCGGACTGGCCGGGCAACGTACGCGAACTTCGCAACGCGGCAGATCGGCTGGTGCTGGGCGTGGCGAGCGCGCCCGAGGGGGATTCGCTTGCACCGCTGCCGCTCAAGGAGCAGGTGGAACGCTTCGAGCGCGCGGTGCTGCAAGAAGCACTGGCGCACAGCAAGGGCAACGTGGCCGCGACTGCCGAGGCGCTGCATGTGCCGAAGGCAACGCTGTACGAGAAGCTCAAGCGCTATGGACTGCACACCCGTGGTCAAGGGGAGGGGGGCTGACGGCGGGCGCCGATGGTGCAGCCCGCTGACGGCGCCGCCAAAAACAAAAGCGCCCCTAGGGGCGCTTGCGATGCGGTGATGCGGGGCGGTGTGGGGTGCGTCAGGCTTGTTTGGCCAGCGCCTTCTCGATGAGCTTGTCGAGCTCGGCGTATTCCGGCTCGCCCACGTACTGCTTGAGTACCTTGCCGTCGCGATCCACAACGAAGGTCGTCGGCGTGAGCTGCACGTTGCCATACTGCTTGGCCACGCTGCCATCCGAATCCATGGCCACCTTGAACGGCAACTGACGCGACTGCGCGTAGTTCATCACATACATCGGCGGGTCGTAGCTCATCGCGACCGCGACGAATTCCAGACCCTGGCCCTTGTACTTCTCGTACGTCTGCACCATCGTCGGCATTTCCTTCATGCACGTCGTGCAGCTCGTCGCCCAGAAGTTGACCAGATAGACCTTGCCCTTGAGTTGTTCGGTGCCGACTTTCTGTCCTGAGAGCAGCGTGAACGTCGCCTCGGGCGCGCGCTTCTGACCAGCGAACGTGAAATATGCGGCGATCGTCACGATCGCGATGATCGCAATGGCGAGGATCTTGCCCAGGGCAGACTTGCGGGAGGTCGTAGCGCTCATGACACAGCCGTGTGGGTGATAGGGTTCATCGGGTGAGGCTGATTCTACTCTGAATCTCAGCGTGTCGTGGCACCGCTCCCGGCGTGCAGACGCGCCCGTCCACGGGCGATCGCGTCGTCGAGATAGGCGCCGTAGAAGTCTGGCAGTCCTGCACCGATCAATGGGTCGGCGACGGGGCGTCCGCTCGTATCGAGGAACAAAACCGTCGGCGATACCTTCACGCCATGCGCACGTGCCCAGGCCACACCCGTCGTCGTCGATCCGTCGAAGTCGCGCACCGGGGCGGTGCTGTCCATGCCGATCTCGCGCACTTCATAGTTGCCGCTGCGCACCAGCGGCGCGAGTTCGCGTTGACGGATCGGGCCGCAGTAGACGCAGTCACGCAGCGACACCAGCACGATCAACGGGGCGTCGAGTGCGGCGGCGCGGCGAGCGTGAGCCGCGAAGTCCGTCGCCACCGGCACGGCGGCCTGCTGCTTTGCGGCGGTCTTGCTGTCGAGCGGCACCGCGGCGGAGGCGCCCTCGTGCGGATACGTGACGCCCGTCGCCTGTGCCAGTTCGAGTTTTGCCGCCAGGCCGGTGGTGCCGGCCGGTGCTGCGGTGGCCGTGCCGATGGCAAACGCGGCCGTCAACATGACCAGCGTCGTCGCTATTGGGCTGGCGATTCGTGAGCGTTCTGCCGGTCGACTTGTGCACGCGAGCTTGCGATGAATGCCGCAGACGCTGGCGAACCACTGGCGGGGCAGGTGGGTAATGTGGGGCATTTGGGCTGTGGCGCGTGTCATGCCGCCGATGATACCGGGATCGGTGACGCCCCGTTTTTCTTGGCTTCGTGGCCTCGTGGCTTCGTGGCGCAACACATGACGGATAATGGGCGTTTCCTTTCGTCCAACCTCCTTACGTCTATGAATCGCGTTGTCCGTGTCTGCGTCATGCTTGCCGCGACGATGGTGCTCGTCGCCTGTTCCCCTCGCTACGATTGGCGCGAGGTGCACGACAAGGACGGCGCGTATGCGGCGACCTACCCTGCCAAACCAACGCAGGACGCGCGCGAGGTGAAGTTCGCCTCGGGACCGTTGCCCATGCAGATGCAAGCCGCACGGGTGGATGCCGCACTCTTTGCCGTTGGCGTCGTGACGCTGCCCAGCGATGACGCAACGCTGCGTCAGACCGTCCTCACCGAGTTGCAGCATGGCCTGCTCGCCAACGTGAACGAAGCGACGGCTGCGCCCGTGCAGGTCATGGTGCGTCAAGCCGGCGACGCGCCCGCGATTCCGGGGCTGGCCGTCTCCGCACAGGGCGTGGCCAGCGACAAGACCGAGCGCTACGTCGCGGCGCGTTTCGTCGGCCGCGGCAATCACGTCTATCAGGTGGTCGTTCTGGCGACCAAAGCGCCGTCGAAGGAACAAGTGGATCAATTTCTCGACTCCTTTACGTTGGAGTGACGGCGACATCACGAAGACGGCGCTTCGCGGTACTGCACCGCTTCACCGACGTGGTTCGCATCCATCGCCTCACAGCCCGCGAGATCGGCAATCGTGCGCGCCACGCGCAGCACACGGTGATAGGTGCGCGCCGACCAGTGGTGCTGTGTCACGGCGCGGTGCAGAACGTCCTGAGCGTCCGGTTGCAATGCACATTGCGTTTCCAGCGCGCGGCCCGACAGTGCGCAGTTCAACTGCCCCTGCCGTGAGAGCTGACGCGCCTGCGCCTGCCTGACGCGTCGCGCCACGACCTCGCTGCGCTCGCCACTGGCCGGCGCGGCAAACGTCTCGGCACTTAGCGCGGGCACTTCGACATGCAGGTCGATGCGATCGAGCAACGGGCCCGAGAGACGGCCGCGATAGCGTGCAACCGCATCGCTGCTGCAACGGCAGCTTCGCGACGGATGTCCCAGATCGCCGCAAGGACACGGGTTCATGGCGGCCACGAGTTGAAAGGCGGCAGGGAACGTGGCGTGACCTCCCGCGCGTGAGATCGTCACGTGGCCCAGCTCCAGCGGTTCGCGCAGCACTTCGAGCACGCGTCGCTGAAATTCGGGCAATTCGTCGAGAAAGAGCACGCCGCGATGGGCGAGGCTGATCTCGCCGGGACGCGGCGCACTCCCCCCGCCCACGAGCGCCGCTGACGACGCCGTGTGATGCGGCGCGCGAAATGGCCGCCGCCCCCAGTGCTGCATGTCGAATCCCTGCGCGCTCAGGCTGGCCAGTGTGGCGGCCTCTACGGCTTGCGCCTTGCTCAGTGGCGGTAGCAGTCCTGCCAGTCGCGTCGCCAGCATCGACTTGCCGGTGCCCGGCGGTCCGTAGAACAGCAGGTGATGGCCGCCCGCCGCCGCGACTTCCAGCGCGCGTTTGGCATGCGTCTGTCCTTTGACGTCCCCGATGTCGGGAATATCGACTGCCCGCGTGGCACCACGGCCGGATGACGCGCATTCTGCGAGATGACACTGCACCACGGCACGCGGCAGCGGTGTCGCCACGTCAGGCTCGGCGAGATGGGCGCAGACATCGAGCAACGTGCGTGCGCCATAGACCGTGGCATCCTCGACCAGGGCCGCTTCCTGCGCGCTGCCCGCGGGCAGCACCAGCGCACGCGCTGACGGTTCGGCGGCAATCGCGCTCGCCATGGCCAATGCGCCGCGCACGGCGCGCAACTCCCCCGTGAGCGACAACTCCCCCGCGAACTCATGCGTGCGCAACCCGGTTTCGGGCAACTGACCGCTGGCCGCGAGAATGCCAAGCGCTATCGGCAGGTCGAAGCACCCGGAGGCTTTCGGTAAATCGGCAGGCGCCAGATTGACGGTGATGCGCCGTGCTGGGAATTCAAACCGGCTGTTCTGCAATGCCGAGCGCACGCGCTCACGACTTTCCTTGACCTCGGTATCGGGCAGGCCGACCAGCGACAGACCCGGCAGTCCGTTCGCCAGATGCACCTCCACGGTGACTGCGCGTGCCGCCATGCCCGTGATCGCACGGCTGCTCACAACTGCCAATGACATATCTCCTCCTCGTAGCTCGAACATCGCGAAGTGCATCGCATGTGTCGATATTCGATGCCAGAGGCGGCGCCGCGCAATGTCTGATGGGCGGAAATAGGGGGGAGCGGGGGTGTTTTCGGAGTGGCGGCACCGACGCGCAGGAAATGTCTGTCGGAATTTAGGACGATTCCGATAGCGAATCGGGACTTCAGGAGAGACTTCGGGCGACGAGCATGACGCACGGGCGAGAAGGCGTGCGCGTCACGGGCTTGCGCTGGCACGCAGGCCCGGAAACAACAAGGGGCGCCGTGGCGCCCCTGTGAGTCGTCAGTCCTGCGCTTCGCTGCGCAGGCTTTCCAGTTCGGCCACGCGCTTTTCCAGCGCTTCGAGCTTCTCGCGCGTACGTGCGAGCACTTGCGCCTGCACGTCGAATTCTTCGCGCGTCACCAGATCGAGCCGGGTGAAGCCTTGGTTGAGCAGGCTTTTGACGTTGCGCTCGATATCCTTGGCGGGCGATTGCTTGAGCATCTCGCTCACCTTGGCTTGCATGTCTTGCAGGATCTCGTTCGGTTTCATAAGCCTTCCTCTGTTCGTTTCCCCGCACCAACGTGGTGCTTGCACCGTCAGTGTGCTTCGCAGTTCCGGTCTGACCGGTGCAACGTGGTGCACCGACTGCGGACATGAATGTTGGCGCAACTCTATCACCGTTTCCTGCGCCCAGCCAGCGCAGGAACCCGGCTAACCGTTACCCGGTAAGGATCTGACACGATTCGGCGAACGTGATTGCCGCCGCTCGCGTTGTTCTCGCGCCTCACCGTCCCCGCAATTTTGCCAATTTTTTATCTCGAAATTCGTATCGTGCGCGTCGCGTCGCATGCAGGTGCCGGAGCTGGCACGAGAGTTGCTCTACCCAGTCCGCAACCTGCCGCACGCTGTACCAAGACGTTAAATATCAACTTAGGGGAAAGTGATGAAAAAAGTGTCAACTGCGATGGCTGGCGTTGTGTTTTCTGGTGCGATGGCAATTTCCGCCGGCGCTTTTGCGCAGGCGAGTGCCGACGGCGCAGCACCCGCCGCGGCACCGGCCGACGCAGCCGCTGCTGCGGCCGAACCGCTCACGGTTACCGCCAACATCGGTCTGTTTTCGGACTATCGCTTCCGCGGTATTTCGCAAACGGGCAAGCGTCCGGCGGTTCAGGGCGGCTTCGATCTTGCCCATGAATCCGGTCTTTATGCCGGTGTGTGGGCATCGAACATCAGTTGGATTTCGGATGGAAATTCGGCGGTAAGCGCTCCCATCGAGATGGATTTTTACGGGGGCTGGAAGAAGGAAATCATTCCGGACTGGACCATCGATGTCGGCGGTTTGCAGTACTACTACCCGGGCAGCTATCCGTCCGGTGCCTATTACCCGCGTCCGCATACGTTTGAGCTGTATGCCGCCGTGGGCTGGAAAACCATCACGCTGAAGTACTCGCACTCGCTGACCCGCCTGTTCGGTCTCGTGAGCCCGGACGGCCAGGATACGTCGAACAGCGGCTATCTCGACCTGACGGGGACCTACGACCTGGGCTTCTGGGGCGTTTCCGCCGTGGGCCACGTGGGCCACCAGTGGGTGCACAACTTCGGCGCGGCAAGCTATACCGACTGGAAGATCGGCCTGTCGAAGGACCTGGGCAAGAACTTCTCCGTGTCGGTCTCCTACGTCGATACGAATGCCAACGAGCAGTACTACACCGCCGCGAATTCCGGCAAAGTACTCTCCAAGGCAACGGTCGTCGTCGGGTTGTCGAAGACATTCTAAGGAGCGACTCATCATGAAGCTGATTACCGCAATTGTGAAACCCTTCAAGCTCGACGAGGTGCGTGAAGCCCTCTCGAACATTGGCGTGGCAGGCATTACGGTGACCGAAGTCAAGGGCTTCGGCCGTCAGAAGGGCCATACCGAGCTGTATCGGGGTGCAGAATATGTCGTCGACTTTCTACCGAAGGTAAAGATCGAGGCGGTAATCGGCGATGCCTTGCTCGATCAGGCGATCGACGCCATCGAGCAGGCAGCCCGCACCGGCAAGATTGGCGACGGCAAGATTTTCGTGTCGAACGTCGAGCACGTGGTTCGCATCCGTACGGGAGAGACCGGCGAAGACGCGCTGTGAAGGTCCTACATAAGAGACAATAATCATGAAAAAACTGCTTGCCAAACTCATGCTCGCTGCCGCTTTCCTGGGCGTTGTCGGCACCGCGAGCCTCGGCTCCACCGCCGCGCTAGCCCAGGACGCTTCGGCGCCCGCTGCCGCCTCCGAAGCGGCCTCACCCGCAGCAACGGCTGCGACTCCCGCTTCTGCACCGGCACCGGCGGCACCCGCCGCCGCTGCCGCGGCGCCAGCACCTGCTGCGCCCGCCGCTGCCCCCGTACCGCCGAACAAAGGAGATACGGCGTGGCTGCTGACCTGTACCGCGTTTGTGATTCTCATGACGCTGCCCGGCCTGGGCCTGTTCTACGGCGGTCTGGTCCGCTCGAAGAACATGCTCTCGGTGCTGATGCAGTGTTTCATCATCTTCTCGCTGGTGGTCGTGCTGTGGTCGATTTACGGCTATAGCATCGCGTTCACCGAGGGGGGGCCGTTCTTTGGCGGCTTTGATCGGATATTCCTCAAGGGAATGACGCCTGACTCGGTCGCGGCAACCTTCACCAAGGGCGTGAACGTGCCGGAGTTCGCCTACATGGCGTTCCAGGCCGCTTTCGCCGCGATTACCTGCGCGCTGATCGTGGGTGCCTTCGCCGAACGCGCCCGGTTCTCGGCCGTGCTGCTCTTCACGGTGATCTGGTTCACGTTCTCGTACCTGCCGATGGCCCACATGGTCTGGTTCTGGCCGGGTCCGGACGCCTATACCGACGCCGCAGCCGCTGATGCTGCCAATGCGCACGCCGGCTGGCTCTTCCAGAAGGGCGCGCTCGACTACGCAGGCGGCACCGTGGTGCACATCAACGCCGCTATTGCAGGTCTGGTCGGCTCGTACATGGTGGGCAAGCGCGTGGGCTTCGGTAAGGAAGCGTTCAAGCCGCACTCGCTCACGATGACGATGATCGGTGCCTCGCTGCTCTGGTTCGGCTGGTTCGGCTTCAACGCCGGCTCGGGTCTGGAAGCCAACGGTGGCGCCGCACTCGCGTTCGTCAACACGCTGCTCGCCACGGCCGCTGCCACGCTGTCGTGGACGGCGGGTGAGTGGATCGGCAAGGGCAAGCCGTCGATGCTCGGTGGCGCGTCGGGCGCTGTGGCCGGTCTGGTGGCGGTGACTCCGGCGGCCGGTTTCGTCGGCCCGATGGGCTCGATCGTGCTCGGCCTGCTGGCTGGCCTGATCTGCCTGTGGGGGGTGAATGGTCTGAAGCGCATGCTCAAGGCCGACGACGCACTCGATGTGTTTGGCGTGCACGGTGTGGGCGGTATGCTCGGCGCGATTCTGACGGGCGTGTTCGCTGCCCCGTCGCTTGGCGGCACGGGCATCTACGACTACGTGGCCAACAAGGTCGCGCCGGATTACTCGATCGCCGGTCAGGTCTGGATTCAGTTCCAGGGCGTGCTGACCACGCTCGTGTGGTCGGGTGTGGTGGCGTTCATCGCCTTCAAGATCGCCGACATCGTGCTGGGTCTGCGCGTGCCGGAAGACGAAGAGCGCGAGGGTCTGGACATCACCTCGCACGGCGAATCGGCTTATCACAACTGATCGCATCTGATCGCAACCGCTTCGTCTCCCTCGGTTTCATCGCACCGTTCAGGCTCGGCTTCGGCCGGTCCTGGCCGGGGGGATCGGGGGTGACTGGGTGTGACACTAACGAATCGTCACGAATCGGCAAGGATTCGTGGCCGCCCCCCGCCTTGGGGGGCGAGCAAGAGGAGTTGCTGATGGCCGGTCGGACAGCCGGCCCCGGCTTTGCGCGGGCACCCAAGGGGTGCCCGTTTTTTTTGCTGGCGTTTGCTTGCGATTGCCGGCTTCGCCCCCATCTCCTCGCCTCGCAGCATCGCACTGCACTTCCCCCGATCCTGCCTGAGCGCGTGCCTGCGCCTGACGTTGCCCGAGGGGCGACGCAGGCAGGTCCCGCGCAGACGGCAAGGCGTGGTGCCCCTTCCGGGGGCATGGCGAACGGCGGGGGCGCCGGGCGTATGCTCTACAATCGATATTCCATCTGGATATGAGCGAAGCATGGTTCCGCATCTCGTCACGGCCCTGAAAGGCCCCCTGCTCGACCTGGAAAAGAAGATTCTCGATGCGACGCCCGCCATCGAGCGCTGGTTCCGGCTCGAGTGGCAGGAACACACGCCGCCGTTCTACTGTTCGGTCGACCTGCGAAATGCCGGCTTCAAGCTCGCGCCTGTCGATACCAATCTTTTCCCTGGTGGCTTCAACAATCTGGCGCCCGAAGTGCTGCCGCTCGCCGTGCAGGCCGCCATGGCCGCCATCGAGAAGATCTGCCCCGACGCGAAGAACCTGCTGCTGATTCCCGAGCGGCACACGCGCAATTCGTTCTATCTGCAAAATATTGCCCGCCTGTCGACGATCATGCGTCACGCCGGGCTGCATGTGCGTCTGGGCAGTCTGTCGGACGACATCACCGAGCCCACGACCATCGAGTTGCCCGACGGACAGCACGTCGTGATCGAGCCGCTCGAGCGTTCGCCGCGCCGGCTGGGCCTCCGGAATTTCGATCCGTGCTCGATCCTGCTCAACAACGACCTGTCGGCCGGCATCCCGCCGATTCTCGAAGGCTTGCACGAGCAGTACCTCCTGCCGCCGCTGCACGCGGGATGGGCGATGCGTCGCAAGAGCCAGCACTTCTCGGCGTATGACGACATCGTCAAGAAATTCGCCAAGATGATCGACGTCGATCAATGGATGCTCAATCCGTACTTCGCGAAGTGCGAGGGCATCGATTTCGATGAGCGCGTTGGCGAAGAGAAGCTCGCCGATACGGTCGACGCCGTGCTCAAGAAGATCAACAAGAAGTATCGCGAATACGGCATCACCGAGAAGCCGTTCGTCGTGATCAAGGCCGATGCCGGTACGTACGGCATGGGTGTGATGATGGTGCACGACGCCGCAGAGATCAAAAACCTGAACCGCCGCGAACGCACCAAGATGAGCGTGGTGAAGGAAGGTCTCGAGGTGCACGACGTGATCGTGCAGGAAGGTGTCTATACCTTCGAGCGCATCAACGAGGCCGTGGCCGAGCCGGTCGTCTACATGATCGATCGCTACGTGGTCGGTGGTTTTTACCGCGTGCACACCGGACGCGGTACCGACGAGAACCTCAACGCGCCCGGCATGCACTTCGTGCCGCTCGCCTTCGAGCACACGGCGCTGCCCGATGTGCACGCCAAGCCGGGGGCGGCACCGCCGAACCGGTTCTATATGTATGGTGTGGTGGCGCGTCTGGCGCTGCTCGCGGCGTCGGTCGAACTCGAACGCACCGACCCGGATCCGGAAACCTATTGACGACGCAAGACCGATTCGACGGCGAGTAACGCTCGCTCACGTTCTTTCGGTTTCGTCGTTTGTTTGAGAAGTTTCTGAATTTGATGTGAGGTCGCGCTCGCGCTGCGGCGGCCCCGGTCGTCTCTCGTCCTGAGAGGCGAAATCAGCGGTGAAAGAAAAAGACGCCCGACTGGCCCCCCGACTAGCCGGGCGTCACATTTACCGGTCGCCTCATGCAACGACCGGAAATCGGGGCTTCCCTGGGCGGGCCCCCCCGCAAACTGGTTCCTGCGCTTCCCCTTCGACTTTTGGATCGGTGTACTGTGCCGATCCGTCGTCCGGTTTGTATCAACAATGGTGTGATGATGCGACCGTTTGACGCGCCCAACATCCCCCGAATGGGGGATGTCCGCACATGTTCACGTGGAATAGGAAATTTCCTCGGAATTATCTGGACTGGGAGACACACCGGAATGCAAGGGGATGTCCGCGCATGCCTTCGTCAAATCCATCAATTGCCGGTACCGACACTGGACTATCTGCCGCTGTGGCTGGAGACGCTGCGCAGATCGCTGGCGGCCGACGGCGTGGCGGCGCTCTGGTGCCATGCATCGGGAGATCCGGCTGAAGCTTCCGGCGCCACTTGCTGGTACGCACCGCAGGCGCCCGCGTCGGCCTGCGAGCGCCTCGCGGCCAGCGGCTGGGCGATGCCGCCAGTAGCGGAGTTGCAGCGCTCGCTCTCGCACGGTGAAATGCTGCGCGGTCATGCGCGCCGCTCGCGAGGGTGCGCGGGGGCGTTGCCAACGACGTTTCGCCGTCCTCCCGAGCTCGATCGTTGCCTTCCCGACGGTGATTTGCTCGACGTCTGCCTGTTGCCGGTACCCCGGGCAACGGGCGATGCCGTTGAGCGTTCCGATCGAGACGATGCATCGGTCGCCGCGCCCATCGGTGCTTTGCGGCTGCTGGTGTCGCGTCGCAGATCGCGTCCGCGCTTCAGCGCGCGTGAAGTCACGGCGTTCGAGACGGCTGCCGCAGAATTCACCACCGCCCCCGAGCGTCCCAATTTCCCGCCGCTCACAGCCATGACGCCCCCCGTGCCGAACCTTTGGCCCGAGGCGTCCGGCGACATTGGCGACGACGTGGCCGGCACGCTCGTCTGGCATCGGCGGCAGCCGGAGTGGGCCGACCCCGCGGCGCTGGCGCTGATGCATCGGGTATGGCGACCCATGCCGGGGCGTGCGTGGCCCGATGCGTGCGTGGTCGTGCAGGCGTGTCAGTCGCTCGCCGATGAACTGACGTTGCACCCGTCAGACGCCGTCTCGCCGGGCGTGCAGGTTTGCAAGGCGGTGGCCGTGCCCGGCGGCACGTTGCATCTGCACGCCACGCATTTGTGCGGCATGGGCGGCAGAACCACGGAGCGCGTGCGCATTGCCCTGCACCTTGCCGTACCGCCGACCCTGCGCCTGTTGCAACGGCTCTGGGGGACGGCGCTCACGCCCGTACAACGCGAGATTGCGATGCGTCTGCTGGCCGGCCAGTCGCGATCGCAGACGCGTGAGGCGTGCGCGATTGGCGTGCAGACGCTCAAGACGCATCTGTCGCTCATGCGCGCGCGCCTCGACCCTGTGCGCGACGCGTCGCTGCTCCTCGGGCTTGGCGGTTCGGGAGCGACCGGAAACGCTGATCGGATGTGAAGTTCTTGCCGACGTGCCGCGGGGTGGACGGTGCGCCGGTGCGCAGCGGCAAAACGTCGCCTCGGCTAGAATAGACGCCTGTCGCCGCATCCTGCGGTGTGTGCATCCGAACCCCCCACGACCTCCGCCGATCGATGCAGATTCTCTTTATCGCCGACCCGCTCGACCAGTTCAAAACCTACAAGGACACCACGTTCTCGATGATGCGTGAAGCCGCGCGTCGTGGGCACCGCATCTTCGCGTGCGAGCCGCACGAGATGGCGTGGCAAGGCGCAACGGTCGATGCGCGCGTGAAGGAAATCCGCCTGACGGGCGATGCGCATGCCTGGTATGACGTCGTCGACACCCGTGTGGCGGCGCTCACCGAGTTCGACGCTGTGCTCATGCGTAAGGACCCGCCGTTCGACATGGAGTACATCAACGCCACGTGGCTGCTGGAAATCGCCGAGCGTGCCGGGGCGCGGGTGTTCAACAAGCCGAGCGCGATTCGGGATCATTCGGAAAAGCTCGCGATCGCCGAGTTCGGTGAGTTTGTCGCGCCGACGCTCGTCACGCGTGACGCCGCACGACTGCGCGCCTTTCACGCGGAACACAACGACGTGATCTACAAGCCGCTCGACGGCATGGGCGGTACGGGCGTATTCCGCATTGGTCCGGACGGCCGCAACCTCGGCGCGGTGATCGAGATGCTCGGTGAAAACGGTGCGCGCTCGGTGATGGCGCAGCGCTTCATTCCCGATATCAAGCTCGGCGACAAGCGCGTGCTGGTGATCGGCGGCAAGGTCGTGCCGCATTCGCTGGCGCGCATCCCGCAGGGTAACGAAGTGCGCGGCAATCTCGCGGCCGGTGGTCTGGGCGAAGCGCGTGACTTGTCGGCTCGCGATCGTCAGATTGCCGAAGCACTGGCCCCGATTCTCTGGCAACGTGGCCTGCTGCTCGTGGGGCTGGACGTCATTGGCGATTACCTCACGGAAGTGAACGTCACGAGTCCGACGTGCTTCCAGGAAATCACGGCGCAGACCGGTTTCGACGTGCCGAAGATGTTCATCGACGCGCTGGAACTGGCCGTCTGAGGCCAGGCGGGTCTGGGGTCCGGGGAGCGGCTTGGGGCAGACCCTAACGTGATGAAAATTCGGGGTTTTTGCGCGCCTGCTAAAATAAGAGTCCCAAAATCGACAGGTTCGCGTTCGTCGTTGTGTTTGTATCCCGAACACCCGCGGCGCTTGGCGTGCCTAGCATCATGGCTGGAATTCTGATTATTGCCCACGCACCGCTCGCCTCGGCACTTCGCGAGTGTGTTTCGCACATCTACGGCGGCTGTCCGTCGCGCATCGGCGCGATCGACGTCGTTCCCGACCAGGACACGGCGGCGCTCGTCGAGACGGCCCGCGAGCGCCTCGCGCAACTGCACGAGGAAAATGGCGTGCTGGTCCTCACCGATTTGTTCGGTGCCACGCCATCGAATGTCGCGGCGCAACTCGTCGGACCGAAAGTGCGTGTGCTCGCCGGGGTGAACCTGTCGATGCTCATCAAGGCGGTGTGCTATCGCTCGGTGCCACTCGACACACTGGCGGAGAAGGTGCTTTCTGGCGGATCTAAAGGTATTCTCGAAGTCGGCGCGGGTGCGCCGGCCACACACACTACGTCACACTGAAACATGCTTCGACAAGAAACGACGATCGTAAATAAATTGGGCTTGCACGCCCGGGCATCTGCAAAGCTGACGCAACTGGCGGCGAAATTTCAGAGTGAGGTCTGGCTGACCCGGAATGGTCGGCGAATCAACGCGAAGAGCATCATGGGGGTCATGATGCTGGCCGCCGGCATCGGCGCGAAAGTCGAAGTCGAGACCGAAGGCCCCGACGAGCAACAAGCCATGGATGAGATCCTGGCCCTCATCGCGAACAAGTTCGGCGAAGGGGAATAACGCGTCGTTGCGGTGCGTTGCGGCGCAGGGCAGGCGCGCCGCCAGGCGTGGACCGTGCATCGGCCGAACCGCTGCCCACCACCGCAAAACGCGACCCCCGACGCAGCGAAGTCCATAGCGAAGTCCATAGATTACGGTCGAATTATCCGCCTCTGAACTGGGGAGACCTCCTTGTCTTTCACCCTGCACGGCATTCCCGTTTCGCGCGGCATCGCGATCGGACGCGCTTATTTGCTTGCGCCCGCCACGCTCGATGTTCCGCACTATCTGCTCGATCCGTCCCAGATCGACGACGAAATCGCGCGCTTTCGTGGCGCTCAGGCGACCGTCCAGCACGAACTCGATACCCTCAAGGCAGAATTGCCGGACGACGCCCCTGGCGAGATGGGCGCGTTCCTGGACGTTCACACGCTCATCCTCAATGACACGTTGCTGGCCGATGCCGTCATCAAGCTGATTCGCGAACGCCGCTACAACGCGGAATGGGCGCTGACTACGCAGCTCGATGTGCTCGTTGCCCGCTTCGAAGACATCGACGACGAATACTTGCGTGAGCGTCGCGCGGACATCGAACAGGTGGCCGAGCGCGTGCTCAAGGCGCTGGCCGGTGCGCCCGGCATCCGCCATGTGGTGGCCGAGACGCCGCGCGACGACATGATCGTCGTGGCCCGCGACATTGCGCCGGCCGACATGCTGCAATTCAAGTCACAGACGTTCAAGGGCTTCGTCACGGATCTTGGCGGCAAGACATCGCATACGGCCATCGTCGCCCGCAGTCTGGGCATTCCCGCGGCGGTAGGCGTCGCACAAGCCAGTCTGCTCATCAAGCAGGACGACGTCATCATCATCGACGGCGACAGCGGCATCGTCATCGTCGATCCGGCGCCGATCGTGCTCGAGGAGTACAGCTACCGGCAAAGCGAGCGTGCATTGGAAGAGCGCCGCTTGCAGCGCCTGAAGCACTCGCCCGCGCAGACCATCGATGGCACGCCCATCCACTTGTTCGCCAACATCGAGTTGCCGGAAGACGCGAAGGCCGCGGTGGCCGCTGGCGCCGTCGGCGTAGGGCTGTTCCGCACGGAATTCCTTTTCATGAACGAGAAGGAGGCGCCAGCCGAAGAGGCGCAGTTCCAGGCGTACAAGCGTGCTGTCGAGTCGATGAAGGGGCTGCCGCTCACGATCCGGACCATTGACGTTGGCGCGGACAAACCGCTCGACAGCCACGACTCGTACGAGACGGCGCCGAACCCGGCGCTGGGGCTGCGGGCCATTCGATGGAGCCTGTCGGAGCCGCGCATGTTCCTGACGCAATTGCGGGCGATTCTGCGCGCGTCGGCGTTCGGCAAGGTGCAGATTCTGTTCCCCATGCTCGCGCACGCGCAGGAAATCGATCAGACGCTCGAACTCGTGCGCGAAGCGAAGGCGCAGCTCGATGCGGCCGGCCTGCTCTACGATCCGGGCGTGAAGCTGGGGGCGATGATCGAGGTGCCGGCCGCCGCGCTTACGGTCTCGATGTTCCTGAAGCGCCTCGACTTCCTGTCCATCGGCACGAACGATCTGATCCAGTACACGCTGGCGATCGATCGCGCGGACAATGCCGTCGCCCATCTGTACGACCCGCTGCATCCGGCTGTGCTGCGCCTGATCGCCATGACGATCCGTGAGGCGCACGCGTTCGGCGTGCCGGTGGCGGTGTGCGGCGAGATGGCGGGAGATCCGACGGCTACCCGTCTGCTGCTGGGGATGGGGCTGCGGGAGTTCTCGATGCATCCGAGCCAGTTGTTGCAGGTCAAGCAGGAGATCCTGCGGGCGCATCTGCCGGATCTGGAGCGGCCGGTTCAGGATCTGCTCGCCGCGACCGAACCGGAAGAGATGCAGGCGGCATTGGCGCGTCTGGCCGTGGCATGACGCACTGACACGGGACGCGTCACACGTCCCTCAAATGAAAAAGCTTAAAAAAGAGGGCGCCCGGTCATGCATGACCGGGCGCCCTTTTTTTCATGGCGACTCAGCGGGTGACTTTCAGTGCCGCTGTCCGCAGACCTTGCACGCCGGATTGCGGGCGCAGTGCATGGTGTGCCAGCTCATCTTGCGTGCGTCGAGCATCTGTAGACGGCCGACCAGTGACGTTCCTATCCCCGTGATGAGCTTGATGGCTTCGGCCGCCTGCATGCTGCCAATGATGCCCACAAGCGGGGCGAGCACCCCCATCGTGGCGCAAGCCTGTTCGGGGAAGGGTTCGTCTGCCGGGAAGATGCACTCATAGCAGGGCGACGCCTCGTTGCGCACGTCGAAGACACTGATCTGTGCGTCGAAGCGCAGGGCCGCACCGGAGACCAGCGGTACGCCCGCCGCCACGCAGGCGCGATTGACCGCGTGACGCGTGGTGAAGTTGTCCGAGCCGTCGAGCACGACCGTGGCGTCGCGCGCGAGTGTCGTGAGCCGTGCTTGGTCAACGCGCTCGTTGATGACGTCGACGGCCACGTCCGGATTGATTTGCGCGATGCGATCGCGTCCGGAGATCACTTTGGGCCGACCCACGCTCTGTGTGTCGTGAAGAATCTGGCGTTGCAGGTTGGTGAGGTCGACGACATCGTCGTCGATCAGCGTGATGCGTCCGACGCCCGACGCGGCCAGATAGAGCGCTGCGGGCGAGCCGAGACCGCCCGCTCCCACGATCACGGCATGGGCGGCGAGCAAGCGCTCCTGACCCTCGATGCCGAGTTCGTCAAGCAGGATGTGGCGGGAGTAACGCAGCAACTGGTCGTCGTTCATCGCAAAACGGGTAGGAATAAAAAAACCGTGCCGGCTTTCGCGGGCACGGTTTGTAGTGTAAGGCGGATGCTTACTTCTTGTCCGCCGGCTTGGCCGGTGCGACGGTATCGGTCTTCGGATCCGTCTTGGCGGCAGCGGCAGGCGCGGCGGCCTTCGCAGCGTCCTTCGGCATCGGGCCAGCGTTGGCTTCCAGGCGCGACTTCGTGCGCTGAACCGGCTCGCCCTTGAGCTGATGGATGGCCTGCTGGAGCATGAAGTCGTCGGCGCTGCCCAGATCCGGCAGGCGTTCTTCGCGTTCCTTCTTGCGCTCTTCCGGCGTCTTCTTCGCGTTCTCTTCCTCGAGGCGGCGCAGTTCTTCCAGGCGGCGGACTTCGCGGGCGTCGATTTCCTTCTGCTCGTCAGGCGTTTGCGTGTTGTGCAGATGGTTCTGGTAATCGATTTCGCGCGTCACCAGCACGTCGTCCGGATCGCCCTTCGGATTCTGATCGACCGGCACGTCCGGCTTGATACCGATGGACTGGATCGAACGGCCGCTCGGCGTGTAGTAGTACGCCGTGGTCAGACGCAGCGCGGTATCCGGCGAGAGCTGACGCACGGTCTGCACAGAGCCCTTGCCGAAGGTCGTCTTGCCCATGATCAGCGCGCGCTTGGAATCTTGCAGCGCACCGGCCACGATTTCCGAGGCCGACGCCGAGTAGGCGTTGACCAGCACCACCATCGGCACCGTCTTCCAGAACGCGGCTTCACCCTTGAGCGGATCTTCCGGGCTGGCCGACAGACGGTAGTTGTCGAACGTGGCCGTGTACTTCTGCTTGGCGTCTTCGATCTGCCCGTTGGTCGTCACGACCGTGGCACCTTCCTTCAGGAAGGCAGCGGACACACCGACTGCGGACTGGAGAATGCCGCCGCCGTTGTTACGCAGATCGAGCACCAGACCCTTGAGCGGTTGATCCTTGGCCAGTTCCTGCAACTTCTTGGCCAGATCCGGCACGGTGCGTTCCTGGAAGCTGGTGATGCGCACGTAACCGATGCCCGGCTCGAGCAGCTTGCCCTTGACGCTCTGCACACGAATTTCCGCGCGCACGATCGACACCGGGAAGGTGCGCTCGTCCGACTTGCGGAAGATCGTCAGCGTGACCTTGCTGCCCGGCGCGCCGCGCATGCGCTTGACCGCCTGGTCGAGGGTCATGCCGCGCACGGGCTTGTCGTCGATGCGGGTGATCAGGTCGCCGGGCTTCAGACCTGCCTTGAAGGCCGGGCTGTCTTCGATCGGCGAGATCACCTTCACGAGACCGTCTTCCTGCGAAATCTCGATGCCGAGACCGGCGAAGCGGCCGCGCGTCTGCTCTTGCAGCTCTTTGTATTCTTCCTTGTCGAGGTACGACGAGTGCGGATCGAGGCTGGACACCATGCCCTTGATCGCCGCAGTCAGCAGCTTCTTGTCGTCGACCGGCTGCACGTATTCGCGCTTGATCTGACCGAACACTTCGGCCAGCAGACGAAGCTGCTCGAGCGGCAATGGCGTGGTAGCGCTTTGTGCGGAAGCCTGCGAGAACGCGAGGGTGGCAGCCGCACCGGTCGCGAGGCCCAGCACGATCAGGCCGATGTGTTTGAGGGTTTGGCGCATATAGGCGTGGAAATTCCGGATTTTTCGGGGCGCCCGCCAATGGGCGCGCGCACTTTGGCGAAGTATAACCGTTTGCCCGCAGGGCGGACATTGCCCATTCGACAGGGACTTTTCCCGAGTGGTTCTGCAAAAAGTTCCGTTCAACGTGTCGTTGTCACGGGATTTTGGTCGGACGTCGTCCGATAGCGCGTAGCTTTTGCAGGCAGAACGCGCATTCGCAGGCGACGAGAGGCTGGAAAAGGGGCGCCGCGAAAACCGCCAAAATCGTGTTACGGCGTATTACGGGCAGGGCGGGAGACGAGGGAAGCGCACCGCGCAGGCGGTGCGCTTGGGTCCGGCTATCGGGATTTCGCCGCTATTGCAGTTTTCACAGCTTCCGCAGCTTTCGCTGCGTCAGCCGTATTCGCTGGACCGAAAGACGGCAATTACTTCGACTTGCCTTGCGCGGCCACGGCGGCCAGCGCGCCGGCGATCTTGTCCTGATCGCCCAGATAGTAATGACGGATCGGCTTGAGGTCGGCGTCCAGTTCATACACGAGCGGCGTGCCGTTCGGGATGTTCAGGCCGGCGATGTCGTCATCCGAAATGTTGTCGAGATGCTTGATGAGCGCACGCAGCGAGTTGCCGTGGGCGGCGACGAGCACCTGTTTGCCGGCGCGCACCGCCGGGCCGATCGACTCGTTCCACAGCGGCAGCACCCGCGCCACGGTGTCCTTCAGGCACTCCGTGAGCGGAATCTCTTCGCGCTTGAGCTTGGCGTAACGCGGGTCGTTGTACGAGCTGCGCTCGTCGTCTGCGGCCAGCGGGGGGGGCGGCGTGTCGTAGCTGCGGCGCCAGACGTGCACCTGATCGTCACCGTACTTGGCGGCGGTCTCGGCCTTGTTCAGGCCGGCCAGTGCGCCGTAGTGACGCTCATTCAGACGCCAGCTGTGCACCACGGGAATCCACATCTGGTCCATGGCGTCCTGCACGTGCCACAAGGTGCGGATCGCGCGCTTGAGGACCGACGTGTAGGCGAGATCGAACTTGAAGCCGGCTTCGGCGAGCAGATTGCCTGCCTGGCTGGCTTCAGCAACGCCCTTTTCGGTCAGGTCGACGTCGACCCAGCCGGTGAAGCGATTTTCCTTGTTCCACGTCGATTCGCCGTGGCGGATGAGAACGAGCTTGTACATGAGCAAACTTCAGTCAGAGTTGGAAAGCGGGGGCAGCCGGTGAGACGCTGGATAATCGCAGCGCCTTGTGCGGCAAGGCCCGGCGCGGGCTTTGCGGCAACAATTCAGGGACTTTCGGGGTGACAAAAACGTGGCCACCGACGTCCGGCGCAGCGATTGGCAACGCGACTCGTCGGCGCAATCACGGATTATTTTATAATGATCGGATTCTTTTGATCTTTTTCAGGTGGTTTGTGAAGTTCTTTTCCGATTACACCAACCTCGCGCTGATCGCGATTGCCCTCGTTTCGGGCGGCATGCTGGCCTGGCCGGTCTTCAAGCGCGGAGGGCGCGGGCTGTCGACGCTGGAAGCGACCCAGCTCATCAATCGTAAGGGCGCGGTGGTGCTCGACGTGCGTTCGGGAGAGGAGTTCGCCGGCGGCCACCTGCCGTCCGCGCGAAATGTGCCGCTCGACGACGTAGAGCAAAAAATCGCTCAGGTCATCAAAAACAAGGCAGCACCGGTACTTATCGTGTGCAAGAGCGGTCAACGCTCCGCACGTGCTCAGACGCTGCTGCGCAATCTTGGCTATGCTGAAGCGTTCAGCCTCCAGGGCGGCATCGCTGCCTGGCAAGAAGCCGGCCTGCCGGTCGTCAAGTAATCGAGGAGTTGCAAGTCATGCCGAAGATCGTGATGTACAGCACGCAAGTGTGCCCGTATTGCCAGATGGCGGAACGCCTGCTGCGCCAGCGCGGCGTTCAGGAAATCGAGAAGGTTCTGATCGACAAGGAGCCTGCCCGCCGCGAGGAAATGATGGCGCGCACGGGTCGCCGCACGGTGCCGCAAATATACATCGACGAGCGCCACATCGGCGGTTACGACGATCTGTCGGCACTCGATCGTGCGGGTGGCCTTCTGCCGCTCTTGCAAGCGGCCTGATACCCCCTAAAATAGTGCGCCCAGCCGCGTGTCTGCGCGGCTGTCTCATACCCAAGGAAACGAAATGTCCGACCAGAATCAGCCGTTTTTCAGCATCCAGCGCGCTTACCTGAAAGATCTGTCGCTCGAGCAGCCGAATTCGCCCGCGATCTTCCTCGAGCAGGAGATGCCGACCGTTGAAGTGCAACTGGACGTCGCCGCTGAGCGTCTGGCCGAGGAAATCTTCGAAGTCGCGGTGATCGCCACCGTGACGGCCAAGATCAAGGACAAGGTTGCGTTCCTGGTCGAAGGCAAGCAAGCCGGCATTTTCGAAATCCGCAATGTGCCGGTCGAGCAGCTCGACCCGCTCATCGGCATCGCCTGCCCGACGATCGTCTACCCGTACCTGCGCGCCAACGTGGCCGACGCCATCAGCCGTGCCGGCTTCCAGCCGATCCACTTGGCCGAAGTGAACTTCCAGGCGCTGTACGAGCAACGTCTGGCACAACTGGCCGAGCAACAAGCGGCCAACGGCGAGACGCCGGCCCCGGGCATCGTGATGCCTGACGGCTCGTCCGCTCAGACTCACTAAGCGCTTGCGCTTGATCGACGCGACGGCCTGCCCCGTGCCGGCCTTCGCGTCGAGGCCCCCCTCATGAAGATTGCCGTATTCGGTGCAGGTGCCTGGGGCACCGCGATGGCGAGTCACATGGCAGCACGCCATGACGTTGTGCTCTGGGCGCGCGACACAGCGCTCGTCAAGCAACTGACCGACTCCCACGAGAATTCCGCCTATCTCCCCGGTTCCACGCTGTCTCCCCGTCTGCGATTCGAAGCCGATTTCGCGACGGCGCTGGAGCATGGCACGGGTGAGCACGCATTGTGCGTAGCTGCTGTGCCGGTCGCGGGCTTGCGTGCGTTGGCTGGCCACATGGCGCTTGCCTCGCATCCGCCGCAGAACCTGATCTGGCTTTGCAAGGGTTTCGAGGCCGATACCGGGCTGCTGCCGCATCAGATCGTTGCCGAGGTGTTTCCGCAGGTTGCGGGTGGTTCGCTCTCCGGGCCGAGCTTTGCGCGCGAGGTTGCGCAAGGACTGCCGGCAGCACTGACCATCGCGAGCGCGGTACCGGCGCTGTGCGAACTGACGATTGCCGCCTGCCACTTCGGCGCGCTGCGTATCTATTCGAGTGATGATCTCGTCGGTGTCGAAGTCGGTGGCGCCGTGAAGAACGTACTCGCGATTGCCACGGGCGTTAGCGACGGGCTGGGCCTGGGTCTGAATGCCCGCGCCGCACTGGTGACGCGCGGTCTGGCCGAAATGACCCGCCTGGGTGTTGCCTTGGGCGGCAAGCCCGAGACGTTCATGGGGCTGACGGGCATGGGCGATCTGATTCTGACGGCGACCGGCGATTTGTCGCGTAACCGTACGGTCGGTCTGCAACTGGCGACGGGCAAGTCGCTTGATGACGTGCTCGCTTCGTTGGGGCATGTCGCCGAAGGCGTCCGGTGTGCGCGTGCCGTGCGTGATCTGGCGCATGGGCATGGCGTCGAAATGCCGATTACCGACGCCGTATGTGCGACGTTGTTCGATGGTCTGCCCGCCCGCGCAGCCGTGGAAGCCCTGCTGCGGCGCGATGCCCGCGCTGAACGCGAGGATGAGGCGGACTAGCGAGCACTAGCGGGGCTCACAAGGGGGCGAACCCATGTCGCACGTTGTCCGTCTACGCGCCTCGCAAGGCGATATCACACAGTCCCGGGTCGACGCCATCGTGAATGCCGCGAACGAATCGCTGCTGGGCGGTGGCGGCGTCGATGGCGCGATTCATCGCGCGGCGGGACCCGAACTCCTCGACGCCTGTCGCAAACTGCGCGGCTGTCCGACCGGGCAGGCGAAGCTCACGCCGGGATTTCGTCTCAAGGCGAAGTTCGTGATTCATACGGTCGGCCCGGTCTGGCAGGAGGGCGATGACCAAGCGCCCGCCCTGCTGGCGAGTTGCTACCGCGAGAGCCTGCGTCTGGCGTCGGCGCACGATTGCCGGAGCGTGGCATTTCCGGCGATCAGCTGCGGCATCTATGGCTATCCGCCCGAACTGGCCGTGCCGTTGGCCATATTCACCGTGCGCAATGCGCTGCCTCACTTCCCTAACATCGAACAGGTGGATTTCGTCTGTTTCGATGCGCCAATGCTGGCCCGCTATCAGGCGGAACTCGCCAGTCAGGACCCGCCGGCATAGCCCTGCTGACGCCATGCTTCGAAGACCACCACCGCAACCGTATTCGATAGATTGAGGCTGCGGTTGCCGGGGCGCATCGGCAGGCGCACGCGTTGCGTGGTGGCAAACGTGTCGAGCAGTTCCGGGGCGAGCCCGCGGGTTTCCGAGCCGAAGATGAACCAGTCACCCGGCGCGAACGACAACGCTCCGAAGGGGCGCGAGCCGCGTGTCGTCAGCGCGAACATCCGCGAGGGATCCGGCGTCTCGGCGGCCAGAAACGCGTCCCAGTCCGGGTGAACCTTCATCTCTGCGTACTCGTGATAGTCGAGCCCGGCGCGGCGCATACGTGCGTCGTCGAGCGGAAAGCCAAGGGGTTCGATCAGATGCAGACGGGCGCCCGTATTGGCACACAGGCGAATCACGTTGCCGGTGTTCGGCGGGATTTCGGGCGAAACGAGAACGACGTTGAACATGAGTGTGGGGGGACAGAGTTATCGGGAGGATGGCGTACGCAACACAACGGCCGCAAGCACATGCGTTGCACCCGCGTGCTTGAGCGCGGCCGCGGCGGCGTCGCAGGTCGCGCCGGTGGTCATGACGTCGTCGATTAGCACGACCCGGCGTCCACGCACACGGTCGCTCGCGACGAAAGCGCCGCGCAGATTGCGTCTGCGTTCCTCGCGGGACAGCCGTCGCTGTGCGGCGGTCGTCCGTTCGCGGCGCAGCACCTGGGCGCTGGCGGGCAGATGGGCTCGACGTGAAGCCACCCGCGCAAGTTCCCAGGCCTGATTGAAGCCACGCGACGCCAGTCGGGAGGGCGCGAGGGGCACGGGCACCAGCAGCGGTGTGACGTCGCCAAGGGCGCTCAGGGTGCTCAGGGCGTCACCAAGGCGTTCGCCGAATTCACGAGCGAGCGGCAGGGCGCCATGGTATTTCAGACGAATCATCAGCGTATCGAGCGGTGCCACGTAGTCTGCGAGCGTCAACGTGGCGTCGAATGCAGGCCGGTATTGCAGGCATTGTCCGCAGACGACGGATGACGGGGTGCGGCAAATTGTCGCACCTTCGGCGTCGAGCGTCGTCGTGCCGTCGGCGGGAATCGCCAGCGATGGCAATGCGGCGGCGCATTGATGGCAGCGCAACGGCGCGTCGGACCGGGAGGCGTCGAATGCGTGCGCGCAGTCGGCACAGATCTGTCGCGCGGCGCGTCGATGGCAGATTGCACAGTGATCCGGCAACGCCATGCGCAGCAGTCCGCCAGCGAGCCGGGCGAGCGTGGGGAGAGTAGCGCGAAGGATGGGCAAGGCGATAGCAGGGTCGAAGTGACGTGACGGGCTGAGCGGCCGCGTCGTCGAGGAACGCCGTGGGCTGGCGCCCGGTGGCCGGACGGGCCGGGCCGTTCAGCGATCGTAGCGGTGCCCGATGCGTTCGGACAGCAACGAGTATACTGCCGACTCGCCTTTTCGCCTGCCCCATGAAGCCTTCTGCCGCTCCCCAAAACCCGTCCTCAGCGTTCTCCGCCCGCTTTTTGCGCACCGCGTTCGATCGTCGCGCGCCGAACTGGCACGAGGCCGATTTCCTGATGCGGGAAGTGGCGTCGCGGCTCGCGAGCCGGCTCGATTACATCAAGCTCAAACCCAAGCGCGTGCTGGACGCAGGGTGCGGCACGGGCGGCGACCTGCTCAGCTTCGGCGAGCGCTACCCCGAGGCCTATCGCGTGGGGCTCGACGCCTCGTTCGGCATGGCCAAAACGGCCGCCGCCGCAGGGGCGACGACCGGCTGGCGTCGGCTGCTGCGCAGCGCGCCGCCTTACGGCGTAGTGCAGGCCGACTTCTCGGCACTCCCGTTCGCCCCTCGCACGTTCGACCTCGTGTGGTCGAATCTCGCCCTTCACTGGTATCGGGAGCCGCATCGCGTCATTCCCGAGTGGCATCGCGTGCTGAGCACGGATGGCTTGCTGATGTTTTCGGCCTATGGTCCCGACACGCTGCGTGAATTGCGCGCGGCCTGGGCGGAAGTCGACGACGTGCCACATGTGCTCGAACCAACGGACATGCACGATCTGGGCGACATGATGGTAGCGAGCGGCTTCGATACGCCGGTGACGGACATGGAGCGTCTCACGCTCACCTTCGAATCGCCGGAAACGCTGTTGCGCGATGTGCGTCTGCTGGGCGTGAATCCGCGACCGGAGCGTCGTGGCGGGCTCACGGGGCGGGCGCGCCATGCGGCCTTGCGCGCGGCGCTGGAGCGTCAGCGGCGTGAGGATGGCACGATTGCGCTCACGTTCGAACTCGTCTACGGCCACGCCTGGAAAATCCCTGAAAAGACCGATGCGGCGGGCAACGCCATCGTTCGTCTTCAGGACATCGGGCGCGGCGGCCGGCCCCGCTGAGCGTTATCCTCGAACGCGTTCCCGCACTTGCGGACACGTTCGACGCATTCCTCTTCGGTTTCGCGCCGACCTCCCGATTCCCGCTTGCGCAGTCGCGCACAGCTTCCCAAATACCCCGCCGCATCCTGCGTCCTACACGACTATGCAGGTGTTCTGCGCTCGTCCGGTTCGCTTAAATGACGCTTCACGGCGTGCATGAGCGAAGGACTTTGCAGCTCTTATTCACTTCGCTTCGCCACGCCATTGCGTTGCCTTCGGGCGGGACTTCGGGAGGTGGGGGGTGGGGTATCAGCACGAAACGTCGGTGGTGCCGCCGCAGGTCGGGGCCGGAGAGCGCGACAATGTCCGCGACGGCCTGCCCTTGCGGGTCGGGGGTGCATTTCTGGCGCCGACAGTTCCCGTCTTCGCGGCGGTTGATGGTCTGTGTCCCGCCACGGTTCACCTCAAGCTGGAGGGGCTGAATCCGGTCGGTTCCATCAAGCTCAAGACCGCGCTTCAACTGATCGAGGATCTGGAGGCGACGGGTCGCATTCACGCGAACACGCAGATCGTCGAGTCGTCGTCCGGAAACCTCGGGGTGGCGTTGGCGATGGTTTGTGCGAATCGCGGCTATCGATTCACCTGCGTGACCGATCCCAATACATCGCGTCAGGCCATCCGGGCCATGCAGGCAGCCGGCGCCCGCGTTGTGCGCGTTGAGCGTCGCGATGCGCAGGGCGGCTATCTCGGGACACGTATTGCGTGGATCCGGGAGCAGGTGGCGCGTAACGCGCAATGGGTGTGGGTGAATCAATATGCCAACCCCGCAAACTGGCGTGCGCATTATCGATGGACGGCACCCGAGATCTTCGCGGCGTATCCCGACGTCGATCATCTGTTCATCGGTGCCGGCACGACCGGCACATTGATGGGGTGCCTGCGCTACGTGCGTGCGCATCGGCTGTCGACCCGTGTGATCGCGGTCGACGCTGCCGGCTCCGTCACGTTTGGCGGTCCGCCGGGACCACGACGCATTCCGGGCTTGGGGACGAGTTGCCGTCCGCCGCTGTGCGAGCCGCTGAGCGCTGACCCGCCCGACGCCATCGTCTACGTGCCGGAAGCCGAAACCCTCCGCATGTGTCATGGGTTGGCCGCGCGCGGCTTGCTTGCCGGCGGCTCCACGGGGAGCGTGCTGCGAGCCGTGCAAATGTCGTCGGAGGACATCGCTGCCCACGACACGGTGGTCGCCATCGCGCCCGACATGGGCGACAAGTACCTGGACACCCTCTATGACCCCGACTGGGCCGCTGCATGTGCCGACGATCTTTCCGGCGCGGTTCGCGGGACATCCCATACCGTCGACACTGTGAGTCCCTCATCGTCATGAACGCATTACCGTTACCGCAATTTCGCGTGTTTACCGGCGAGCAGATCGACGCTGCCATCGGGGCGGGCAAGTCGGCCGTTCTCGATGCGGTCGAAGCGGCCTATCGCGCCCACGACGCCGGGCGCACGGTGAATCCCGAAAGTCAGTTTCTCCGCTTTCCTGACGGACAGCGCAATCGCATCATCGCGTTGCCTGCCCACATTCGTGAGCGCGACGGTGAGGGGGGTGTCACCGGCATCAAATGGATATCGAGCTTTCCTGAGAACATCGAGCGCGGAATGCCGCGTGCCTCCGCCGTCCTCATTCTGAACGACGCCATGACCGGCTACCCGATGGCGTGCATGGAGGCGAGCATCATTAGTGCCGCGCGCACGGCGGCGAGTGCGATCAGCGCCTTGCGCTGTCTCGCGGGCGATGCGCGTGCTGCGAAGGAAACGCCCCGGAGAAGCTTGCGTGTGGCGTTCGTTGGCGCGGGCGTTATCGCGCGTCATGTGGCCGAATGTCTGCCGCTCGCGGCGCTGCCGATCGGTGAGGTGACGGTGCACGACCTGCACAACGATTACGCGGTGTCGCTCGCGAACCGAATCAGGCGCCACCCCGGTTACGAAGCTCGCACGGAGGCGTCGCTCGAGAGAAGCATCCGCGATTCCGACGTCATTGTGTTCACCACGACGGCGTCTTCACCTTATCTCGACAACCCGGATTGGTTTTCGCACTGCCCCATCGTGCTGCATCTCTCGCTGCGCGACCTCGCGCCCGCGATCGTTCTCGCGTCCCACAACGTTGTCGACGACATCGATCATTGTCTGCGCGCGATGACCTCGCTTCATCTCACGGAGCTCGACGTCGGACACCGCCGCTTCGTAACGACGTCGCTGCCGCATTTGCTCAGTGGTGGCGAGCCACCGGCGCGTGATCGGCCGATCGTGTTCTCCCCCTTCGGTCTGGGCATTCTCGACATTGCCGTCGGGCGCTGGGTCTATGAGCAACTGGCCGCGCAGCAGGCGCCTGTTCCCCGATTTTTCTACGATATGCAACGCGCATGACCTCTGTCTCCTCCAGCCCCTCGCATCACTCCGCCAACCTCGCTTCGCCGCGCGCCGAAGGCTTCGCCGATGTCCTCGTCGGCCTGCAATACGGCGACGAAGGCAAGGCGAAGATCATTGACACCCTCGCGCCAGGGTATGACGTGATCGCCCGCTTCAATGGCGGTGCCAACGCCGGGCATACCATCGACACGCCCCTCGGACGTATTGCGCTAAAGCAACTGCCGTCCGGCGTATTTCATCCGCACGCAACGCTCTACATCGGGTCGGGGTGCGCCATCAATCCGTGGAAGCTCGCCGACGAGATCGAGCAATTGCGTGAGATGGGTATCTCCCTCGAAGGCCGGCTGCGCATCAGCGCGCGCGCCGCACTTGTCCAGCCGCACCACATCGCAATGGATCGACGCGGTAGCGGCACGATCGGCACGACTGGCAACGGCATCGGGCCGTGCTACGCGGATCGTGCGTTGCGCGTGCGCAATGACACACGCGTCAATCTGATGCTGGGCGATCTGCTCAGAAACGAAGCGGACACCGTCGCCTCGATGCGGGATGTGTTCACTCGCATGATCAATGCGGAAGGGGGAACGTCGCCCTGGATCGCCGAGATGTCGGACTTGTTGCTGAGTCTGCCGAGCGTCATCGAGACGTTGCGCGGGTACATCGAATCGGATCGCGGATGGCTCGCGGATCGCGTGAGGAATGGCGCCAACGTGTTGTTCGAAGGCGCGCAGTCGGTGCTGCTCGATGTCGTGGATGGCAGCCAGCCGTATGTCACGTCGAGCCACACGGTGCCGGCTTACGCGTATGTCGGCGGCGATCTTCCACCGAAGTACCACCGTCGAACGATCGGCGTGGCGAAGGCCATCATGTCGCGCGTAGGCCGAGGTCCGTTCCCTTCGGAGCTGGGGGGCGAGCGTTCGGCGCAGTATTGTCACGACGCCTCGCAGTCGAGCGTTGGCGCAGTGGAAGAGCAGGTGCGCTATTCCCCGGACGAGCTATTGCGCTCCAACGATCCATTCGATGTCGGCACTGCGCTGCGAATGCTCACGGGCGAGTACGGCACGGGCACGGGGCGGCCGCGTCGGATTGGCATGCTTGACCTCGCACAATTGCGAGAGGTCATCAAGGCACACGCGGTCGATTGCGTGTATCTCAACAAGGTGGACTGCCTGGCGCACTATTTTCATTCGGCTTATCAGGGCGTGCCGATGCGGGTCCATCGGGATGTGCTGTCCGGCGACACCACGCCGGACGTGTTGATCTACCCCGGACTGAACGAGCGTTCGCTCGCGCTGGGAAGTGAAGGCACGCTCGATGCCGCCATGCATGGTTTCGTCGACTTCGTCGAGCGGCACATCGGCGCACCGTTAGCGGGGATCGGACTCGGGCCTGAGCGAGCCAGTCTGGTATCGCTGGCGGCGCATCACCTGGCGCCGGGCACGGCCGCTTCGCCTCATGACTGATACGGATTTGTCCGGCACCGGCACGCACCCTCGCGGCGGTGATGACGCGCGCGACCACGGGCAACGGCCGTGGCGAGACGTTGCGGCCGTTGCCCGTTGTGCGACGGAAGCGCCGTTCCCACCGCTGCGACCGGATCAGTTGTTCTTCAATGTGGCGCTGATGCCTTATGCCATGCATTCGCTTGTCTGTGAGCGAGGGCAGGTGGCGCGGCAACAGTTGAGCGCGCTGCGGTTGACGGACTATCTGAACAAGACGGAGCGTGTCGAGCTGCATATCGTCAACCGGGCCGTCGAGCAGATGCTCGATATCCCGGGCATGACGTCGGTCAGCCGTGATGATCTGCTGGCCATTTATACGGACGAAGGCTTTCACACGTGGATGATGGAACGCTTCCGCGCGCATCTGCTGAGCCATACGGGATATGCGCTGAAGCAAGGCGCGTCGTTGAGTGTCGTGCGCGTGTTGGCATTGTGCGAGGCCGTACCGGCGCAACGTCGCGGAATGTCGATCGTGGCGGCGGCATCCGTCACCGAGACGCTCATCACCGGCACGCTGCGCCGGGCAGCGGCGTGTGACGACATTTATCCACCCGTGCGCGTGCTGCTGGCCGAGCACGCTGCGGACGAGATGCGTCATCAGGCGGCGTTTGTCCGCTTCGTCAGCGAGTGGGTGCCGTCGCTCTCGCCTGACGAACGCGCGTTTCTCGATGCCCTGCTGCCTGACCTGATGATGGCATTTCTCGCGCCCGAACTGCCCGCGTGGCGGGAGCACTTGTGTTCGATAGGGCTCGATGCTGCCGAAGCCGATCTCGTGATCCACGAGAGTATCGATCCGCTCGAAGTCGGCGTGCAGATGATGGAGGCTGCGCTGGTGCCCCGGCGTCTGTTCGAACGGTTGGGCATGTCATGTGCAGAGCGCTTTGCACAGCGGGCGAGCCGATGGCGTCCGCCTTGATGAGACGGCGAGGGTGGCAAGCATTGCGCAAGCATTGAGCAGGCATAGCGCTAAAGCCGCCCAGCCGCTCACATCAACGCCAGCAGACGGCGCGAGGCTGTCTTCGGAGCATCGCTGATATTCGATCAGGAGAGATGTGTGACTTGCAACTGGCTAGCCCCCGATTTGTCGATGAGTGCGCAGGACTATCGCACATTGCTGAGCGCGGCACTGGCTTTCAAGCGGCGATATCCACTGCACACGGAAAGCGCGTTGCGCGGCCGTACGATTTACTTTCTCTTCTACAACGCCTCACTACGCACACGCAGCAGCTTTCAGACAGGGCTGTCGCGCATGGGCGGGCATGCCATCGTGCTCGATCCTCAGAACGGGATCTATACCCCCGCGCTGCCCGAAGCCGAGATTCCCTATTCGACGGAGCGTGTTGCCGACGTGGCGCGAGTGCTTTCGTCTTATGGCGATGCGATTGCCGTTCGCATGTACGGCGCGCCAGCCGGTTGGGTGTACGGTGCGGCACATCGCCATCTTGAAGCGTTTGCACAGTGGAGTCGCGTGCCCATCATCAACATGGAGTGCGACCGCTTTCATCCGTGTCAGGCGCTGGCCGATGTGATGACGATGCGCGAGCAACTGGGAGAACTCGCCGGACGACGGCTTTGCATCAGTTGGGCGTATTCCGGAAGCTGGCATAAGCCGGTGGCAGTGCCGCAGAGTCTGTTGCTCGCTGCGGTGAAGGCCGGGATGGACGTGACGCTCGCGCATCCGGTGCCGTTCGGTCTCGATCCGCAAGTGATGCAGGCCGCTACGCAGTTCGCCGAGCGCACGGGGGCGCACATCCGCGTGACTCACGATCTGCGGGATGGCGTGACCGATGCGCATGCCGTCTATGCCAAATCATGGTGCAGCCTCGCGCATTTGCCGGAGCGCCACGGCGACGCGGTTGATGAGGCGGCAATGCGCGATACGTTCGAGCGGTATCGAGACTGGCGCGTCGACGCCGATGTCATGCGACTGGCTGCGCCGGACGCCGGGTATCTGCATTGCCTGCCCGCAGACCGGGGGCAAGAGGTGACGGACGACGTCATCGATGGTCCGTCGTCGTGGGTCTTCCAGCAAGCCGGGAACCGACTCCACGCGCAGAACGCCGTGATGGCGCATTTGCTGAATCCGGGGTGCCTTGCGTGACGTCATGTTTCTCTTATCGCTATACGTGCGTGAGATGCGCTACGCCGCAGTCATGGGGCAAGATTCGTTATCGCTGCCATGTGTGCGGACAGAATCTGCGGATCCAACGCAAGGCCGCTGAGGATTCTCCATCGGTGGCCGACATCGTGAGCACGTTTCGCGGCCGGGGGATGTGGCGATACCGTGCGCTTCTCCCTGTCGAAGCCCGTTGGGGAAGTCGGCTGGTCGTGGGGGGAACGCCGATGGTCGACTGTGGCGACGACGCAGGCGTCTACCTCTGGGTGAAGGACGAAGCGCGCAACCCAAGCGGATCGCTCAAGGATCGTGCCACCGAAATGGTGCTGGCGGTTGCGAAGCGGGCAGGTTGTACACATACGGTGGGGGCATCGACAGGCAATGCCGGGGCGTCGCTGGCGTGCATCGCGGCGGCGCAGGGCATGTCGGCTACCGTTGTCGTGCCGGCCAGCACGCCCTTCGTCAAGCTGGCACAGATTCGCGCATATGGTGCGAGGGTGTGTGAGGTCGATGGAACCTATGACGACGCCTTCGAGATCGCCGAGCGCATGGCCGACGATGCCAGCGTGTGTTGCCGCAACACGGGCGTCAATCCCTTCACGCGCGAAGGCAAGAAAACGTGCGCGTTCGAGATAGCGGAGGCATTTGACTGGTGCGTGCCGGATTGGGTGATCGTGCCGACGGGAGACGGCAATATTCTCTCCGGGATCGCGGCGGGATTCCTCGATCTCTACACCTTGGGCATCACGTCTGCCGTGCCGCGCTTGCTGGCGGCGCAGGCGGATAGCTCGAATAGCATCACGCGAGATTGGCGCGATGACGATGAAGCGACCGCATTGCCTCAGTCTCCTACGCTCGTCAATCCGCAGACCGTGGCCGACAGCCTGTCGGTGAGCCGTCCCCGCGATCATTTCGCGGCGCTGCACGCGTTGCGCGCAACACGCGGCGCGTGTGTCTCGCTCGACGACGCGAGCATTCTCGCCGCATCGCAAACGCTGGCACAGCGCTTCGGCCTGTGGTTCGAACCGTCGACGGCCGCCGGGTATGCCGCGCTACGTGAGTGCATCGCGACAGGCCGAATCCAGCCCGGTGCGCGCGTGGTGCTGCTTGGCACGGGAACGGGACTGAAAGCCCCGCAGCGCTTTGACAGCGTGGCGCCGGAGCCCCCGCCGGATTATGCGAATGTCGTCCCCTCGCGCGTGCCTGAAGATCGCCGGCATTTTCGCGGGGAGGGGCAGACGTGACACGACCACGCATCATCGTGCTTGGCGCCGGGGTCAGCGGCCTGACGACGGCGGTGACGATGGCATTGACCGGATGCGACGTCGTCATTCACGCCGCGGAAGGGCCGGCGCAGACGACGTCGGCGCTCGCCGCAGCGATCTGGCATCCGTTTTATCAGGCGCCCGATTTCGTCTATCTCGAACGCGCTCGTCAGACATACGCGACGATGCGCCGGTTGTCGGCTGATACATCCGCAGGCGTGCTCATGCGAACGCTCACCGAATACTTCCAGCGCGACGCCGGCATGCCGTGGTGGGCCGAGTGCGCCACCGACCTCAAGCGTCTGCCGGTGGCGGACGTTCCGTCACGTTTTGCGTGCGCTTATCGCATGACCGTGCCCGTAGCGGATACAGCGACCTACCTTCGCTATCTGATGCATATGTTCCTGGAGCTCGGGGGACATTTCGTGCCGCGGCGTGTCGTCGATCCGGCGTCGCTACTCGACGATGCCGACTACGTTGTGAATTGTTGCGGTTACGGCAGCCGGCAGTTCGGTGACGGCGAGTTGTCGCTATCGCGCGCCATTGTGCTGCGTGCCAAGCGTGACGCTGCGGTGCGTGGCTGCTTCATCGACGACTCCGATCCGTGCGCACCGACATACATCGTGGAACGAGCCGACGACATCGTCCTCGGTGGTACCGCCGACCCGGAGATGACATCGACCGTCATTGGCGAGCGGCAAATCGAGGACATCGTGCATCGTTGCACACAACTTTGCGAGGGCGTGGCCGCGTTACGCGTTGTCGAGGCCCGCACCGGATTCCGGCCGATGCGTCGCACGCCACGCGTGGCATGCGACGAGCGCCATGCGCGTCTGCTTCATAACTACGGTCATGGGGGAGGAGGCTTCACATTGTCGTGGGGATGCGCGAACGACGTTGTGCGTCTGGCGGGCATGGCGTCAGCGAACTAACCTGTGCCCGCAGACAGCCGGGCAGGCAAGACAACTCTGGGAAGCGACATGGAACTGGATCCGGCGACGCTCGACGAAGCGAGCATCTACAACTTCATGATGAGCACGATTCTGCCGCGTCCGATCGCGTGGGTGAGTACGGTGGATGCGCAGGGGCGTCCGAATCTGGCGCCGTATGCGTATTTCATGGGCGTGTGTTGTGTACCGATGACGGTGTTGTTCTGTCCGGTCGTGCCGCCTGCGCCGAAGCGAAAGAAGGACACGCTGCGTAATGTCGAAGCGGTGCCCGAGTTCGTCGTGAATGTGGCGAGCGCGTCGTGCATCGACGCCGTGAATCTCTCGGCGGCACCGTTACCGGCTGGAGAGTCTGAGTTCGATCTTACGGGCGTGACCCCGGTGCCCTCGTCACGGGTGCGCCCGCCACGCGTTCGTGAGGCCGCCGTGTCGTACGAGTGCCGGGTGCGCGACATCATCGAGATCAGTGCGGAGCCCGGCGGCGGATGGGTCGTGCTCGGCACGGTGCTGGCTGCCCATGTGGACGACGCATTGCTCGATCCCGTCACCCATCAAGTGGATTTGCAGGGATTGCGTCCCGTGGGGCGATTGGGTGGGGGATCGTTTGTGAATGCCGCGAGCGATACCTTCACGTTGACGCGCTACAAGACGCTCGCTGATCTTGCGGCGCGCAAGTGAGGACCTGTGGTCCCGCCGAGGCGAAGTCGTCGAGCAATCCGTATTCGCTGGCGAGCTTCGCCGCACGGTGGCGGCTCGACACGTCGAACTTACGCATGACGCTGCGCAAATGGAAAACGACGCCATGCTCGGAGAGGGTGAGGATGCGTCCGATCTCCCACGAGGTCTTGCCGCGCGCCACCCAGCGCAGGCACTCGCGCTCACGTGGCGTCAGCACGGGGGCGCAATGACGCGCCGTATCGCGCTGCACGATGCGCCATGCCGCCTCATGCACGTGCATCGCCAGCACGGCGCCTGCGTGCTGCATCCAGGCGTGCGCGCCGGGCACGCGAGGATGGCGAGGCGGATTACGCGGCGACGACAGACTCAATGTCCCCGACGCACCGGACGGAGCGAACACCGGATACGTGATGCCCGAGCGCAATCCTGCGGCGCGTTGATCACGGAGCAACTGCCGGGCTTCGGGCGAGGCGTATAACGCGGGCATCCATTCGACAGGCGTGAGTTGCCGGCGTGCGCGAGTCAGCACCGGATCGATGGTCGCGTAACGCTGGGCGTCGTAGTGCGCTTGCCACGCATGGGGCAGGTTGCCGAGCTGGGGTGTCGCCAGCTTTCCGCCCGGCAATGGGAAATGCCCGCGATAGCTGAAATAGCGATGCCGAAGCGTGCCGCACAACGACTGCAACAGGGTGCGCAAGGCATCGAAGTCGGTGGCGGAGTGCAAGGCGCTCAGGCCGTCGGCGAACGAGCGGGGAGTGAGGCAACGCGTGGCACGCATGACAGGGCGATGTAGGGAACATGTTTCGCTTGTAACATGCGTGATAGCGGCGCGCGCATCGAGGGTCGCTCACGGTGACGCGAGTGCTCGCAGCGTGAGCGCTCTGACGGACGCGAATCGACTGCAACCGCCGATCGCCGGGCGCGACATAACGTCGCATGCGAAATCCGGCACAACGTCTACTGTTAATGGATATCGGACGAATCCCTCATCGTGGCTAAGGTGGCGAAGGTGGCGAAGGTGGCGAAGGCCGTGACGCACGGGGCGCGTCGCACGATGCGAGTGAAGGTTGTTTGACGAAGCGGAGCGTCGCTTGCGAGTGAGTGCCTCTCGGGTATTCAGGACACCGCAACGAGTCGCGTCGTGTTGCAACGTGTCAAACCGGCGCTGCATAGGGAGTATCCCGTAGTTGCCCCGGTGTCGCGAATTCGGGCTAGGGGAATTACCGGATTTCCCTTTTGCATCAATGAGTTCAAGAGGATGCTATGGCGCGCCAAATACTCGGTATCAATGTTGTCGCTTCGAGAATGCGCGTTCTATAATGCGGCAGTTTGTCGCGGCCCGGACGCAACTAGTTCCCGGCCGTCGGACATGAAAGACCCAAAATGCCCCACGGGTGACGGCGATGCTCGCAGCCTCTTCTTCCGATGCCGGATCGGTGACGAAGGAATGGACGCACAAGCGCAACTGCGCGATATCGCCGCGCCAGTTTGTCCTGTTCTACCTGTCGTTGGCCGCCGTTTCACTGGGTGTTGCCTTGATTGCGGCGTGGCGCGGTGGGTGGTTGGTCTTGCCGTTCACAGGCCTGGACTTGCTCGTGGTGGGCGTTGCGTTCGTCATTCATGCCCGACACGCCACAGATTACGAGGTCATTCGGTTGTCGCCCGTGAGCCTTGTGGTCGAGCAACGTTCAGCACAGAGGTTGACGCAGTACGAGTTCAATCCCCGCTGGGTGCGCATCGACATCGAGAAGCCGCCGCGTACGCGCATTGTCTTGCGCTCGGGTGGCCGCTCGGTCACTGTCGGTGCCTATCTTGCGCCGCATCGCCGCGAAACGTTTGCGCGCGAGCTGCGCCGTTGTCTTGCCCAACAGGCCTGAGAGATGGAGACGATCTCGGGCGACCGCCAGGGAGGATTTGGATGGTAATTTTGGGTAAGGAAGCTATGAAAAAAACGAAACACGCCTTGGCGGCTTTCCTTGCGGGCGCCTCACTGCTCGCCGGCGCTCCGGCACTGGCGGCGGTCACGGATATGCCGGGGGGGCCGGCCGTCAACGAACTCAACTTCCAGCCGCCGGTCACCAAACTCGCGGAAGAGCTTCACAACCTTCACAACATGATGCTGATCATCTGTCTGGTGATCTTCATCGGCGTGTTCGGCGTGATGTTCTACTCGATTTTCAAGCACCGCAAATCCAAGGGCCATCAACCCGCGAATTTCCATGAAAGCACCACGGTCGAGGTGATCTGGACGGTCGTGCCGTTCATCATCGTGATTCTGATGGCGCTGCCTGCCACGAAGACCGTGGTGGCGATGAAGGACACCACCAACGCCGATATCACGATCAAGGTGACCGGCTATCAGTGGAAGTGGGGCTACGACTACCTGAAGGGCGAAGGCGAGGGCATCAAGTTCCTCTCCACCCTCAGCACGCCGCGTAGCCAGATCGACGGCCAGGAGCAGAAGAGCAACACCTATCTGCAAGAGGTCGACAACCCGATGGTCGTGCCGGTCAACAAGAAGGTGCGTCTGATTACCACGGCCAACGACGTCATCCACTCGTTCTACGTGCCCGCCTTCGGTATCAAGCAGGACGCGATCCCGGGCTTCGTGCGCGATACGTGGTTCAAGGCTGAGAAGGTCGGCGAGTATCGCGGCTTCTGTACCGAGCTGTGCGGTAAGGAGCACGCGTACATGCCGGTCGTGGTGAAGGTGGTCTCGGAAGACGATTACAACAAGTGGGTCGATACGCAGAAGAAGCTCATGGCCGCGTCGGCCGACGATCCGAACAAGACGTACACCGTGCAGGAACTGATGGAGCGCGGCCAGAAGGTCTACGCATCGAATTGCGCGGTGTGCCACCAGCCGAACGGCAAGGGCGGCGGTGCATTCCCGGCACTCGATGGCGGGAAGATCGTGAACGGCCCGGTGGCAGACCACATCGCCATTGTGCTGCACGGCAAGAATGCGATGCCCAACTGGTCGCATCTGAACGATGTGGAGCTTGCGGCCGTCATCACGTTCGAGCGTAACTCTTGGAGCAACAAGACCGGTGACGTCGTTCAACCGGCGCAGGTGCGCGATGCGCGTGGCAGCAAGTCGGCGAATGCCGCAGGGGCTGCCGACGCTGGCGCAGCGAAGAACAGTTAAGTGTCGTTCGACCAGTTCGAGGAAGGAGATTGGGTATGAGTTCCATCGCTCACGATCACGTGGCGGGTCACGACGATCACGCGCACGACCATCCGCACGGGTGGCGTCGCTGGCTGTTCGCGACGAATCACAAGGACATCGGCACGTTGTACATGATCTTCTCGTTCGTCATGCTGCTCTCGGGCGGCGTGATGGCGTTGATGATCCGTGCGGAATTGTTCGAGCCGGGCTTGCAGTTCATTCGTCCGGAGTTCTTCAACCAGCTCACGACCATGCACGGGCTGGTGATGATTTTCGGCGCGATCATGCCGGCGTTCGTCGGGTTCGCGAACTGGATGATTCCGCTGCAAATCGGCGCGTCGGACATGGCCTTCGCGCGGATGAACAACTTCAGCTTCTGGCTGCTGCCGGTCGGCGGTCTGCTGCTGCTCTCGTCGTTCCTCGTGCCGGGCGGTGCCACGGCAGCCGGCTGGACGATGTACGCGCCGCTCTCGGTGCAGATGGGCCCCGGTCAGGATCTGGCGATCTTCGGTGCGCACATTCTGGGGGCGTCGTCGATCATGGGCGCGATCAACATCATCGTGACCATTCTGAACATGCGCGCGCCCGGCATGACGCTCATGAAGATGCCGATGTTCGTGTGGACGTGGCTCATCACCGCCTATCTGCTCATCGCCGTGATGCCGGTGCTCGCGGGCGCGATCACGATGCTGCTCACGGACCGTCACTTCGGCACGTCGTTCTTCAATGCGGCGGGCGGCGGCGATCCGGTCATGTACCAGCACATCTTCTGGTTCTTCGGACACCCGGAGGTGTACATCATGATTCTGCCGGCGTTCGGGATCGTCTCGCAGGTGATTCCGGCGTTCTCGCGCAAGCGGCTGTTCGGTTATAGCTCGATGGTGTACGCCACGGCGTCGATCGCGATTCTGTCGTTCATGGTGTGGGCGCACCACATGTTCGTGACGGGCATGCCGGTCACGGGCCAGCTCTTCTTCATGTACGCCACGATGCTGATCTCGGTGCCGACCGGCGTGAAGGTGTTCAACTGGGTCGCCACGATGTGGAAGGGCTCGCTCACGTTCGAGTCGCCGATGCTCTTCGCCGTGGGCTTCCTCTTCGTGTTCACGATGGGCGGCTTCACCGGCCTGATCCTCTCGCTGGCGCCGCTCGACATTCAGATGCACGGCACTTATTACGTGGTGGCGCACTTCCACTATGTGCTGGTGGCCGGTTCGCTCTTCGCGCTTTTCTCAGGGTTCTATTACTGGGTGCCGAAGTGGACAGGTCACATGTACAACGAGTGGCGCGGCAAGTTCCACTTCTGGGGCTCGCTCATCACGTTCAACGTGACGTTCTTCCCGATGCACTTCCTGGGGCTGGCCGGCATGCCGCGTCGCTATGCCGACTACCCGGCGCAGTTCACGGACTTCAACCAGATCGCGACGATCGGCGCGTTCGGTTTCGGCCTGATGCAGGTGTACTTCCTGTTCTTCGTCGCGCTGCCGACGTGGCGCGGCGGCCCGACTGCCGAAGCCAAGCCTTGGGATGGTGCGGAAGGGCTGGAGTGGACTGTGCCGAGCCCGGCGCCGTTCCACACGTTCGAGACGCCGCCGAAGGTGCATTGAACATGGCAGTCAGTCGCGAACAGCGAGCGAAGAACCTGCGCACGGGGCTGATTCTGGCCTCGGTCGTGGTGATCTTCTTTGTCGGTGTGATGATCAAGACCAAGCTGATGGGCGGTATCTGATCGCTGATCCGCACGCCTCGCCACCGCGGCGGGGCGCTCGGATGGCGCAGGTTCGTGGCCACAGTGAGCAGCAGACAGCAGCAGTCAGCAGCAGACAGCAGCAGTCAGCAGCAGACAGCAGCCGTCAGCAATGGTTAGCAACGGGTAGCACGAACGGTACTGAACGGGGAGCCATCAAGGCGAATATGGGCGGTTTGCGACGAATCAATGTGCGCACCTTCAGCAAGTTGCTGCTGCTGGTCGCGGTGATGTTCGGTTTCGGCTACGCAATGGTGCCGTTCTACCGCGCATTCTGCGATCTCGTGGGGATCAACCAGTTGGGCGATCGCACCACCGAGATCGCGGCCCGCAATTCGCAGGTCGACGAAAGCCGTACGATTACCGTCGAGTTCGATGCCAACGCGCAGGGGCCGCTGCGGTTCAAGCCGGCGAAAAGCAGTCTGACGGTGCATCCCGGGCAGATCGCGACGATTGAATACGAAGTGGCGAACCAGCAGCCGCATGAGGTGCGTGCGCAGGCGATCCCGAGTTACGCCCCGGCGCTGGCGGCGAGCTACTTCAAGAAGATCGAGTGCTTCTGCTTCACGCAGCAGACGCTCAAGGCCGGAGAGGCCAAGGAGTTCCCGGTGGTCTTCGTGGTGGACACGAAGCTGCCCAAGGATGTGAATACGATCACGCTGTCCTATACTTTTTTCGATCTCGGCAAGAACGACGCCAATCCGCGCGCAGACGCCACCGCGGGCGCGCAAGGCGGTGTGTTGAACGCAGGAGCGACGGGAGGAGGCAAGGGCGGCAATGGATGACCTCAAGGAGGCGACCCAGCGCAAGCTGTCATTCGCCCAGACCATCAATGCGGTGTTCTGGTCGTTTTTCGGTGTGCGCAAGGGGCGTGATCACGACCGCGACATGGCGCAGCTCAACCCTGTGCATCTGATCGTTGCGGGACTGATCGGGGGCATCCTGTTTGTCGTGGCGCTGGTGCTGTTGGCGAAACTCGCCATTCGGCTCGCGACATGAATGGCATAGACAAAGAGAACCAAGCCTGGAGAGATAAGAATGAGTGGTCAACACCAAACGGCGCCTTACTACTTCGTGCCGGCCCCCTCGCGCCATCCGGTGAGCTGTAGTGTCGGCCTGCTGGTCGTGCTCGGTTCGGCCGCCGCGTGGGTCAACGGTCAATCGTGGGCACCGTGGACGGCACTGGCCGGCCTGCTGTGGGTGCTGTGGGTGCTGCGCAGCTGGTTCGGCGACTCGATCACCGAGTCCGAAGGCGGCCTGTACGGCAAGCGCATCGACGCGTCCTATCGCTGGGGCATGAGCTGGTTCATCTTCTCCGAGGTGATGTTCTTCGCGGCGTTCTTCGGCGCGCTGTTCTACGCCCGCACGCTGGCGATGCCCTGGCTCGGCGATCTCGACAACAAGCTGCTGTGGCCCGACTTCAGCGCCGTGTGGCCGAACACCGGCCCGGCCGGCGTTGTCGATGCCTTCGAGACGATGGGCCCGTGGCCGATCCCCACGCTCAACACGGCACTGCTGTTGACCTCCGGCGTCACGCTCACGATTTCGCACCACGCCTTGCGCGCGAACCATCGCGCCACCGCGATTTTCTGGCTGTTCGCGACCGTTTTGCTGGGCTTCGTCTTCCTGGGCTTCCAGGCGTACGAATACCACCACGCCTACACCGAACTGAATCTGAAGCTGACCTCGGGCGTGTACGGCTCGACCTTCTTCCTGCTCACCGGCTTCCACGGCTTTCACGTGATGCTGGGCGCAATCATGCTCAGCGTCATGCTGATTCGCCTGATGAAGGGGCACTTCACGCCGGAGCATCACTTCGGTTTCGAGGGCGCTGCCTGGTACTGGCACTTTGTCGACGTGGTCTGGCTGGGCCTGTACGTCGTGGTCTACTGGCTCTGACGTCGACACCGGCAAGACGATCGGGACGCCGCCGGATTCCGGCGGCGTTTCCATTTGCGGCGGCCGGCATCATCCGATAGGGCAGTAGGGGCTTTCCGGGCGGAAGTGACGAGACGGGCGCGTAATGCGGCCTTATGTCGCACAGCCGGTACATGGCCGCAAGGCAAGGTGCGGTGCGATGACCGCGAGCGCCGCGAGGATCGAAGACGGATGGCGGGGATGGGGTGCGGCGATTTGCCGCAGGGGCGCGGCAAGGGACTCAGTATCGTATGCCCGTGCTGTGAATCCAGCCCATCCAATTGGCAAACAGGATGAGCAGGAACAGCGTCACCGACAGGCCGACGCGCACCATGAGTGAATGGACGGTGTGATTCGATCGGCCCTTGTCCCGCATCATGAAAAACAATGCGGACGCCAGACTGCCGAGAATCAGGACGAAGGCGATGGCAACGATGATGCGCATGATCTGTCCGATGACAAGAATTCGTCATTATCGGGCAACGAACCCGCGCTGGCACGCTGCAATGCAGTGTATCCAGCCCACGGTCATTGCGCAGCCAGACAAGGAATGTACGTGCTGAAAACTCTCATGCGCGGCATGCGCCCGGTACCGGCGCTGCTGATCCTGTTGGGCGTGATGCTCACCGCGGCGCTCGGCGTGTGGCAGTATCAGCGCGCGCAGATGCGTCTGGCGCGTCAGGCGCAGGTCGAGCAGGCCGAACGTGCGCCGGTGATCGCGCTGGGCGCACAGACCTACTCGCTGGGGGATGTGGTGAACCGGCGTGTGCGTGTCACGGGGCGCTTCCTGCAGAATCGCGTGGTGTATCTGGACAATCGTCCGCGCAACGAACTGCCCGGCTTTTACGTGGTGATGGCGTTGCAGACCGCGCCGGATCACGTGGTGCTCGTCAATCGCGGATGGCTGCCGCGCGACCTGCGTGATCGTGCTGCGATCATGCCGTACGCGACCCCGGCAGGGGACGTCACCATCGAAGGCATTGCGCAGCCCGAGGCGTCGCGCGCTTTCGAGCTGGGGCACGGCGGCTCGGCTGCGGGGCTGGTCATTCGTCAGAATCTCGATGTGGCGGATTACGCGCGCGAGACATCGCTGCCGCTGCAACCGTTCGTCGTCATGCAGACCAACGACACCGGGGATCATCTGTTGCGCGACTGGCCTGCGCCGGCGGCCGGGGCGGATCGCAATTATGGTTATATGGTGCAATGGTTCGGCATGTCGCTGATCCTGGCGCTGCTGGGACTACGTCTGGCTTATCGGCGCGGACGCCGGCTGGTGACAGCCACCGACAAATTCACGCAGGCATGAGGCGAGCATGAGTACAGAGGTGAGTGCCGCAGGCAAGGGACACGGCGAGGCGGCCGAGAGTCCCGCCATCGATCCGCAGCAAAGACGCCGGGCAAGGCGCATGCTGGTGTTGCTGTTCGTCGTATGCGCGGCGCCAGCGGTGGCGGCGTACCTGATGTATTACGTCTTCAAGCCGCAGGGCGGCACGTCGGCCTACGGCAAGCTGATCGAGCCGCAGCGACCGCTGCCTGCGCTGACGGTGCGCGACGACGAGACGGGCGAGACGCTGCCGTTGTCGTCGCTCAGGGGCAAGTGGCTGATGATCTCGGCGGATACCGCCGCCTGCGACGAGAATTGCGTGAGCAAACTCTTCTACATGCGGCAGATCCGCGTGTTGCAGGGCAATGAGCGCACGCGAGTCGAGACGCTGTGGCTGGTCACGGACGACGCCCCGGTGTCCGACAAGCTCGATGCGGCGTATGAAGACACGCGTCGTCTGCGGACCGATCCGGTCGCGCTTGCGTCGTGGCTGCCGACACAGGACGGCACCGGCCTGCGTGACCATATCTATCTGGTCGATCCGCTGGGCAACCTGATGATGGCGTTCCCGAAAAATGCCGATCCGGGCAAGATCAAGAGCGATCTGTCCCGACTGCTGAAATGGTCGGGAACGGGTTGAGGGGCACGCCCCGCAATGTAGATGTAGGTGAGACCGTGCGCCACGGCGCACGGGACATGACGAAGAACTGACGTAAAACCGATGCTTTACCTTCTGGAACTGGGCTTCATCGGCCTGTGTATCGCGGTGCTGCCGCTCGGCTGGGTGCTGTTGCGCCGGGATGCGAACAAGTACCGCAAACTGGCCTGGGTGACGACCTTCCTCACGCTCGACCTGATCATGTTCGGTGGCTTCACGCGCCTGACGGATTCGGGGCTGGGCTGCCCCGACTGGCCGGGTTGCTACGGCACGTCGTCGCCGTTCGCCGCGCATGCGGACATTCATGCCGCGCAGTCGATGCTGCCGAGCGGCCCGGTGACGTTCGTCAAGGCGTGGATCGAGATGATCCACCGCTACTTTGCGATGTCGGTGGGCGTGCTCATCATCGTGCTGATGGTGATGGCCTGGGTGAAGCGACGCGAACTGAAGCAGTCGCCCTGGCTGGCTACGTGGCTGTTCGTGCTCGTGTGCGTGCAGGGGGCGTTCGGCGCATGGACCGTCACGATGAAGCTCCAGCCGGTGATCGTCACCACGCATTTGATGTTAGCGCTGACTTTGCTGGGCTCGCTTGCGTGGCTGGCCTCGCGTCAGATGCCGCTCGCGAGCGTGGCGGCCGACCCGGGCGCATTGCGCTGGCGCTGGGCGGCGCTGATCGGACTGGCGCTGCTGGTGTTCCAGATCGCGCTTGGTGGGTGGGTAAGCACCAACTACGCCGTGCTGGCCTGTACGGATTTCCCGACGTGTCAGGGGCAGTGGGTGCCGCCGATGGACTTCCACAACGGCTTCAAGCTCTGGCGTGCGTTGGGCAAAACGGCCGGTGGCGAGGTGATTCCGATGGACG
>NZ_JAELTP010001031.1 GCF_016428915.1 Pandoraea sp. ASV26
CGGTGTCTCACGTGCAGTAAGTGCGGCTGTAGCTCAGTTGGATAGAGTACTTGGCTACGAACCAAGGGGTCGTGGGTTCGAATCCTGCCAGCCGCGCCAACTCAGTTGGCAAAAACGCTCCAGAGGCTGTCTCTTATACACATCTGACGCTGCCGACGAACCGTGTGGTGTGTAGATCTCGGTGGGCGCCGGATCATTAAAAAAGGGGGGGGGGGGGGGGGGGGGGGGGGGGGGGGGGGGGGGGGGGGGGGGGGGGGGGGGGGGGGGGGGGGGGGGGGGGGGGGGGGGGGGGGGGGGGGGGGGGGGGGGGGGG
>NZ_JAELTP010001032.1 GCF_016428915.1 Pandoraea sp. ASV26
CGATCCGTATCTGGCCCGATGCCGCCAAACTGGTTGCGCTGGATCTGACGGCGTCGGATGTCGTCTCGAAGATCCGCGCCTATAACGCGCGCGTGACGGTCGGCGATATCGGTGCAGGGTCTACGCCCTGTCTCTTATACACATCTGACGCTGCCGACGAACCGTGTGGTGTGTAGATCTCGGGGGTCGCCGGATCATTAAAAAAAGGGGGGGGGGGGGGGGGGGGGGGGGGGGGGGGGGGGGGGGGGGGGGGGGGGGGGGGGGGGGGGGGGGGGGGGGGGGGGGGGGGGGGGGGGGGGGGGGGGGGGGGG
>NZ_JAELTP010000120.1 GCF_016428915.1 Pandoraea sp. ASV26
CACCGAGCAACTCGCGTGGGTGCGCGGGTTTCTCGCGGGCATCAACCACTCGGTGCGGCACGCCGCGGCACCGGCGCCAGTGGCCGCCACGGCGGGCGCGGCCGCCCCGCATCTGACCATTCTGTATGGTTCGCAAACCGGTCACGCACAGGAGGTCGCCGAGCATGCCAGGGCGCGTGCGATCGACGCAGGCTTCAAGGTCGACCTGTTCGCGATGGGAGATTACAAGGCGTCGCGCCTGAAGACCGACAAGCTGCTGCTCGTTGCCGTATCGACGCAAGGCGAAGGCGAGCCGCCGGACGACGCGCGCGATTTCTACGATTTTCTGCACGGTGCGAAAGCGCCCAAGCTTGAAGGCACGCGTTTCGCGGTGCTCGGTCTGGGCGACTCGAGCTATGAGAAGTTCTGCCAGGCCGGCAAGGACTTCGATACCCGTCTGGCTGCGCTAGGCGCCGAGCGGCTGGTCGCACGCGTCGATAGCGACGTCGACTACGACGCCCCGGCCGAGCGCTGGATCGAGGACGCCGTCGAGGCCCTCAAGCGCGTGGCGGCTCCCGCCACACCTGCCGTCCCCGCGCCTTCCTCTGCTCTTGCCGCCAAGGGCGTTGGCTCGGCGGAGAGCTTCAGCCTCGCCGCCCTTGCTGGCGGCACGGCGTCGGCCACCGCATCGAGCCAATACAGCCGCAAGCGGCCGTTCGATGCCACGGTGATCGAGAACATCAGGCTCTCAGGTCGTGGTTCATCGAAGGAAGTCCACCACCTCGAACTCTCGCTCGAAGGCGCCGGCCTGACCTATGAGCCGGGCGATGCGTTGGGCGTGGTCGTCAAGAACGACGAGGCGCTGGTCGACGAACTCATCGACACGCTCGCCCTCGACCCGCAGGCCACGACCACTACGCAGGACAGCACGCTATCGCTGCGCGACGCCTTCCTGCGCGCCTACGACATCACCACGCTTTCGCGGGCCTTTCTGGAGAAATACGCGGCGCTGGCGGAGTCCGCCGAACTCAAGGCGCTGCTCGCTGCCGGTAACGAAACGGCATTGCGCGACTATCTTTATGGACGCGACGTACTCGACGTCGTGCGCCAGTTCCCGGCACGCAAAGTGAAAGCCACCGAGTTCGTCGGCACATTGCGTACGCTTCAGCCGCGTCTGTACTCGATTGCCTCGAGTCTGGCCGCCAATCCGGACGCAGTGCACCTCACCGTGGGTGCCGTGCGCTATGAGAGTCACGGACGTTCGCGTCGCGGCGTGGCATCGACGTATCTGGCTGACATTGCCCGCGAAGGCGAGACGGTGCCGGTGTACATCGAAGCCAACCGCAACTTCAAACTGCCCTCGGATACCAACGCGCCGGTCATCATGATTGGCCCGGGCACCGGCGTTGCGCCGTTCCGGGCATTTGTCGAGGAACGTCAGGCGCTCGACGCGCCGGGCAAGAACTGGCTCTTCTTCGGTGATCGCAACTTCCGCACCGACTTCCTGTATCAGCGCGAATGGCAGCGCTACGTGAAAGACGGCGTGCTCACCAGAATCGACCTGGCGTTCTCACGCGACACGGAAGACAAGGTCTACGTGCAGCACCGCATGCGTGAGCAAGGCGCAACGCTCTACGCGTGGTTGCAGGAAGGCGCGCACCTGTATGTGTGCGGGGACGCCGAGCAAATGGCCCGTGACGTGAACACCGCGCTCATCGACATCGTGGCGGAACACGGCGGACTGGCGCCGGACGCCGCCGCCGAATATGTGAAGACGTTGCAACGCGAAAAGCGTTATCAGCGCGACGTCTACTGATCGCCGCTCACGCCGAACGACACCGGCGCGGCCAGCAAGCCCCCCACACGTGATACGTCCGCGCCAACCGATACCGCAGGCCCACATGACAAAAACTACGCAAGTCAGCGCCGCCCCCTCGGCTGCGCGCTCCGAAGTCGAGAAGATCAAGGACGTCAGCAACTACCTGCGCGGCACGATCGCCGAAGGGCTGGCCGATCCGCTCACGGGCGCCATCTTCGAGAAAGACGCCCAGTTGCTCAAGTTTCACGGCTCTTACATGCAGGACGATCGCGACCTGCGCAGCGAACGTCAGAAGCAGAAACTCGAGCCGGCGTACCAGTTCATGATCCGCCTTCGCATGCCGGGCGGCGTGTGCACGCCCGCGCAATGGCTCAAGCTCGACGAGCTTGCGCAGAAGTACGGCGGTAACACGATTCGCCTGACGACGCGTCAGACGGTGCAGTATCACAACGTGCTCAAGCACCAGTTGCGTCCGCTCATCAAGGGTATCGATGAAGTCGCGATGACGAGCATTGCCGCGTGCGGCGACGTCAATCGCAACACACTCGTCTCGAACAACCCGCACCTCTCACCGGCCCACGCCGAAGCGCTCGAGTGGTGCCTGAAGATCGATCGGCACCTGCTGCCCCAGACCACGGCGTATCGCGAAATCTGGCTTGGCGACAAGCGTCTGGGCGCGGGCAAGGAAGACCACGAGCCGATCTACGGCAAGCACTACCTGCCGCGCAAATTCAAGATCGCCATTGCCATTCCGCCGAACAATGACGTCGACCTCTATGCCAACGATCTGGGCTTTATCGCCATCGTGGGCGACGACGGCAAGCTCGAAGGCTTCAACGTGAGCGTTGGCGGCGGCATGGGCATGACGCACGGCGACGCCGCGACCTACCCGCGCACGGCGACCGTCATCGGCTATATCCCTGCCGATCGCATTGTTGAGGTATCCGAGAAGGTGCTGCTCGTGCAGCGCGACTTCGGCGACCGCACGAACCGCAAGCATGCGCGCCTGAAATACACGATCGACGACCGCGGCGTGGAGTGGTTCAGGGAAGCACTCAACCGTTATCTGGGCTGGTCTGTCGCGCCCGCCCGTCCGTTCCGCTTCACGACCAACGGCGATCAGTACGGCTGGCTCAGAGGCGCGGACGACTTGTGGCATCTCACGCTCTTCATTCAGAACGGACGAGTGAAGGACTGGGACGACTACCGTCTGATGACGGGGTTGCGCGAGATCGCCAGGGTGCACGACGGCGACATTCGCATCACAGGCAACCAGAACCTGATCGTCGCCCGCGTGAGCGACGCAAAGAAGCCGCAGATCGAAGCACTCGTCAAGGAATTCGGTCTGCTCGACGGCAAGCAGCAGAGCGCGCTGCGCATCAATTCGATGGCGTGCGTGGGCTTCCCGACCTGCGGTCTGGCGCTGGCCGAGAGCGAACGCGCCCTGCCCGGCCTCGTCACACGACTGGAGAAAGTGCTCGACGACGCGGGGCTTGCCGGCGAGCCGATCACTATCCGCGCGACGGGCTGCCCGAACGGTTGCGCGCGCCCGTACATCGCCGAAATCGGACTGGTCGGCAAATCGGCAGGCAAGTACAACCTGTACCTTGGCGCGGGCTTTCACGGCCAGCGGCTGAACAAGCTTTACAAGGAATCGGTCAGCGAGGACCAGATCGTGGCCGAACTCACGCCGCTCTTTGCGCGTTATGCCCAGGAGCGAGAGGCCGGCGAGAGATTCGGCGATTTCCTCGTGCGTCAGGGCGTGGTGAAGGAAGTCGTCGAAGCCCGCGAGGATTTCCACGGCTGAAGGGTCAGCGCAACCCGAATCCTCAAAACAGGGATGATCGTCCCTCTATTGAGGATTTCACGGGTCGCGCGCCCATTGACCGGCACAGCGTGATGCAATGTCGGACACATCGGCGCGAAAAAACAAAAGCCCCGGCAACACTTGCCGGGGCTTCGATACTGCTGACCTGACGGCCGATGCGCCAACGACCTGATAGGCGTGGTGCTCGCGCGGTCGAGCGTCAGTCGTTGCTTCCCGCGTACGGCACCATGCAGCGCCTGACCGTCTTCTCGAAGTCACGCGGCAAATCGCTGCCGGGCGTCTCGAAGTACTGCACTTGCGAACCGAAGCCGCCTTGCATGATGTCGACGTACGGGTTGTAGATGGCTTTGCCCTCGGCGTCCCGACCGCGATAGACACGCACGCGATCCGCCCCGTTGCGGGCATAGGACGTCGAGTCAACGTTCTGCGACAACTCGCTCCAGCCGTGATACACGCAGTTGAGCACCATGAAACGATCGGCATTCGTGCCCTGATCGAGCAGTCGCCCCGTTGCCGGATCGGGCCGGCTCATCTGATTGATCGGGCCACACCCGGCCAGTCCAGCCATCACGCCGGCCAGAACCGTCACTGCCGCCATCAGCGCCACTCGCTTCATACTTCGACACCCTCAACTGAGCAAAAGATGGGCAATGTTACCCGGTTCGGCGCGCCACCGCCATGAACACGCCCCGCTCGTCGCGTTGCCGGGCCCCTTCAAGGCGCTCACCATGCGTGCCTGCACCGGCATCAAGCCGCCAGCGAAAGCGGCGACGCGCCCACGGCATGCAGCGCCGGGCGCCGTGCCCCACCCGCCGTCACCCCCTCGTCGCCCAACTGGAATCGCGCCATTTCCTCACGCAGCGCATTCGTCTGATCCTCAAGCGAGGCGGCTGCGGCAGCGGCTTGCTCTACGAGCGCCGCGTTCTGCTGCGTCACGGTATCCATTTGCGTGACGGCCTGATTCACCTGTTCGATGCCGCCACTCTGCTCGTCCGATGCCGCCGAGATCTCGCCCATGATGTCGGTCACGCGATGCACGGCCTGAACGATGTCATCCATCGTGCGACCCGCTTCCGCCACCAGCGTCGAACCATCGGCCACCTTCTGCACCGACGCTTCGATGAGGGTCTTGATCTCGCGCGCGGCGGTGGCGCTGCGTTGCGCGAGCGTGCGCACCTCACCCGCCACCACGGCAAAGCCGCGCCCCTGCTCGCCGGCGCGCGCGGCCTCCACGGCGGCATTGAGCGCGAGGATGTTGGTCTGGAACGCAATGCCGTCGATCACGCTGATGATGTCCACGACTTGCGACGAACTCGCCGAGATGCCTTGCATCGTGTCGACCACGCGCGCGACGACCTGACCGCCGCGCGCCGCGATATCCGACGCGTTGACGGCCAGTTGGCTCGCCTGACGCGCGTTGTCGGCGTTCTGTTTGACGGTGGCCGTCAACTGCTCCATCGACGACGCCGTCTCCTCCAGCGACGCGGCCTGCTGCTCGGTACGCGCCGACAGGTCGGTATTGCCCGCAGAGATTTCCGCCGTGGCCGTCGCCATGGCGTCGCAACTGCGACGCACGCCGCGAATCGTGCCGGCAAGGCGCGACTGCATCATGTCGAGTCCGCGCATGAGCATCGACATTTCGTCCTTGCCGCGCACCTGCACCGGGTTATCGAGCCGACCGGCTGCGATATTCTCGAAAGCCGTGAGGGCTTCGCCGAGCGGTCGCATGATCGCGCCGCGCAGCGAGAAATAGCACGCGATGGCAATGAGCACGCCGAGCGCCGTCGCCCCGATGCTCATCCAGCGAAACGCCACCAGTTCGCTCATGGACGCCTCGTACGTATCGTGCCCGAGCTTCATCTTGTAGTTAGCCAACGCGTCGCTGGCCGTGGTGAATGCGGCGTAGTACTTGGGCAGCACGTTCATCGTCAGGTCGTCCATCGCCGCGCGATCGCGTGCGTCGATGGCGGCGAGCATCGGATCCATGCCTTTCTCGAAGAACGTGGCCCGGCGCGTCGCCACGTCATCGGCCAGCCGCTGCTCCTCGGCGCCGTGCGGCAGCGCCTGATACGCCACCCACGCCGCGTTCGCCTCTTTAATCATGCCGCGTGCACGCGCAGCGACCTTGTCCGCATCGGGCGATTCGGGATGAAGCACCACGCGATCGAGAATGGCGCGCGTACGCGCCAGCGTGGCGTTGTCCTTGCCCAGCGCCACGGTGGCAGCAAGGTGATTGGCGTAAGTCTCGCGAAGCGCATCGCCGGTGCGTGTCATCCCGGCAATGCCAAGCGCGCCCAACAGGATCAATAGTGCAGCCAACAGCGCCATCGTGATGCCCAGACGCGCCTTAATAGAAAAGCTACGCAACATGCTGTCGTCTCCGTCTTACGTGGTGGGTTTCTTACCCCTGTCCGGCCTCTTCGGAACCGGTAATACTTGTCACATCGGCGTATCGCGCACCAGACTTGAGCATCCTGCGGGTTTACGTGCCCACCCGCCAACCCATTGCCTGGCGTCCAATTGATGCAAATCAAGGGGCGAACGCACGTGGATCCCGCGCGCCGCCTGTCTTGCGAGCCGAAACGGCAACCATCGGGGCAAAACGACCCGACGCCACCAGTGACCGGGGAAGCGGCCACGATCTTATGACAATTTTTATATATCCATACGATATATTCGGAAAATGATCGAAGGACTTGAGAAACTGCTGGCTGCCGGCAAAGACAACGCGCTGCTGCGCTTCGGGCTCGGCAAGGCCTATCTGGACGCGCAGAACCCTGCGCTCGCGGCCGAGCATCTGACCCATTGCGTGGCGTTCGACGCGGCGTACACGGCCGCGTGGAAGCTGCTGGGCAAGGCGCGGCAGGGGGCGGGGGCGACATCGATGGCGCCCGCGACGCCTGGACACGGGGCATCGCCGCCGCGCAAGCGCACGGCGACCGTCAAGCCGAGAAGGAAATGACCGTTTTTCTCAAACGACTGGGCTGAATTCGCAAGGCACGGCCCCCGATTTCACTCAACCGGCGTTCACTCCACGAGCGTGGTATCGTGCAGCTTGCCTTTTTGAGACGCAACCGACATGCCCGCAACCTCGACCTGGCTGGCCTTTGCGCTGGTCGCCATTGGGATGGCCCTCACGCCGGGACCGAACATGATGTATCTGATCTCGCGCTCCTTGTGTCAGGGGCCGGCGGCGGGACTCGTCTCTCTGGGCGGCGTGGCAATGGGTTTCGTGTTCTACATGATGTGCGCGGCCTTCGGCATTACCGCCCTGCTCTTCGCGGTGCCGCTCGCGTACGACACGCTGCGATTCGGCGGCGCGATCTACCTGCTCTGGCTGGCCTGGCAGGCGCTCAAGCCGGGCGGGCGATCGCCATTCGAGGTACGTCCGCTCGAGCGTGACGGCAACCCCCGTCTGTTCCTGATGGGCCTGCTGACCTCGGTGCTCAATCCGAAAATCGCGATGATTTACCTGGCGTTGCTGCCGCAGTTCGTTCATCCCGAGCACGGCAGTGTGCTGACACAGTCGCTGGTACTGGGCTCGACGCAGATCGTCGCCAGCGTGGCCGTGAACGCCTGCGTTGCGCTCTCGGCCGGCAGCATCTCCCGGTTCCTCGGGCAGCGCCCGGCGTGGATGCGCATTCAGCGCTGGCTGATGGGTGGCGTGCTCGGCGCCCTGGCCCTGCGCATGGCCACCGAAGCGCGCCGCTGAGCGATTGCCTGACGCGGTGCGCACGTGTCCCGTTTTTTTGACTTCTTCGCCATGGGTGTGCCTCGAAACGCTCTGGCGCCCTTGCTGCGCCAAGCTGTCGCGGTTTGCCACGCGGGCGCCCGCCCATTTTTCTGGAAGGTGGTGTGCCGGGCGTGGCATACTGCTCCGATTTCGCCGCGCGGCGGGGATCCACGCAGCGCTAGGCCGGCCGGCCTGTTCCCATCCTGCAATTTTCGTTGGGTATGTCCTTGAAGCATTGTTTGCCGCCTCGTGCGCCGTCTGATCCGGCGCACCGCAAGTCCCCCGTCGTTACGCCCCAGGCGCCGTCCTCGCACGGTGCCTCGCAGTCCTCCCCAGGTCGGCAACGGGGGTTCGGCACGTTCGCCGTCATCCTGGTTGCGCTGGCAGGTCTGGCCGTCGTCGCCGCCCTGCTCGTCGGCTATGCGCTGATCGTCATGCGCCCGAACCTGCCACCGCTGGACGTCATCACCGACTACCGGCCGAAGGTGCCGCTGCGCATCTACACGTCAGATAACGTGCTGATCGGCGAATTCGGTGAAGAGCGCCGCAGCCTGGTCACCATCGACCAGATTCCGGACGTCATGAAGAAGGCCGTGCTCGCGATCGAGGACTATCGTTTCTACGATCACGGCGGCGTCGACTTCATCGGCATTCTGCGTGCCGGTGTGTCCGACGTGCTGCATGGCGGCGCGGCACAGGGCGCCAGCACGATCACCATGCAGGTCGCGCGCAACTTCTTCCTCTCGCGAGAGAAGACAGCCACCCGCAAGTTCTACGAGATGCTGCTCGCCTACAAGATCGAGTCGGCGCTGTCCAAGGACAAGATTCTCGAGCTGTACATGAACCAGATTTATCTGGGGCAACGCGCGTACGGCTTCGCGAGCGCGGCGCGCATCTACTTCGGCAAGGATCTGAAAGACGTCACGCTCGGTGAGGCCGCCATGCTCGCCGGACTGCCCAAGGCGCCGTCGGCGTACAACCCGATCGTCAACCCGAAGCGCGCGAAGATCCGGCAGGAATACATCCTCAAGCGCATGCTCGATCTGGGCTACATCACGCGCAACCAATACGAAGACGCCCTGCACGAACCGATCCGTACACGCACGTCCGGCAATGAGTACAACGTGCATGCCGAGTACGTTGCCGAAATGGTGCGTCAGGCGGTGTACGACGAATACAAGGACGACACCTACACGCGCGGCCTGACCGTCATCACCACGCTCGACTCGAAGAAGCAGCAGGCCGCATACGAAGCGGTGCGCATGGGGGTGCTCGACTACGAACGCCGGCATGCCTATCGCGGCCCGGAGGGCTTCGTGGAACTGCCTGCCGCGTTGCCCGATCGTCAGCAAGTGATCGAAGACACGCTGCTCGAGCATCCTGACAATGGCGATTTGATCGCGGCGGTCGTGGTGTCTGCGAGTTCGTCGCAGGTCACGGCCGTTCCGCTCTCTGGCGACGCCGTCACCGTCAATGGCGACGGCATCGGCTTTGCGGCGTCGGCGCTCTCGTCCAAGGCCAGCGAGCAGGTGCGCATCCGTCCGGGCTCGATCATCCGCGTGATGAAGGACCCGCGCGGCAAGTGGCGAATCGTGCAGTTACCCGAAGTGCAGGGCTCGCTCGTCTCGCTCTCGCCTGAGGACGGCGCCATCCGCGCGCTGGTCGGGGGCTTCGACTTCAACCAGAGCAAGTTCAACCGGGCGACGCAGGCATGGCGTCAACCGGGTTCGACCTTCAAGCCGGTGGTGTACTCGGCCGCCATCGAGAAAGGCGTGAGCCCGGCGACGATGGTGCTCGACGGCCCGCTCAACCTGCCGCCTGCCCAGACCGGCGGTCAGGCATGGGACCCGCATGACGACGATGCTTTCAGCGGCCCGATGACCGTGCGCGAGGGCCTTCAGCGCTCGAAGAACCTCGTGGCGATCCGTCTGCTGCAATTCGCGGGCACGCAATACACGCAGGAATACGCCACGCGCTTCGGTTTCGACGCCGATAAGGTGCCGCCGTATCTGCCGATGGCCCTTGGCGCCGGGCAGACCACGCCGCTGCAATTGGCCGGTGCTTACGCCGTGTTCGCGAACGGCGGCTATCGCGTCGCGCCGTACCTGATCAGTGAGATCCGGGATGCGCGCGGCAACGTGCTCAACAAAGCTACGCCGGTGGTCGCCGGGGTGAACGCTGCCCGCGCGATTTCCGCACCGAACGCGTTCATCATGAACAGCCTGCTGCAAACGGTGGCGCAACGCGGCACGGGCTCGGGCACGAACGTCCTCAAGCGCACCGATCTGGCGGGCAAGACCGGTACGACCAACGACGCGCTCGACGGCTGGTTCGCGGGCTATCAGCATTCGCTGGTCGCCGTGGCATGGATCGGCTTCGACCAGCCCAAGACGCTCGGCAGCCGTGAATTCGGAGCACAACTGGCGTTGCCGGTCTGGACGAAGTACATGGGCGTGGCGCTCAACGGCGTGCCGCAGCAGCAAATGCCGATGCCCGAAGGGGTCAGCGTCGTGAACGGCGAGCTTTACGAGAGCGACAAGTTGCCGGGCAACGGTTTTGTCGCGAGCATCGGTATCGACGACAACAGCGGCGGCTTCTCGCTGCCGTTCTTCGGCAACAACTCGCCGTCGCCTGCCGCCCCGCCGCCGGCGGCCGCGCAGCCCCCGTCACCGGGCGGTGTCGACGCCACCGAGAAGGCGCGCATTCTCGACATGTTCAAGCATCCGTGAGCGCCGGCATAACCAGCCTTACGGAGCTTACGAGACTCACGAGGCGCAAGACGTAACACACGGCCACCCGACGGGTGGCCGTTTTTTCATCTCCTCCCAGACGCCCTGCCCCTGCGCAGCGAGCGCAAGAACGTACAAGCCTGCGGTTCGGTGCAGGCGCTATGCTCAAGCGATCCGAATTCAGACTTCCCTCCTCAGGAAAACCACAACCATGCCGGTTCTGTCCCGCTCGGCAAGCTTTGTCGCAGGTGCCCGAGACACCGTGCCGATGATCGTCGGCGCGGCGCCGTTCGGCCTGATCTTCGGCGCACTGGTCGCCACCACGCCGCTCGCGACGTGGCACGGGCAACTCATGTCGCTCACGGTGTTCGCCGGGTCCAGTCAGTTCATCGCCGCCGGTCTGTTCGCGACCGGCGTGGGTTACGCCGTGTTATGGGCCACAACGCTGATCGTCAATCTGCGTCACATGCTGTATGCCGCGAACCTGCTGCCGCATGTGAGGCATCTGAGTCTTCGCTGGCGTGCGTTGCTGGGCTTCCTGCTCACGGACGAGACCTTTGCCGTGACCAGCAGCCATTTCCATCGTCAACCTGACGACCCCATGGGCCACTGGTACTTCCTGGGCTCGGGCCTGTCGATGTATCTCAACTGGCAGATATGGACGCTCGCCGGCCTGTTGTTTGGCGCCGCATTCCCGCGCTTGCAGACGCTCGGTCTCGACTTTGCGATGGTCGCCACGTTCATTGCGATCATCGTGCCGCAGATGGCCCGCATGCCGTGGGCCATCGCAACGGTCGTCGCGGGGGCGAGCGCCTACCTGTGTCACGGGTTGCCGTACAAGCTCGGCCTGCTCGTCGCCGTCACGCTCGGGATTGCGGCCGGCATGCTGGCGTTGCATGCCAGGCGCCGCGACGGCGGGCGCGCGTCGCCCGGCGCTACGCGAAATGACGCGCTGGACGCGGGCACCGCGGATGATCGCGCCGGGCTGCGCTCGCAGGAAACCTCCGCAGGGGGCGCGCAATGAACTACGTGCTGGCAATTCTCGGCATGGCAACGGTGACGTTCGCCGTCAAGGCGGGCATCTTCGTGCTGGGCGATCGCGTGCGATTTCCCGAATGGCTACGAGAAGCGCTGTCGTTCGTGCCCGTGACGGTGCTCACGGCGATTATCGTGCCGATGACGCTCGCGCCGCACGGCAACGGTCTCGAATTGACGTGGCGCAACCCTCAACTCGTAGCAGCACTCGTGGCGATTGCGGTGTGTGCGGCAACGCGTCACCAGTTGCTCACCATCGGCGCAGGACTCGCCGTCTTCTTTATCTGGCAATTGGGCGTGTTGGCGTAATTGCGTAATTGCGTAATTGCGTAATGACGTGATGGCGCGTGAAGCGGGTCCTGGTCATGCCGCATGCGTCGCGGCGCCGGTCATGAAGCCCACCGCGCGCGTCACACCCATAAAAAAAGCGCCGTGAGAGGCGCTTTTTCGTGCAACGGCGTGGTGCGCGTCAGACGCTGACCGTGCCGAGTGTGCCTGCGCGGTAAGCGGCGACGAACGCATCGAAGTCGCCAACCTGCGTGCGTTCGAGTTCGGCCTGCGTGTCGAGCGAATTACGGGCCAGCGTCTCGAAGTGCTCGACGATGCGGGCATCGAGCGGCGTGTCGCGCAGCGTCTGCGCATGACGCTTGCTCTGCTCGAGCGCGAACGCCTGGAATGCGCCGCCTTTCGTGCCGCGCAGCGGCTCGAGCGACGCCATCACACGAGCGGACGGCGTGAGCGACACATCCTGCACCTTCGCACGTTGGAGCGACATCGCGTGCGCGTAATGCGCGCCGCCGCGTTGCGCGTCGAAGGCAGCGGCCGCACGGTCGATGCGATCGAGCAGTTCCTCGGCCCAGTCGAACAACGTGATCGCTTCGCCGCCGCGATGCAGCACGAGGCCCGGCTTGCGGCCTTCCTTCACGACGTGGGCGAAGTTGTCGCGATTCTCCACGTTCTCCGCGCTCGAGCACGGCGGACTGTCTTCGAACGCGCAGAACAGCAGGAAGGCGTCGATGAAGCGTGCCGTATCGACGTCGATGCCCGTCGGCTGGTAAGGATCGATATCGATGCAGCGCACTTCAACATACTGCACCCCGCGACGCGCGAGCGCCTGCACCGGACGCTCACCGCGATACGTCACACGCTTGGGACGAATGGTCGCGTAGAACTCGTTCTCGATTTGCAGCAAGTTGGTCGAGAGCTGGATCCACTCGCCGTCGCGCTTGGTGCCGAGCGCTTCGTAAGCCGGATGCGGCTGACTCACGGCTTGCGTGAGCGCATCGATGTAGCTGGGCAGACAGTCGTAGCACGGCGAGACTTCGGACTGCGCGCTGTTCTGGTAGCCCAGATCGCTCATGCGCAGGCTGGTCGCGTAAGGAAGGCCAAGCGTGCCTTCGTCGAACGCATCGAGCCCGTGCTGGCGACCACGCAGGAATTCCGCATGCAGCACCGGTGAAGCCCCGAACAGATACATCAACAGCCAGCTATAGCGACGGAAATTGCGGATGAGCGCGACGTAGCGGGCCGACTGATAGTCGCGCGCAGATTCTTCTGCGCCTTCGCTCTCACGCAACAGGTCCCACACCGGTTCGGCCAGCGAGAAGTTGTAGTGAATGCCTGCGATGCATTGCATCGGCTTGCCATAGCGCAACGCGAGGCCACGGCGGTAGACGTGCTTGAGCATGCCGATGTGCGACGTGCCGTAATCGGCGATCGGAATCACATCTTCCGGCGGCAATGCCGGCGGCATCGAATCGCTCCAGAGCAATTCCGTGCCGAGCTTGCGATAAGCGAACTGATGGATTTCTTCGAGACGCGCGATGACGTCAGCCGCGTCGTGCTGCGGCGGCGTGATGAATTCGAGCAGCGATTCGGAGTAATCGGTCGTGATTTCTTCGTTGGTCAGTGCCGAGCCGAGCGCGCGGGGATGCGGCGTCAGGGCGAGCGCCCCGTTGTCTTCGACGCGCAGCGTTTCACGTTCGATGCCGGACAGACCCTTGCCGAGCAGCGCACGGTGAGCGGGTTGCATGATGAGTGCGAGGCGCCGGTCGAGCAGCGCGTGAGCGGCAGGCTGTCCGGTGTGAGCGGTTTGTTCGTGTTGACGATTCTGGTTTTCCAACTTCCATCCCTCTGGACTGGCGCAATGCTTTGGCATGCTTGC
>NZ_JAELTP010001033.1 GCF_016428915.1 Pandoraea sp. ASV26
CGAGATCGCGCCCGACGTGCTCAGGAAGTCCGAGACCTGATTGTTCAGCAGCGAAGCGTAGCCCTGCGAGAACGCCACCGAGCCACGGCTGCCCGTATTCGTGCCGCTGATGGTCAGCTTCAGACCTGTCTCTTATACACATCTGACGCTGCCGACGAACCGTGTGGTGTGTAGATCTCGGGGGTCGCCGGATCATTAAAAAAGGGGGGGGGGGGGGGGGGGGGGGGGGGGGGGGGGGGGGGGGGGGGGGGGGGGGGGGGGGGGGGGGGGGGGGGGGGGGGGGGGGGGGGGGGGGGGGGGGGGGGGGGG
>NZ_JAELTP010001034.1 GCF_016428915.1 Pandoraea sp. ASV26
CCGAGGCGTCGTCTTCCTGATAGTAGCGACGGCACAGGTCGACCACGAGACGGCCGGCTTGCTCGAACAGCCCGCGACGCCAGGCGTGCGTGGCCACGATGGTGCCGTTGCCCGGCAGTGCGAGACCTGTCTCTTATACACATCTGACGCTGCCGACGAACCGTGTGGTGGGTTGGTGTGGGGGGGGGGGGGGGGGGGGGAGGGGGGGGGGGGGGGGGGGGGGGGGGGGGGGGGGGGGGGGGGGGGGGGGGGGGGGGGGGGGGGGGGGGGGGGGGGGGGGGGGGGGGGGGGGGGGGGGGGGGGGGG
>NZ_JAELTP010001035.1 GCF_016428915.1 Pandoraea sp. ASV26
CCTTGTCCACCAGCGCCTTGAGCAACTTGGCCACCGCCAGCGGTTGCAACTCTTCGTCCGACTCGATCAGGATCGCGCGATCCGCGCCGATGGCCAGCGCCGTGCGCAGCGTCTCCTGCGATTGCGCAACACCCGCCGACACCGCAATCACTTCCGTCGCAACGCCCGCTTCCTTCAGGCGCACCGCCTCTTCCACCGCGATTTCGTCGAACGGATTCATCGACATCTTCACGTTCGCGATATCGACGCCGCTGCCGTCGCTCTTCACGCGAACCTTTACGTTGTAATCCACTACCCGTTTGACC
>NZ_JAELTP010001036.1 GCF_016428915.1 Pandoraea sp. ASV26
CCATGCCGTCCTCCTCCCTGAAGGCCGGAAAGCAGTGTCCTGAGCAACTGGCAGTCCGGGAATTGAGACAAGTCTTCGCCATGGAAAATCGTGCCGACCACCCGGCCAGCGCCGTCCACCCATGGGGCTGTCTCTTATACACATCTGACGCTGCCGACGAACCGTGTGGTGGGGTGGTGGGGGGGGGGGGGGGGGGGGTGGGGGGGGGGGGGGGGGGGGGGGGGGGGGGGGGGGGGGGGGGGGGGGGGGGGGGGGGGGGGGGGGGGGGGGGGGGGGGGGGGGGGGGGGGGGGGGGGGGGGGGGGG
>NZ_JAELTP010001037.1 GCF_016428915.1 Pandoraea sp. ASV26
GTCGAACACGCTCATGACCTCCGCCTCACCGAGCGTGCGCAGCATATTGGCGACTCGCTCGCGCGAGCAGGTGCAGCGAAACGCCGTGACCTGCGGGTCGAACACGCGCACCGTCTCTTCCCAGAACCTGTCTCTTATACACATCTCCGAGCCCACGAGACGATATTGTGTATCTCGTATGCCGTCTTCGGCTTGAAAAGGGGGGGGGGGGGGGGGGGGGGGGGGGGGGGGGGGGGGGGGGGGGGGGGGGGGGGGGGGGGGGGGGGGGGGGGGGGGGGGGGGGGGGGGGGGGGGGGGGGGGG
>NZ_JAELTP010000121.1 GCF_016428915.1 Pandoraea sp. ASV26
GGCGCCGTGGCCGATCGCTTCGACCATCGCGAAGATGACGACTATTACTCGCAGCCGCGCGCGCTGTTCCATCTGTTTGACGACGCGCAGAAGTCGCGGCTGTTCGGCAATATCGCCGCCGCCATGCAGGGCGTGCCGGAGGATGTGGTCGAGCGCCAGCTCGCTCACTTCGCCAAGATCGATGCGGCCTATGCGCAAGGGGTGATCGCAGCACGCAAGGCGTTGGTGCAGTAACGCTCAGGTCATGCGTGACGGTTGAGTCGTGCGGATATAGGCGTACTGGCGGATCGGCGGGGGCGGGTAACACCGTCCCCGCGCTGTCGTTGATGGTGTGGCGCAGTAGCGCTGCCTGACGACGCCATCAGAAGGCACCGTCAGAGGACACCATCAGGCGGCCGGCCAGAAGGCGCGTATCGCGGCAATGCCGTAAGCCCCGGCATGACGCGCGCTCGTCAGCGTGTCGGCGCGCATGCCCCCGAGTGCGAAGACCGGCAGCGAAGTTTGCGCGGCCAGCGCGGTGAACGCGGGCCAGCCGAGTGGGGTGGCGTCGGGGTGGGTTGCGGTGGCGAGCACCGGCGAGAGCGTCACGAAGTCGAGCCCCAGGCGCGTGGCGCGGGCGAGTTGCGCGGTGTCGTGACAGGCGGCGCTCACCAGCTTCCAGCCTGCCGGGCGTGTGTGACACGTCATGAGCCGGGCGCTGGTCAGATGCCAGCCATCGGCCTGCGGCACGGTGCCGTCGCGCAAGCCGTTCGCGACGTCGAGCCAGAGATCCGCAACGTCTTGCGGCGGATTGAGAATGAGTTGCGCACCCGCGGCGTGCGTCAATGCCAGCGCGCTTTCTGCCAGCGCGCGATAGCCGTCGGCATCGAGCGATCGATTGCGAAGCTGGACGAGACGCGTACCGCGCGCGAGCGCCTGCGCGAGCTGCGACGCAAATGTGGCGATCTGCGCGCGCGATGTCACGTCGGGCGTGACCAGAAGCTGGCGGGGCAGCGGGGGCTGAGCGGCGTTCGAGGCGTCGTTTTCGGCGGCGCTCACGCGTGAGGATCCTGCGGCATGGGTGGGCATCTTCAGGGAGATGGAGACAGGGATAGGGCGTCTGCGGAGTCAGCTTCAGGGGTATGCGCGCAGTGTAACCGTTATGCCGCGACGAGCGTCTTGCGGAAAGTACGGAGGCGGGCCCGTGCGGAACATCGGGCGAATTGGTGCATCACACCGGAGTGTGACGGGGATCGTCACACGATCCCGATAAAATAGAGCGATGCATGCAGACGTCGAGCATTGCGAATCGGGCGCCCGAAGCGGCAGGCGGCCGGGACATGCCTCGGCATCTGGCGGCATTTTTATTTCAGTGTGTCCTCGGATGGATGACGGGGACGCCACAGCAAACGGAGTCAAACCATGGCAAAGAAAAACAACGTGGCCAGCGTGAACATCGGCATCAGCGAAAAGGATCGCAAGCGCATCGTCGAAGGATTGAGCCATCTGCTGGCCGACACCTACACGCTGTACCTGAAGACGCACAACTTCCACTGGAACGTTACCGGTCCGATGTTCAACACGCTGCACCTGATGTTCGAAGGTCAGTACAACGAACTCGCGCTGGCCGTCGACCAGATCGCCGAGCGTATCCGCGCGCTGGGCTATCCGGCACCGGGGACGTACAAGGAGTTCGCAAAGCTGTCGTCGATTCCCGAGGCCGAAGGCGTGCCGGTGGCCGAAGAGATGATCCGGCAACTGGTCGAAGGACAGGAAGCCGTGACGCGCACCGCACGGGGCATCTTCCCGATCGTCGACGCCGCGTCGGACGAGCCGACCGCCGACCTGCTCACGCAACGCATGCAGTTGCACGAGAAGAACGCGTGGATGCTGCGTAGCCTGCTGGCGTAATCGCGGGTCGAAGGCGGGCGTTCGCGATATGGCATGCGCGAGGCCCGCTACTTTCAATGACTAATGGGAACTGCGGTGAGCGCTCGCCCGAACATTCAACGTGCCGGCGTCAATCGTGGCGCGCAGAATCAGTTTATTAAGCCAGAAAAGGGCTGCGATGATGCAAATGCCTTGCACGCAGTACGGAGCCCAGTCCATCCACAGCCCGTAATGCATGTAATAAGTCGGGGTCAACGCGTCAGACTTCGGGATGGTGTCGATCGGCTCCCATGGCAGTCGATTGAGCGGAAGCCAGAACTGTGCGGACGCGAGGGTCAGGATGCTGAAAGCGTAGGTGAATGGCTTGCCAACGTTGATCTGCCGGAGCGCAAAAAGCCCTCCGGTCACACAGAATGGCCATGCCAATGTCAGGAAACGCGGTTCATTTGCCAGGCCTAGGGGAAGCGATAGTGCGACCGATATCGCGATACCTGGCCCGAGTCGGTTGAGCGCGTTGCTAACACGCGGCCAGCAAAGTATCAGGACGAGAAACATTGGGCCCCAGAACACGCCCAGCGTGACGAATGGCAGCAGGAATTTGCCGGCGGGCGGCAGGAGCATGAATTCCATCAGGGCGCGTATCCCCGACGGTGGCTTGAGCGCCGGGTTCGAAATCAGGCGAACAATCGCATAGGGGAGCACTATCGCCGCAGCGGCGAGTCCGATGCGATACACCGACATCGCTCGCAACATTGCGGCTATCGGCCATCGCCGCAGGCATGTCACTAGCAACGCAAGACTGGCGGCCGCCGTCACCAGTACCGATGGTATTCCGGTAATGAATGCTGTCCACGTGCACGGCACTGTGGGGCCGCCAAACCATGTCGTGATAACGTCAGGCACTGTACATTCAAGCGACTTTTCTACGTCACCGCTCGTCATATACGTGTAGATGGCGATACACGCCACCAGAACCGCCGCCCAGAGAAAAAATAGATAAACACCGAATGAACGTTGCTCGCTTCGATGTGCGTCCGCATGCTTCGCGACCGTATCAGGTACCGGAAAGAGAATGAGGCACGCACCAACGACGGTGGCGAACGGCCATACAAATGCTCCGATTACCGTCGTGATCAACACCGCGAACGGTCTGGCCGAGAGATAGAAGCGCAGTAGCAGCACCGAGATGAGCAACGCTGTGATATCGGTAAGCACCGGATAATAGAAACCCTGCTTCGCCCCTTCATAAGAGAAGAACAGGCTTAAAAAGGCAAACCAGCGCCAACGTGATTCAAGGCCGATCGACTTCAACAAATCGTGCCATAACCAGCAAATGGCCAGAAGCAGGACGAGGTTGTAAATTTCGAATGCGCGAATAATGTGATTCGCGGGGTCCAGCGAGTACCCCATTGCCATCAGAAGCCAACGCACGATAAGCAGTGGCGCCACGCGCTGGGCGTAATACGAATTCAATTGCCCGAGTTCGATCATCTCGGGGAGGCGGCGCACTATCTCTGCGTAGCGCGCACCATCCCAGCCCAACCCCTCATTGAGAAGAATCTTCTCTCCGAAAAAGAAGTTGAAGAGACCGAATACAAGAATGATGAGCATCATCGGCCATGCGGATTCCAAGAGTCTCTGTTGGCGCATTTCTTATGAATGTGTGTCGTTGGCGGTGTATGCGAGCATTCCCGTGCATATGACGGTGGTCGTAACCCTTCGCAGACGTGGTGGATCACTTCTTGGCGAAGGGGCTCATGCCAGTGCTAACCCGCTATCTAGTGACGGTGCTTGAAAGCGCGAAGCCTATCATGCGCCCCGTAAGGGGAACAACGAGTCGCCCTCATTGGGGGAAGGATTCGGTCGGGAGCCATGGTTGTTATTCCGATGTGGCTGGTTTTTGTCCAGTACCTATCGGACGGGGAAAGTCATAGAGATCGGGTGCGTTCAATGAGCAAGTCCAGTACACTCCTCAGATGCCCATCGATTGGCTTGCCCGCAACCTCCTCGTCAGCCTGTTTCTGCCACCCGTCAATGTGCTGGTGCTCGCAGGGTTCGCGCTCGTTGTCTGGCGGCGTTGGCCGCGGACCGGGAGGACGTTGGCGCTCGCCGCTGCGCTCGCCTTCTGGTTGCAGGCAATGCCGTGGTTCGGCAACCGTTTGGCGCGCTCGCTCGAGGTCGCCCGGCCGCTTGATATCAAATCATTGAGTGCTTCGATCGATGCGCCGGGTGCAGCCGCGAAGCTGCCTCAGGCGGTGGTGATTCTTGGCGGCGGTATCAGTTTAGGTGCACCGGAATTCGGGCGTCCTGATGGTGTCGATCTCCATCGGACAAGCCTGGCCCGAGTGCGCTATGGCGCTTTTCTTGCGCGCCACACGCGATTGCCCGTGCTTGTTTCCGGAGGTGCACCTTCGGGCCATGCGGTTGCCGAAGGGCGTCTGATGGCGCAAGTCCTGGACGAGGAATTCGGGGTGCCGGTGCGCTGGATCGAGGCCCAATCACTGAACACGGCGCAAAACGCCACGTTCAGCGCGAGCCTGCTAACGAATGCGGGCATTCGGCGCGTGTATCTCGTCACCAGCGCTTGGCATATGCGCCGCGCCGGTGAACAATTTACCCGGGCCGGCATCACGGTAGTACCCGCGCCGTGTTGCAGCGAGCGTCCACTGGACCCGGATGCAATCCCTGGGTGGTGGCCCACCATCGACGGTCTGCGCACCACGCGTGAGGTACTGCGTGAGTGGATGGCATTGGCCGTGGGACATTGAATGGCCCGCGCCCAGCGCTTCGAGGGATATCGCCAGGTTGTGGCGCGCTGAAGGGCAACTGCGCGAGTGGCAGCCTGTTTCGGTGCGAGGCTTCCGAGTATTGCCAACCTTAAACGAGATAGCGAGACAGACGTATGAAGACGAAAGCAGTCCTGAGTGCTGAAGACGTGCAGAAAATCAACGCCGCCGCTGTGGCCGAAGCCCGCGCCAACGGCTGGAATGTGTGTATCACGATCGTCGACGACGGTGGTCACGCCCTGTCGCTGCATCGTATGGACGGCGCTGCCCCCAGCACCGCGATGATGTCGCTGGGCAAGGCCCAGACCTCGGCCGTCGGCCGTCGCGAGAGCGGTGCGTTCGAAGAGATGATCAATGGCGGGCGCTTCGCGTTCCTGAGCGCGCCGAACACCGCCATGCTCGAAGGCGGCGTGCCCATCATCGTGGACGGCAACGTCATCGGTGCGGTGGGGGTGTCGGGCGTGAAGTCGGCACAGGACGCGCAGATTGCGCGCGCTGGCATTGCGGCCGTGACGGGCGCCTGATCGGCGCGTAACGTCATCACCGGGTCTCGACCCGGTACCGGAAAGACAAAAGCATCGCCGATGAAGGTCGGCGATGCTTTTTTTTCGGCGCACAAAAAGAAAACCCGTCCTGGAGGACGGGTCAAAGGCTTGTCAGGCCGGATGGCCCCACCTGAGGCTTGGCAGGTTGGGCCACGAGGAGAACATCAATGAAACCCGATGTGGATGGACAAAAAAAGTGGCTTGGCTGGCGCGCAACGCAGGTAGAGAGGGGCTTGCCGTAACTACATGGGATCGCGTTGCGTTCGCTGGCTACTGCCAAACACCTCTTAGGCGAGGTGGTCCCCACAAAACTCGGTGAAAGCGGCGGCATGGTCGTGGTCATGCCACCGCCAAAATTCGTCATGACGTCAACGTCTTACTTCGTCAGGATCAGCTTGCCGTAACGCGTGGCACGCAACTGGTACGTCTGTCCGTTGTGCAGGATGTTCACGCATTGCGTGCCTTGCAGCAGGTGATCGCTCGTCAGCACACGGCCTGTGGCGTGGCTGGCCGGCTTGTCTGCCGCCGGGCTGGCCACTTGCGTACGCGACACCGACAAGGTGCGGCGCGGTGCCGTGGCGGGCTGGGTCTGGCGGGCAGTGGTGTGGCTTGCGGTCATCTCGCTCATCCGTGTGGCTGACTGTGAGATGAATCTTAAATGAGAATCATTCCCATTTGTATTTGAATTTGGCTATTGATGCTTTTAATGGAATAGGTATCAGCTAAATGACGATTTGCCGGACGGTGAACGTCATCGTCCGGCAAATGGCTTGTGGATGGCCGTTCAGCCCAGTGCGCCTTGCTCGGCGAGCGCCCGGATCTGACCGACGGTGTCGATGTCGGCCTCGCGATAGGCGGATTTCACAAACTCGCTGTAACGCGTGTCGGCGGTCGTGGCGTCTTCCGGCAGTGTCGTACTGTAGGTGAAGCGCACGAAGTAATGCGTGGGTGTCGGCTCTTCGATCCGCATGGTGAGAGAGCCGCCTGCGTGCTGGTCGGTGGCAGCCGTTTCGTAGCGGACCGATTGCAGGGTCTCGAAGACGACCCGGTCGTGCACCACCGCTTCACCAAAACGCAGCTCACGGGTGAGCGTGTCTTCCGTGCGTTCGTGCACGATGCACTTGTCGAGTCCCAGCACGAAAGCTTCCGGCTGCTCGGCGCGCAGCACGAGGCCACGCCACAGTTGGTCGCGCGTGAGCGCGAAGGCCAGCGGATTCAGGAGGTCGTTGACCTCGATCAGGTGTTCGTACTGCAAGAAAATTTCCCCTTCAATCGATGACAGCCGGCCTGCCTTGGCGACACGCCGGCAACGCGCCGGACGTTACTCAACCAACGTACTGTCGATGGCAATCGTGCCCGACAGCACCTTGTGAATTGGGCACGCATTGGCAATTTCCAAGAGGCGCTGGCGTTGTTCTTCCGACAAATCACCCGCCAGTTCGATCTTGCGCGTGATCTGCGTTGTTCCGACCGGCGGTTTGCCGTCCGGGTTCATCGCTAGCGTCACCTTCACGTCCTTGAGCGGCCACTCCTTGCGGCGGGCGTACATCTGCAACGTAATCGACGTGCAGGCGCCGAGGCTGGACAGCAGCAATGCCGACGGCGCCGGGCCGAGGTCGCCACCGCCGAGCGTCGCGGGCTCATCGGCAATCCATTCGTGCTTGCCGTCCGAGAGACGGGTGGTGAAACCTGCGGCGCCCAAATGGGCGGTGACAATCGCTTCTGCGGCCATGGCAGCTCCTGTAGGGGCTCAATGCACGTCATGGGACGTGTCGGGAGATGGCAAAACAGCCCGCCAAACGTCTCGGGCCACAACGCACTCTCTGCGCTATGCGTACTATGAGTAGCATTGTGGCCCAATTTCGCCGGGCGGGTGCGAACGGCAGGGATCGCTCCGCCGACGCCCATTCAGGCGGCTGAGCCCGAAGCGGGAATGCGTCCCATCCGCCCCGCCTGGAAGTCGAGAATCGCCTGACGGATCTCGCCTTCCGTGTTCATGACGAACGGGCCGTAACGGGCTACCGGCTCGCCCAGGGGCTTGCCGCCGATCAGCAGGAACGACAGTGGCTTGTCGCTATCGTTGCGCACGGTAATGCCGTCGCCCTCGTTGCCGAAGACCACCATCTGGTGCGCCCTGGCCGCCGTGGCGTCGGCACCGAAATGTCCGTCACCGTCGATCACGTAGGCAAACACGTTGAAGTCCGCGGGCACCGGGTGCTCGAGCAACGCCTGCGGTTGCATCGTGAAGTGCTGGTACAGGATCGGCGTGCGCGTTTCGATGGCGGCATGCGTGCCGAGCGCCTCGCCTGCGATCACGCGCACCGAGACCTTGCCGTCGTCGCTCGTCGCGCTCGGGATGCCGGCGGCGGGCAGTTCCTGATAGCGCGGCGTCATCATCTTGTCCGTGCGCGGCAGGTTCACCCAGAGCTGGAAGCCATGCATCTCGCCGCCACGTTGCTGGAAGGCCTGTGACGGCATTTCGGAGTGGATGACACCGGCCCCCGCCGTCATCCATTGCACGTCGCCGGGCGTGAGCTTGCCTGCGTGGCCTTGCGAGTCACGGTGCTCCATCTCGCCGGCCAGCAGGTAGGTCACGGTCTCGAAGCCGCGGTGCGGGTGATCGGGAGCGCCCTTGGCGTTGCCGGGGGCGACTTGCATCGGGCCCATTTCGTCGAGCAGCAGGAACGGATCGAAATCCGCCAGCATGCGTGTCGGGAACGGGCGATTGACGTAGAAACCGGCGCCTTCCTGCGTTTGCGCTGCCGTAAAGACGCGCTCGACCGGGCGGGCTTTGGGGGGAAGGGGAAGGCTCATGGGGGGAATCTCCTGTGAGGACGCGCGCCGAGACGGCGTTCTGCGTCCAATGTCATGCCCAGACTATATCGGGGCCGAGGGTACCGGGAGTAGCCCGTAACACAGGAAGGATTGTTACCCGAGTGGAACAATATCGGGAAAGCGCGCTTGAGTCGCGATGTTCCCGGATCTTGCGGACGAAAAAAAGCGCGGTGACGAGCACCGCGCTTTTCCCTTCTGCGATTCGTGAATCGACCGGACTTACTTGGTCTGCGGCTCGGTCACGAAACCGAGTTTGGTCACGCCGGCGGTCTGGGCGTCCGCGAGCACCTTGGCAACGCTCTCGTAACGCACATTCTTGTCGGCGAAAAGATGCAGTTCCGGCTGCGGCTGCGCTTCGGCGGCCTGTGCCAGACGCGCCTTGAGCGTCGCTTCGTCGACTGCCTGCTTGTCCCAGAAGAGGGTGCCGTCGGCCTGAATCGACAGATCGACCTTGGCCGGCTTGGTGTCTTCCGGCTGGCTGCTCGCCTGCGGCAGGTCGAGCTTGACCGAGTGATTGAGCACCGGCAGCGTCACGATGAAGATGATCAGCAGCACCAGCATGACGTCGACGAGCGGCGTCATGTTGATCTCGCTCATCATGGCGTCATCGGCACCATCGTCGCTGCTGTATGAACCCATAGCCATAGCGAACTCCTTGTCTTGCGCGGCCGCTTAGCTGGCGCTGGCCGGGGTGGACTTGCGCACCGGCGTAACGTTGGGCGCGAATTGCGTCGAGTGCAGGCTGGCGCCCGTCAGGAAGTAACCGTGCAGGCTGTGGGCAAAGCGGTTGAGCTTCGAGACGATGCCCTTGTTGGCGCGCGTCAGGGCGTTGAAGCCGAGCACGGCCGGAATGGCGACGAACAGACCGAAGGCGGTCATGATGAGCGCCTCGCCCACGGGGCCGGCCACTTTGTCGATGGTCGTCTGACCCGATGCGCCGATGGCCAGCAGGGCGTGATAGATGCCCCACACCGTGCCGAACAGGCCCACGAACGGCGAGGTCGAACCGATCGAGGCCAGCATGGCCAGGCCGCTTTGCAGACGCGAAACCGTGTCGTCCACCGAGTTCTTCAAGGCACGCGTGATCCAGTCGCTCACGTCCATCTTGTCGTGCAGATGCGGCTGGCTTTGGCGGTGATGTTCGGCGGCGTCCTGACCGGCGAGGGCCAGGGCGAGGAACGGATTGTTCTGGCCCGATTCGCCCAGCTTCTGCAAACCGGCGGAGAAGTTCTCCGAGTGCCAGAAGTCAGGCTCGGCGGTGCGCGTCAGGCGGCTCAGGCGGAAGACTTGCGTGCCCTTGATGATGATGACGGTCCAGGACAGCACCGACATCACCAACAGCACGATCGCGATAGCGCGGGTGACGAAATCGCCCTGCGCCCAGACGTGGCTCAAACCATACTCTTGCATTTTGCGTTCCTCGGGAGATCCAGTTCGTAAAGCGTTACGTTAGTTGTTCAAAGTGAAACTGAACGGCTTATTCGCCGTGCTTTCCACTGGCCGACCGCCTTCCGTCCGGGCGGCACAGCGCATCTTGTAGGCGGATTCGATAGCGGCCTTATCGAGTCTAGGGAATCCGCTGGACTTGATGACTTCGGCGTTCGTCACCTGACCTTGCGCGTTGATTATTACTCTCACCATGGTAATACCTTGCTCATTCAGTTCCCGCGACCGTCTCGGATAGATCAGTGGCGGATCCGGGCATTCGAGACTCGCTCCTTCGACGCGGCTTGGCGGTGCTGCGGCCGGTGCGGCCGGTGCGGGTGGGGCAGGTGGAGCGGGTGGAGCAACTGATACGGGGTCTTTCGCAGCTTCGGCTGTGGGCTGCGGTGATTCAACCGGATCCGCCTTCTGCGTTATGGCTTTTTGCGCATCTGCACGCGGCTTGGGCGGCGGCGTGACTTTCGGCTTCGGTTGCTCGGGGGTTACCTTGGGTGCCGACGGCTGAGGCTCCGCGGGTTTGGGCTGGGGCGGAACGATCGTAGCTAAGAAGACGGTGGGCACAATCGTCACCTGCTCCGGTTCATTACGCAAATGTGACAGACCGACGAGCGCGGCAATGTGAAGCAGGACGATCACGGCCGCGATCGCGATGGCGCGCGGCGACGTTAGTGGATCTCGGATCTGCGTGAGCGTAAGGCCAGATGGGGGCACGGCGGTCGACATGGTAACGGCTAAGGTACGCTAAATTGTGGCGATGAACGGCGAGTGACACGCGGAGTGCGAAGCCTCAGCGTTCGGGTTAGGCCGGACGTACGATCAAAGGAAAACCGCGCCAAGGGGCGCGGTCGGCGAACGCAGTGAGTCAAAAACCGTGCGTGGACTCATCTTCGAAACAGGAAAAACGACAAGCATAACGTCGAAACAAAGCCAATCAGGAGTTCCATCTGACACCTCCAGGGTGACGAATCGCTGGCTGGCGCATGACGCCGCGAGACGTCTGGCTGGCTCCGTAGCCATCACGGCCAGAACGCTCTCTGAACATGACGGCGAAATCGAAACGGGTGGTACGTGACGAACACCGTCTTCGCCGGGAGCGGCGACAGCGGTTATGCCGCCATTGCGAGTTCTCGCGTCATGACCACGGCTTCGGTCGAGGTCTCGACCTGGGTGTGGGGGGACTGGCAGCAGCCGCCGCACGAGCGACCGCAGCACGGCGTGGCACCCGACACCATTTCCTGAACGTAAGGCCCGCACTTGCCGCAGCAAAGCGCAACGCCGAGGTCGATCTGAAGATCTTCCATCGTAGAGGCGCCGGCGTCGAGACAGGCCTTGATCTGGCGCTCGGAGACGGATTTACAGACACAGACGATCATGATAAAAACGTCAAAATGTAACACTAATGAGAATAATTATTATTTAAGTCATGACGTTTTGCAAGCACCATCGACCTATTCCATTGCACGCGCAGGGATATACAACGACGGTTTTACGCGGGAATGATGGGAAGGTTTGGCGGCAGATCCAGACGGGCTGCGCCGTTCGGGGCGATCTCCGCAATATCGACCGTCTGTACGCGCGGCGCGTTGGGAAGGAGCCGATCGGCCATGGTTTGCAGGGCCTGCGCGTTGGCGGTCGTCATCAACTGAAGGTCGCCGAGTGTTTCCGGCCGTTGGGCGGCATGGAGTCCATCGGTTTCAAGACGTCGCTGAAGCTGTCGGGCGATGGCCGCGCCGGTGTCGACGAGCGTGAGGGCCGTACCGAAGCGCTGCCGAATGGCGGGGATGAGGAACGGGTAGTGGGTGCAGCCGAGCACGAGCGTGTCGGCGCCTTGCGCCACCATTGGCTCGACGAACCGGTCGAGCAGCGCGATCACCTCGGGGGAGTCGACGTCGCCGGCTTCGATGCGCTCGACAAGCCCGTGGCCTGGTTGGCAAAGAAAGCGTTGGCCCTGCGCGGTGTGACGCGCCAGCAGATCGGCGAACCGTGCGCTGCGCAGCGTGGCTGCGGTGGCGAGCACGCCGATCACGCCGCTGCGCGATATCGCTGCGGCGGGCTTGATGCCGGGCTCGACGCCGATGACCGGCCACGATGCGTCGGCGCGCAGCGCGGCCACGCCATGCGCGGTGGCGGTATTGCAGGCGACGACGAGCGCCTTGGCGCCGCGCTCGCGCAACCATCGGCCGATGGCGAGGCTGCGCTGTTCGATGAACGTGTCGGGACGCTCCCCGTACGGGGCGAAGCGGGAGTCGGCTACGTAGAGCAGCGACTCATGGGGGAGCCGGGCGCGTACGGCCTGAAGGACCGACAGGCCGCCGAGGCCGGAATCGAAGACGCCAATCGGCGCGTTGGAGGGCATGGCAAATAAAAAAGGGCCGGCAAATGCCGGCCCTGAAATTCTAGCGCAAACCTTGCCGGCCGATACTGGCCCGACGGTGCGCTTCTTATGTGTCTTGTGGGGTGTGACGGGCTTATTCTTCGAACGACGCCATGCCCGACTGCTGGTAATTCTGAAGGCCGACCTTGCCGATCAGTTCGATCTGCGTTTCGAGCCAGTCGATATGTTCTTCGGTGTCGTGCAGGATTTCGTTGAAGATTTCGCGCGAGACGAAGTCCTTCACGCTTTCGCAATGGGCGACACCTTCCTTGCAGGTCTTCTGCGAGAGGTATTCGAGCTTCAGATCGCACTTCAGGATTTCTTCGGTGTTTTCGCCGATGAGCAGCTTGTGCAGATCTTGCAGGTTGGGCAGGCCGTCGAGCATGAAGATGCGTTCGATCAGCTTGTCGGCGTGCTTCATCTCGCCGATGGACTCGTCGTATTCGTGCTTGCCGAGTTTGGTGAGGCCCCAATGGTTGTACATCCGGGCGTGCAGAAAGTACTGGTTGATCGCCGTCAGCTCGTTCGTGAGCTGTGCGTTGAGGAGTTCGAGGACTTTCTTGTCGCCTTTCATTTCGGATCCCTGTTTTTTATGCAATTTGCAAGCGGTTGAAGAGTAGCCTGAAACGGCCGGAAAGCCAAGCCCCACAAGGCTTTTCGTGAACCGAGGTGCGAATGGAAATACGATCCATTCTCGCTGTGCAACATGACATTGAGGTCATCGGAACCGACGACAGACGGACGAAAAAAAGCCCGGACGATGCCGGGCCTGATGCTGCGGGCGGCACGAGACCGATTACGGGTCTCGTGCCGCCTGTCCTGCTGTGGCTGAGAATTACTCGGCCGCGACCGGAATCTTGCCGATCTTGGCTTGCCATTCTTTCGGGCCGGTCTGGTGCACCGACACGCCGGTCGAATCGACGGCCACGGTCACGGGCATGTCCTTGACGTCGAACTCGTAGATCGCTTCCATGCCGAGGTCGTCGAAGGCGAGCACGCGGGCGGCACGAATCGCCTTGGACACGAGGTAGGCGGCGCCGCCGACAGCCATCAGGTACGCAGCCTTGTGCTTTTTGATGGCT
>NZ_JAELTP010001038.1 GCF_016428915.1 Pandoraea sp. ASV26
CAGGAACGCACGAATGTCAGCCTCGGTGCTGAGCACGCCCTCGTAGACTTCCACGCCCGCCAGTTTGACGGCGTCGTGATACTGCGTGAGCGCGTCGAGCACGGCCTGTTGCTGCGCGGTGTCGCGCCTGTCTCTTATACACATCTCCGAGCCCACGAGACGATATTGTGTATCGCGTATGCCGTCTTCTGCTTGAAAAAAGGGGGGGGGGGGGGGGGGGGGGGGGGGGGGGGGGGGGGGGGGGGGGGGGGGGGGGGGGGGGGGGGGGGGGGGGGGGGGGGGGGGGGGGGGGGGGGGGGGGG
>NZ_JAELTP010001039.1 GCF_016428915.1 Pandoraea sp. ASV26
GGCCGTGGCGGACACGCTGCGAGAAGAAAGCCGTGAAGCCATCGCGCGGCTGGCGCAAATGGGCGTGCGCACCGTCATGCTGACGGGGGACAATCGCGCCACCGCGCAGGTGATCGGTCAGCAGGCCCTGTCTCTTATACACATCTCCGAGCCCACGAGACGATATTGTGTATCGCGTATGCCGTCTTCTGCTTGAAAAGTGGGGGGGGGGGGGGGGGGGGGGGGGGGGGGGGGGGGGGGGGGGGGGGGGGGGGGGGGGGGGGGGGGGGGGGGGGGGGGGGGGGGGGGGGGGGGGGGGGGGG
>NZ_JAELTP010001040.1 GCF_016428915.1 Pandoraea sp. ASV26
GCCGCCCCCGGTGCCGACGCGATCTCGCCCGGCGTCGGCGCATCGCCCGACATCAACTCCCAACGCCACAACGTGGCCCCTTCACTGCCCGCGACCAGCGCCACGTCGTCTTCGCCCAGCCAGGCACCTGTCTCTTATACACATCTCCGAGCCCACGAGACGATATTGTGTATCGCGTATGCCGTCTTCTGCTGGAAAAGGGGGGGGGGGGGGGGGGGGGGGGGGGGGGGGGGGGGGGGGGGGGGGGGGGGGGGGGGGGGGGGGGGGGGGGGGGGGGGGGGGGGGGGGGGGGGGGGGGGGGG
>NZ_JAELTP010001041.1 GCF_016428915.1 Pandoraea sp. ASV26
GTTGTCCGACGGATCGCCGCACAGCGAATACTGGCGCGACAGGCCCGTGTCGCCACACTCGATATCGATGTGCGAACCTGGTGCCCAGCGCGGCATGGCGCGGCCATCCGGCGAGACAAGCCGCAGCCTGTCTCTTATACACATCTCCGAGCCCACGAGACGATATTGTGTATCGCGTATGCCGTCTTCTGCTTGAAAAGCGGGGGGGGGGGGGGGGGGGGGGGGGGGGGGGGGGGGGGGGGGGGGGGGGGGGGGGGGGGGGGGGGGGGGGGGGGGGGGGGGGGGGGGGGGGGGGGGGGGGG
>NZ_JAELTP010001042.1 GCF_016428915.1 Pandoraea sp. ASV26
GAGGCCCATCACGAGTTGCCCGGTCGCATCGAATACCGGCATGCAGAACGCATTGACGGATGGCAGCACGGTGCCTTCGACGCGCGCCGCCCGGTGCGCACGTACCTCGGCGAGCACGGCATCGTACCTGTCTCTTATACACATCTCCGAGCCCACGAGACGATATTGTGTATCGCGTATGCCGTCTTCGGCTTGAAAAGGGGGGGGGGGGGGGGGGGGGGGGGGGGGGGGGGGGGGGGGGGGGGGGGGGGGGGGGGGGGGGGGGGGGGGGGGGGGGGGGGGGGGGGGGGGGGGGGGGGGGG
>NZ_JAELTP010001043.1 GCF_016428915.1 Pandoraea sp. ASV26
CCCCCCCCCCCCCCCCCCCCCCCCCCCCCCCCCCCCCCCCCCCCCCCCCCCCCCCCCCCCCCCCCCCCCCCCCCCCCCCCCCCCCCCCCCCCCCCCCCCCCCCTTTTCAAGCAGCAGACGGCATACGAGATACACAATATCGTCTCGTGGGCTCGGAGATGTGTATAAGAGACAGGCACAGAGCCCTTGCCGAAGGTCGTCTTGCCCATGATCAGCGCGCGCTTGGAATCTTGCAGCGCACCGGCCACGATTTCCGAGGCCGACGCCGAGTAGGCGTTGACCAGCACCACCATCGGCACCGT
>NZ_JAELTP010001044.1 GCF_016428915.1 Pandoraea sp. ASV26
CGAGGAGACAGGGTGAGCAAGACCAGCGATAGCGCATCGCGAGCAGGCCGTTTGCGTCGCGCTCCAGAGAATTTTGTCGACGCCAACCTCGCGGCCGACATCGTCCGCGACGGGCTGAACCCCACACCTGTCTCTTATACACATCTCCGAGCCCACGAGACGATATTGTGTATCGCGTATGCCGTCTTCTGCTTGAAACGGGGGGGGGGGGGGGGGGGGGGGGGGGGGGGGGGGGGGGGGGGGGGGGGGGGGGGGGGGGGGGGGGGGGGGGGGGGGGGGGGGGGGGGGGGGGGGGGGGGGGG
>NZ_JAELTP010000122.1 GCF_016428915.1 Pandoraea sp. ASV26
GGGCGGGGCCGATGAGCAGCAGCGCTCCGGCCACGCCCGCGATGACCACCATGAGCACCTTGGCAACGGTGGTGTGATTCTCCAGGAAGCCGGTCAGGCCCTTGACGGCGGTCGACAGCGTTTCCACACCGCTCGCGTACATCGGCAGAACACGGTCGCCCATCTCAAGCCACATGTTGCGCACCTTCGCCTGCAGCTCGAGTTCCTTGCCCGTGGGGCTGTCCTTGGCAAGCGCGTCGAGCGTGTTGATGTCGGCCGCGCCCCGGTTGAGCTTTTCGTTCTTGTGGATCTGGTCGCGCTGCAGATACATCTGCGAAAAAAGGTTCGACGCGGTGCGATTCGAGAAGATGCTGCCGATGGCATCCAGCACCTGTTGCTTCTCGGTGATGCCCTTGGACGCGAGCTGCGGCAGAAGCACCTTTTCCATCCACTCGAATTGGTTCTCCCGAAACAGCTCGGAACCCTTCAGTGCGCCGGGGTTGATGTGGGCAAGCTGGCCGGCCTTGTCGTGGGACACCTTGGTGCGATCGCCGATCAGACCGAGTGCCTCCAGATTTTGCGCTGCCCGCTTGGTAGTGCGGCCCTGGTACAGACCGGAATAAGCGCTCATGAGTGCCGTGCCCACGCGATTGCCGCTCATCTCCTGCACCAGCGGCTCGAGCTGGTAGTAGAAGGCGTCGGAATTCATGCCCTTGGCCGCCAGGCCCCCGGTCTTGATGAGGTTGAGCCATTCCTCGGGGCCGACGCGCCCGCCGGTCGCGGTGAGCACCTTCTGCACCATGTTGGCTTGCTTGGAAAACTCGGCCTCACTCGCCAGGCCACCGCGCATTTCGATGACCTTGAGCATATCCATGAACTTCTTGTCGTTCTCCTCGCCCTTCTCGGCCCCGTAGAGCGCCTTGTTGGCGAACTTCATCTTTGCCAGCATGGGAGTGACCATTTCGGCGTGGTGAGCGTCAGCGAACACCGTAAGCGCATCGCGCATGAGTTCCGTGTTCTCCGTGCGACTGGTGCCGTACGTCTTCATCTGCCGCGCGAATCCGATGGCTTCCTTCGTCTCTTTGTCACTCAGCCCGAGGGCGCGCACGCGCAGCATCTCGTTCGCCATGTGCTTCGATTCATGCAGCCCGCTCTTGACTGGCATGCCGAGTACCGCACCAGCGGCAGTGGCGCCAATCCCGGCACCAGCCATCGCGCCGGCGGTCGAGCGCAGCTTGTCACGACGTTCGCGCGCCACGCTCATGCGCTCTTCCTGCTTTTGCAACTGCGCCAGGCGCTCCCGCTGGGCGACCATCGCGGCGTTGGTCGACGTGATATCGCTGCGCAGCGCGCGCTCGTGCGAGCCGAGGTTGCGCGTGCTGACGCCGGCGGCTGACAAGCGATCGCGGAGTGTCTGTAGCTGCTGGCTCTGCTGCTGGTGCTGGTTTTTCAACTCGCGTGATGCCGCGACGGCCGCGTTGAACTCCCGCGTCATAGCCCGGGTGGGTGTCTCCGTTTCCTTGATGCCGCGAGCGAGCTGCTGCACGCGATCTTCGGCTGCACGCAGCGCTGTGCTGGTGTTGCGTAGACCGTTGTGCAGCTCGCGAAACTCACCGACTTGCTTCTGCGTCTTTTCAAGCTCCTTGAGGCGGTCGCGGGTCTCCTTGAGACCACGCGCCATTTCCTTGTTGGTGCCGAGAATCTTGCGCGTCGGCCCTGTGATCTGGTCGATGGTCTTCCAGAGCACCTCCAACTGCAGCTTGCGCCCTGCGTCGCTCATTCGTCGTTTGCTCCGCTACGTACTCGGGCGCGCTCGCGCCACTTCATCAAATCGGACAGGCTCCAGTCGTCCAAAGCGGACGGCTGGAAGTGAAAGATCACTGCAACGTCGGCGAAGGCGTCGTCGATGTCTGCTGGTATGCATCCGGCTTCGCGGACTTCGGTACCAAAAAACCCGTCACCGCCATCCCGATCTGCGTCAGATCTGCGATGTCCATGCGGGCGACGTCGGCTTCATTGAGCGTCGGGTTGGTGATGCGAGGCAGCACCTTGATGAGAGCCGACACATCCATCTGTGCCAGGTCAACGAGGTTCACGCCGCGCAGCTCGCCTGCACCGGGCTTGCGAATCTCCACCGAGGTGATTTCGGTCTCGCCTCGCTTGATAGGCGTGTCGAGGGTGATGGTTTCTTTCATAGTGATGCTCCGGAATTCGATGTGGCGAAGAAGGGGCCGGCGAGTTGCCGGCCGCAGGGGTTACAAGCCGAGGGCCTTGCGTTGTTCGGCGAGGCGGTCGACACCGTTGACGATCTCAATGAAGTTCACGAGATCAATCTCGACAATTGCCTGGCCGTTGATGGAGTACTTGAAGTAGGTCACCGACATTGTCGACTTGAACTCATTCTTGTCACCCGCCTTTGACGATCCGGAGTCGATTTCCTTGTAGCGGCCACGCAGTACCACTTCGACGGCGTCTTTGGCACCGTCGCCATCCTCTTCGATGATCGCGGCAAAGCGCAGTAACACCCCATCGATTTTGGAGATGCCCCATTGCTCGAATACCTGCCGCATCGGTCCTCCATACGTTTGCGTGGATTCCATCTTCTCCATGCCAAGGTCAACTTCGACCTCACCATTCATGCCACCGCCTCGATATGCCTCGACCTTGCGAGCGAGCTTAGGAATGGTGAATTCCGTGCACTTCCCCATCCAGTTTTCACCGTTATGGAAAACGTTGTAGTTCTTGAGAATTTTCGGCAATGCCATGTTCGTTTCCTCGAGTGATAGCGATTACGCTGCTTGCGCAACCTTGGCCGCGAAGTCGACCAGGTAGCGGTCGGTGATGCGCTGGCGGAACTGGAGGTTTTCCAGCGGCGGCACCGGCGTGTAGTCGTAGTCGATGTACAACTGACCGTCCTTGAGCGTGTCCTTGGTGTTCACGGTCTCGTCGTACCAGGCGGTGCCGCCGAGCAGGTAGCCGGCCCTGACCATCGAGCGCAGCTTCGCGTTCACGCCTTCGATGATGTCGCGGGCGAGCGACGGGTTGAGGGGGCCATCTACCGGCCAGAAGTGCGCCTCGGCCATCGTGTCGGCAAGAATCTGCGCGGTGCGGGTGTAGTTTTCGAACGCGAATAGCTTGTCTGCCGAGCAGGTGCGCGAGCCCCAGAAACGGAAGCCCTGGTGGTTGATGAGGGTGGTGACGTCGTGGCTATTCAGATAGCCGGCGTCGGTCGACGGGTCTTGCAAGTCCCAGAAGACGTCTTTCGAGAGGCCGGTCACGCCATTGACAGGGACGTTGGACAGGGTCTTGTGCCAGCCCGTCTCGTTATCGATCTTGGCGCGCATGCCGAGAGCGCGCGCAACAGCATAGGCAGCGGCTTCGGCGTTGGCAGTCGTGTCCCAGCTCACGAAGTCCGGCCAGATCAGCATCGTCTCGCGCGCACCGAAATTCTCGCGATAGGCCACGACGTCTTCCTTCGTCTGGCATTCCCATGCGGATGCGTACTGGAACGCGCGCAGCTTCTGCGCCAGGCCGGTCAGCTCGCTCGAGACGGCCAGGCTGTCGAAGCCGGGGATGCCGAGAATGCGAGGCTGGACGCCGACTTTGTTCTTGGCCGCGAGAAGCGCCTTCATGCCGGTGTATTTGCCCTCGGGCGTGGTGCCGCCAATGATTGCACTGGTGGTTTCTGCGGGCGTCTTGCCTTCTGCCACCCGCACGATCACGGTAGCGCAGTTGGTCTGGTCTGAGATGGCGTCGAGCGATGCGGCGAGCGTGCCCTTGGTGCCGGCTTTGGCGAGCGCGGCCTGCACGTTGGTCTTCAGGACTGGGACGTTAAGCGGGTATTCGGTCGAGTCGGCATCTTCTGCGGTGCAGACCATGCCAATGACGGCCGTTTCGATCGTACGGATGGGACGCGTGCCATCGTTCAGCTCGAGCACGCGTACTCCGTGGTGGTAATCAGTGGGCATTTCAGATCCTCCGGAGGTGTTGGAAAGCCTGCCGGTAGGATCACTCGCGCTCGCGCGAGAATCACGCTATGAGTGTTGTGGTTTTCAGTAGCACAACAAAGGGCGGAGACTGATGATCCTGATTTCAGATTCTTGGATCATTGACATGTCGATTTTCTTGATCGCTAATCGCGTTCGAGTAGACTTCCGCGCCGAGCGTTTCCAATACGCTATTTTGGACCGTTAGGGCAACGACCTCTCTCGACTCGCGTTCACGCTTTTCAAGTCGAGCTAATGTGTCTGGTCCGTCGCCCTCAATTTCGAGTTCATTTCGCATAAGAGCCAAGGATTTTGCTGTCACTCCCACGAGAGAGTTTACTTTCTCAAGCGTGGTTTTTCCGTAATCTGCTTTGAGCAGGGTGATTTCTTTCAGTAGCACCGCTCTCGCCTGATGGAGGGAATTGAGGTGGGATTTTTCAGAATTGAGAGACGTCTTCAAGGCGGAATGTTTTCGGATGTCGAGTTGTTGACTCGTCTGGCTGATAGCATCATCGATTTTTTTGATTTTGGCTTGAGCATCAACAAGGGATGCCGATATCTCGTCCAACTCTGCGTTTAGCTTCAGAATTGGAGCTGCTCTGAGCAAGCACCCGCAGTAAACCTCCATGCAGGCAGTTTGATAATTGGTAATGGCATCACCCGTATCTAATTTTGCGATGAGCTTCACCCTCTCCACCGCAGAATTCATCGCCTCCATGCCGTCTGAGAAACTCTCGTCTTCTCCTAGATCGGGGAACCTGGCGAAGTGAGCGTGAGCTTTTGCAATTGCCTCTACGGCATCAAGGTACACAGATCTTCTTAGGTCGGACCGTCGTTGTTTTGCCCTTTCCTCGCCGTCTCGTATTAGCTGGAGCTTCAAACGACGGGTGTTGCTCCTATTGGAGAGGAATACCCCCGTGAGCGTAATCGTTGAAGCGAATACTCCGGACCACACAACATCGGAAACACCGAAAAGATCGTCCATCTAGCCAGTCCATTTTGGTATCAATGACGCCAATATACTTCAGTTGATGCAGTCTGGTAGGGCCTAGCAGGCTTGCGGTTGCCCTCTCCAAAGGAGTCATTCCAAGGGGGGGAAGCAAATTTCAGAGAAGCGTTCTCAAGCTCGCATCCGATAAATGAATGGCCGGCATCTGCAACGGTGGTTCGCCGACTCGCATTCCTGTCTCACGTATTCACTGTCGCGCGCAAAGATTGGGGGTGGATCGAGCTGGCAAATCCGGTTCAGCTCGTGCGCCGGCCGACCGTGGACGACGCGCGAGATAGACGCGTCATCAGTCGAATTCGCATGAGGGGGATACCTACGTCGGAATGCCCATGTAGTGAGCTCGATTGGATCATTCAATCGACGTCTTCGAAGGAGTTGCCGGTCATCGTGACGCTGGCGGCGGAAACGGCCATGCGGCGAGCCGAGATCTGCCGTATCTGTCGCGAGCACGTGGACATGCTTCACGGGGTCGTCCGTCTGCCCGATACGAAGAGCGGGACGTCTCGCGATGTGCCGCTCACGCCTTGGGCGCGAGAGACGTTGAGGCAGTATCTCGCCACCCGCCCGCAACGAGGCCCTATATTCACGGTAACACCAGGCGCTGCGACACGAGCCTTCATCCGAGCCAGACAGCGTGCCCGTACTCGCTATTAGGATCTTTGCCGCTCGTTCGGGCGCCGCCCGCACCCAGCGCTGTTCAGTGACCTTCGCTTACATGACTTGCGCCACGAGGCCACGTCGGTGCTCGCCCCCATCTTCCAACTGCACGAATTGGCGAAGATCAGCGGGCACAAGAGCACTCGGATGCTCTTGCGCTATTACCACCCTGGCGGGCGCGAGCTCGCCAGGAAGATTGCGCGCAGCACGCTTGGCAGAAAACAGGCTGAGCGGATTCGCATGGAACGGATGAGCGATGAAGGATGATGTCACTCAGCGACGGGCTCTTCCATTGGAGGCTTCGCTGCAGTTGTAGTCAGCCAGTGCGGGATCGGTCCGGTGCCGTGAAAGGTGACGCTTTCACCGCCGATTTGCACGGCGGCTCCATAGTGGTACTCCTGCCCCGTCTCTGCGACATAGAGCGTTTCGTGGCGATGATCTTCAACGATTGTCCAGGCCAATCCATCCCACTTCGGAACCATTCCTCCGGCGGCGACGGGCGGTTCGACTTCGACAGCGCAATAGGGAACGTTAAAGTTGCCTGGCGAAAGATACAGCTCACTGGCCGTGGTCTGGTACAGGAAATGCCCGTTCTCATCGGCCTGGTAGACGGTTATCGACTTCATATCTTCTCTCCTAAAGGTAGTTTCACTGCAAATGCGCGGCTCATGGGTAGCCGCCAAGCGGGACAGGTTCAAGCACACTCGCACTCGTACTCGACATCGAACACCGTCAACGGGCTTTCGCGCGCTGCTACTCGCGCCAACGCCGAGGGTAGTCTTGACTTGTCGACGGAGCTTGCCGGTGGATCTGAGACTCGCCCGGTCAACACCGCCTACGCGCCCCGGATCCATGTGTAGCGTCCGCTTCACTGCAAAGACCGGCACGGCCGAAATAGCACCGCAACACAGAGCCTATGCGCCCCGCCTTCACGTTTAAACATGGATGCGCGGCGCGTAGGCCACGTTCACCGGACGGGTTTCCGCCCCGCCCGTATTTGCCGTGGACGAAGCTGGCGTTATGCCCCCGGTAATCGCGCTGGCACCGGTGCCCGATTGGACAAGTTGCGCAATTCCATACGGGTGGCTATGCGCACGCAACTGGTCGGCTTGTCCGCTACCGAGCGTCCGCGCATTTGCAGTGTCAGCGTCAGTCCCTGTGTAACGGCGGAACTGGTTGCGTAGATCCGGCACGCGGAAACTGTCACCGCCAAGATCAACGAATTTGTGAAGACCGGGAAGCCACGCGCCCGAGGCGACAACCAGTCCGTTCTCCTGCGCGTATCCCCATAGGGCCGCATAGGCGCTCTTGCTTAGCGTGCCGCCAACGGCATCTAGCTCACTCCTTAGCGGGTTGACGGTATGCCCATCGACCGGTCTGCCGCACAAAGGCGAGCGGTATCCGGTGAAGTATTGAGACGCCGACCAGAGCCATATTTCAGCTACCTCCGCGACGGTGATTGGCCCGACATCCTTTGTCGGTAGCGCGAGGATCGAATAGACCTTCGGAAAACCATCCAACTGAGTTCCGACAAACTCAGTGGTCGCGCCGCGCCGCGTTCGGTCGCCTGGCGCAGGGGTGTCGAAAACTGCGCCGCCTTTGACCTGCAACGCGTTCACGTTGTCGTCGGTCGATGTGTTGACCAGAACCCTCCCGCCGCCACTCATCAGGCGCATCACCGAGGGGAGGCCGTTTGCGTCAATGGAGACGTTGAGCGTCGTCGTGATTCGCGTGTAGTCTTCCGACGTCTGACGCAGGGCGAAGCTGCCATCCGAACCGTGGAAAAGTTCCCACGTCTTGTAGTTGACGGGAGCACCGTCGCGTGTGAGAAAAATGGACGTTTGGCCGGTGCCGCCAACATTCGACGCTATGAGCGCGCCTTTCGACAACGTCCCGGTGACGGATCCCGTCACCGCAATGGCTCCGCCAATTGCACCGCCCTTGGCCTTTTGCAAGTACTGCGGGTGCGGGTCGGGCGCATCTGTGTGCACCTTCATCGCAGCAGTTACGGACTTGTCTGCGTAATCGCGCGTCGCGAGTATCAAACTCGGGTCGATCTTCAGCTCGACATTGACACCGGTCGTATTGATGATGACCATGCGCACGGACTGCGTCTTGCCGGAACCCTCGGCCAACAGAGGTTTGTAAGTCGGCGGTGCGTTGCAAACATAGCAGAGGTCGCCGTCTTCATCATAGAGCCCCATCTCGCGAATCCATTTGCCGCCCTCGTTCTCGGGGATGACTTGCTCTGCGATCAACTGAGCTGGGTTCTTGGGATCGACCTCGAGGGTGTTGAGCGCTGCGCGACGCCACTCGCCGAGCAGGGCTTTCTGACTCGGCTTCGGTGTGGGCACGGGGGCGTTATCGCCGCCGCCGTCACCAATGGCGAGCGCGGTGTATCGGCGGGGAAGCCCAAGGGCCTTTGCGTTGGCGTCTTTGGCGTTGCCCACATCAGTGGGAATGGTGAAATAGGTCGCGGTCATGGGTAGACAGTCAGGGTTTCAACGAAGTGGAGCGCGGCGCCGAGATAGGCAGGCCCGCTGACGGTGACGGTTTCCGGGGTGTATGGGTAGACCGTAAGCTCTTCGCCGTAATAGGTGGCAGCACCGATGTACTGCGGCCCTCTAACTTCGAGGTTGATGTTCAAGCCGACGAGATGCCGGCTGGCGGGCTTCACGTCATCAATGACCCGCACGAGCTCGTTGAACATCTCGTCGGTGATGCCAGTGTCGAGTACGCCGATGCGCAGATGAAACGTGCCGCGTCGCCCGAGTGGCTTTTCCTGCCACCACTCAATGACCTGGATGAGATAGCCCAGCGGCTCGACAGCACGGCGAAGGGATGTGATGGTGCCTTTGCGCTTATGCAGCCAGAAGCTCTTGCGGATGACTTGCCGCTTCGTGGCTTCCGGCCAAGAGTCGTCCCAACGGTCGACCGACACAGTCCACGCTAGGATGGGAAGCAGGGCGACCGGGCATGTGCGCAGGTTCCACAAATCGCGCAGCGGCACTGGCACGCGCTCAATGTCGGCAAGTGCGACCGCCACCGCGCGCTCGAGCGCGGTAGCGTTGGGAGGTAGCAACGATCGCTTCATCGCTTCGCCATGAGGTCAGCAGTGACCGAGCCGAGCAGCGCGCCATCTTCCTGTTTCAGCCTCAGCGTGATGCGCGTGCAGATGGCTGCCTCTTCCTTGTTGCGGGAAATGTTCGCGGGCGGCGATACGATCTCGACGTTATCCACGCCCTCCACACCGAGCGCCGCGTCGATCTTCGCGCGATAGATGCTCTGGCCAAGTCTCCGACGTGCCTTTGCATACGCCTTGGCGTTGTCCATCGCAGCGGGGAGCAGCAGCGACTTCTCCGGGCTGGAGTCCGGGACGATCAAATCCGCGTCGATTTCATAGAGGACGACTTTCGCGGCTTGCACCGTAACGCGGTCGCCAACGGGGCGCAGATCCTCTTCACTGAGTTTTGCCCGGATGGCATTGAGCGCTTCTTCGGGCACGGTGCCGTCGTCGGCGGCGCCAAGCGCCGTAATCAAGATGTCGCAGGGCTGTGGACTCACGCACGAGGCGTCAGCCACGCGACCGTCTGCCGAACGTGCGTGAAACTCATACGCTTTCGTCGGCCCAGCGATCGACAGGCCCTCGTAGGCGTTTTGCGCGCGCTCGAGCAGCGCGTCGTCGTCTTCGTAGACGGCTTCTACCGGCGGGTTTGCGTCGGGATCTGCCGGAACAATCGTCAGTCGCTCAACTTCGAAGAAGGCGACGAGGTTGTCCAGGTCATTGCCTTTTGCGTAGGGCAGCATGACGGCCACGGCCGCTTCGTTGACGCGCTGGCGCCATCCTGTTTCGCGATAACTGTTCTCCTGCAGCAATTTGGTCAGCGGCTCGGATTCAAGCTCGAGCGTCGCCGCCACGGCCGCGCGCATGTCCTCGGGCAGCAGGGCAAGCAGGCTGACCTTTCGAGCGGTAAGGATGGTCTCGAAGTCGAGCGGCTCGACAACGTCTGGTGCGGGCAGTTTCGAGAAGTCGACAAGGGCGCTCATGCAGCGCCTCGGCCCAAAGCCACGCTTGCGGACACCGGTGACGAGTCCCGTCCGCCGTCGATGCGATCCGCCTCAAAGTCCACGATGCCTTTGCCGATGTCCTCGCCGGTGCCCACGTTGAACGTCAGGCGGGTGAGTGACAGGCGCGGCTCCCAGCGCGTAATCGCGAGGACGCATGCAGCCTGAATCAGCATGCGGGTGTAGTCGTTGCTCGGCTGGTCGAGCAGTTCGGGCACGGGGGAGCCGTACTCACGGCGCATAACGCGGGCCCCGATCGGCGTCGACAGGATGTCCGACACGGATTGCTTGATGTGCTCCAGGTCGTTCAAGTCCGATCCATCGACCTTGTTCATGCCGAGGTAGTTCATTTATTCGGGCCGTCCGTGTTGTCGCTGCCTCGTTGGACGCCGCCGTGATCGTGGGTATCCAGGACGACGCCGTTCGATGACAGCTTGCCGCCTTCATGCGAGACGTCACCTCGGATGACGGTCTTTCCACCTTTGCCGCCCTGGCCGGACATGCCGCCGTTGTAGGTCAGCAGCTTTTCGACAGTGAGCGTGCCGCCCACATGAACGTCACCGGTGAAGTTGGACTTCGGGAAGTCTACGGTCGCCAGTTCGCTACCTTGCACGTTCGCCGTCTTGAGGCCCGTTGCACTGAGAGCACCGGTGGCATGGTTGTAGAGGACACGGGCGCCGTCCGGGAAGTCGATCACGAACTCGTCGGGGTTTTCGGACGGAGAGGGAATGGCATCTGACGGCAGTCCGCGCAGCACGATGCCGTTGCCGGTCTCGCCGCTCGGCGCAAAAACCGTGACTTGCTCGCCCTTGGAAAGTGGCGACCAGATGCGCACCTTGCCAGCGGCGGGCTGAATGCACGGCAGCCAGTCGGTCAGGCGCTGGCCGATGAGCACGCGCACGCGTAGCGGGCGATACATGATCTCGGCCACGGTGCCCGTGGCGATGAGAGTAGCGATGAGTCGGTTGTGGTCGGCATCCATGAGAGCAGGATGCCGCGCGCGCGGGAGAGCGTCACGCCGTTGCTGTTGTGGCGTCGGCGCGCACAACAAACTACCGGGCGACGTGCTTGATGATGAGGTCCGCAACAGTCTCCTGGTCACGGTCGGTTATGCCGAGCAGCTCGCGGGCCGTGTACTTCACGGTCGGTCCGTTGCGCTCGACACGGTCGCGCAAACCGAAGTGATGCACGCGGGCGATGCGTTGCACCTGCCCCGTGAATGCCACCACGGCGCTGTTGGCCGTCGCATCGATCTTGAGGTACCGAGTCGTGCGCAACTTGGAAAACATCTTGCGGCGAATGCGGCCAGCCTTTCCGCGCATCTGCGGCTTACGCGGCTCGTAAGGTGTGCCGTCGGGGTTCGTCTGGGCAGAAATGCGCGCTTGCTGCTCGCGCCGCAGTTCACCGGCGATCTGCCTGGCGAGCGCGCGCCGCCCGGCCGGGTTCAGCGAATTGAGCAGCCCGACCGCCCAGGCATCCAGCTCGCGAATGTCGCCGGCCATCATTCAGCCCCGAGGAACGCGCGCACTGCGTCGCTGAGCATCGGCTCTGCGCGGTACGTCGCCACCGGCTTACCTTCGACGTACTGCACATCAACGGCTTCGGTGAGTTGGATCTCGATGGAGACGTCGGCTGTGCCGTTCGTCAGCACGTCGACCTCAAACTTGATGCCGTCACGCTGCCTCTCGTCATTGGCAAGCAGCTCCGGTTGCCAGTCTCGCGCCCAGGCAATGATGGGGATCATCAGCGTGGGCGAGTCGTCGGGGTAGTCCGTGACGATGAGGTTGAGCGTGTAGCGATAGCGGAACGAGCCGCCCTTCGAGCCGATGCGGCCCTTCTCGCTACTGGCCTCGATGCGGCCGTGGTCGACGAAGATGTGCAGACGGTCGGGGTTCTGCTGCAGGTACGCGTTGTTCTCGACCAGGGTTGCGCGCAGTGCGCTGGGCTTCATCATCGCGCGGCTCCCCCGTCCGGCTCGATGCTCACATAGGGGCTGCGGCGCAGCTTGTCGCGCAGGGCGTCGAAGCGGGCGGCGAGCTCGTGGTAGGCGGTGTAGTTGTCGGCGACGGTTTCGGCGACGGCAGAGAGCGCAACGCTGGCGGGTCGCGCATCAGCAGCGCTGGGATCGTCAGGTGTGGTGTTGGCTGCGGCTGCGTCGTGCAGGCGAACAAAGCCAAGAGGCACAGTGCAAGCGGCATCAGCTTCGGCAGTGACATAGACGGGTACCTTCTGGATGATGGTGTCGCCCTTGACGCGGATCTCGCGCACTCGGTCGACGTACTGAGTGATGACAACGGGGTTCTCGCGGGCGTCGTTCAGCTCGTCGGTGAGCTGCTTGGACTCCGCTTCCGCCTTGTCCGCGCGCCGCTCTGCGGCATCGAGGCGGAACTGTTGCAGTGAGAACAGCAGAGCGGCGCCGGCGAGCACCAGCAGCACGCTGACGATCTTTGCGATAGGGGTCATTTCAGGAACTCCCCCAGAACGAGGCGACGAAACGCGTCCGGGTCGGTGCTGCGGCGAAAGTCGGCTGCCATGTAACGGTAGAGCTTCGGATCGCACTCGAAGTGCTTCTCGCACCGCCAGCCGTTCGTTTTGAGAAGCTGGGCAAGAAGGCCGTCGCCTTCAAAGAGATCCTCCGCCGTGCGAAGGAATCGGGCGGTGGTCACGTAATACGCGCCTTCGCGCACCTTCACGCCGTCCATCCAATCGAATTCGTCGTATAGCCACACAGCATCATCGACGTCGTGCGTTTCCGGCACACGCCCGTTGCCGTCGCGGATCGCGACGATGCCGTGGCGCTCGAGCTCGGGCCGCAGGGGCTTCGCAAGCGCGGAGACCACAATCGTCGGCCGGCCGGCATCTGCAAAACGCTTCGCTGCGTCGACCAGGCGGCGGGTCTTCCCGGTTTGACGGGGGGAGATCTCCAGGTAGGCGATACGCGTCATGCGGCCACCTTCAGCGCGGTGTATTTGTCGTATGCGCGGTCGAGCTTCACGTCGTAGAGGTTCGCGGCGAAGTCTT
>NZ_JAELTP010001045.1 GCF_016428915.1 Pandoraea sp. ASV26
CCCCCCCCCCCCCCCCCCCCCCCCCCCCCCCCCCCCCCCCCCCCCCCCCCCCCCCCCCCCCCCCCCCCCCCCCCCCCCCCCCCCCCCCCCCCCCCCCCCCCCCTCTTCAAGCAGAAGACGGCATACGCGATACACAATATCGTCTCGTGGGCTCGGAGATGTGTATAAGAGACAGGTCGTGCTCTGCTCGCATGCGCCGGCGCAGGGGCAGGTGGAAGACACGCTGTACATGGGCGATGCGATCTATCGCGTGTCGGGGGTGGACGATCCGGCTTTCTTCCCCGCGTTCGCCGCGTTTCTCG
>NZ_JAELTP010001046.1 GCF_016428915.1 Pandoraea sp. ASV26
GTTGAGCCGGTCGACGGCCAGACGAATGCCCTCGGCGACTCGCTGTGCCCCGAGGGTGTCGGTGTCGGGCAAGACGACGATGAACTCCTCCCCGCCGTACCGCCCGGCGGCGTCGGAGGGACGTTGCCTGTCTCTTATACACATCTCCGAGCCCACGAGACGATATTGTGTATCGCGTATGCCGTCTTCTGCTTGAAATGGGGGGGGGGGGGGGGGGGGGGGGGGGGGGGGGGGGGGGGGGGGGGGGGGGGGGGGGGGGGGGGGGGGGGGGGGGGGGGGGGGGGGGGGGGGGGGGGGGGGGG
>NZ_JAELTP010001047.1 GCF_016428915.1 Pandoraea sp. ASV26
GAATGGGCGTCGGCCGTCTCAACAACGTCGATGGTGGCTGTCTTCATACCAGTGACACCAGCGGATCGCCCGCACTGATCATCATGCCCGGGCGGCAATGGAACGATCCGACCACGCCGTCATGAGGCTGTCTCTTATACACATCTCCGAGCCCACGAGACGATATTGTGTATCGCGTATGCCGTCTTCTGCTTGAAAAACGGGGGGGGGGGGGGGGGGGGGGGGGGGGGGGGGGGGGGGGGGGGGGGGGGGGGGGGGGGGGGGGGGGGGGGGGGGGGGGGGGGGGGGGGGGGGGGGGGGGG
>NZ_JAELTP010001048.1 GCF_016428915.1 Pandoraea sp. ASV26
ATCGGACGCGCCATTGGCGGGCTGGGGCCGGTCGTCGTCGGCGCACTCGCCGCGCGCTACTCGTTCCAGATCGCCATCGCGCTGCTCGCGAGCCTGTATGTGCTCGACATGCTCGCCACGCGTTTCCCTGTCTCTTATACACATCTCCGAGCCCACGAGACGATATTGTGTATCGCGTATGCCGTCTTCTGCTTGAAAATAGGGGGGGGGGGGGGGGGGGGGGGGGGGGGGGGGGGGGGGGGGGGGGGGGGGGGGGGGGGGGGGGGGGGGGGGGGGGGGGGGGGGGGGGGGGGGGGGGGGGG
>NZ_JAELTP010001049.1 GCF_016428915.1 Pandoraea sp. ASV26
GGTCATACGCCGTCCGGTGCGGCCGCGACGGACCCGAACATCGCCAATTCCTGGCGTCGCTGTCTGGACACGCATGCGCTCGATCCCGGGGCGCGCATGGCGCCACGCGTGCTGGAGTCGACACAACCTGTCTCTTATACACATCTCCGAGCCCACGAGACGATATTGTGTATCGCGTATGCCGTCTTCTGCTTGACAAGGGGGGGGGGGGGGGGGGGGGGGGGGGGGGGGGGGGGGGGGGGGGGGGGGGGGGGGGGGGGGGGGGGGGGGGGGGGGGGGGGGGGGGGGGGGGGGGGGGGGGG
>NZ_JAELTP010001050.1 GCF_016428915.1 Pandoraea sp. ASV26
GTGACTCGGTTCAGTTGATCGGCTTCGGCTCGTTCGGTTCGGGCAAGCGCGCTGCGCGTGACGGCCGCAACCCGAAGACCGGCGAAACGATCAAAATCCCGGCTGCCAAGACCGTGAAGTTCACGGCCTGTCTCTTATACACATCTCCGAGCCCACGAGACGATATTGTGTATCGCGTATGCCGTCTTCTGCTTGAGAAGGGGGGGGGGGGGGGGGGGGGGGGGGGGGGGGGGGGGGGGGGGGGGGGGGGGGGGGGGGGGGGGGGGGGGGGGGGGGGGGGGGGGGGGGGGGGGGGGGGGGGG
>NZ_JAELTP010000123.1 GCF_016428915.1 Pandoraea sp. ASV26
GATCGACACCGCACTTGCCCGCCTGCAACCGGGCGACCTGTGCCTGATCCTCATCGATCAGGTGGACGAGGCCCTCGCCCACATCGCGCAACGCGTGGCAGAGGCCAGCGCGCACTGAACGGCAGCAGGGACGCTCCGGCGTTCCTGCTTGCTTGCCTCCTAGCCCTCGGACCGGGCACCGGCCGCACGCGAATGCGTGCCCGGTGCCCGTTTTGCCTCCCCTTCCCATCTTCCCCGCTTCCCCTCTTCCCCACTTCCCCCTCACAAGCCGATCGCGCCTCGCGCGAGGGCCACGTATCTGAGCGAGTCGTCGTAGAATCGCGCGATTGCCGACCCGAATGTGGAGAACGACTCGATGAAAATCCTCGCCGCGTGCGCACTACTCTGCCTGCCGTTGCTGGCGCAAGCGGATTGCCGCGATCGCCTTGAAGGCTGGACGAAGACCCTGCACCCGGGACGCACGCTCGACAGCGATCTCGCCAGTTGCAAAGTGTGGCCCGCGAATCCGGCGCTCACACTGGCCGCGTTACCCTTGCCGCAGAAAGGCGGCACCGACGACGACAAGGTATATGACTTAGACGTGCTGGTAACGGACAGTCAGACGGGGAAAATCGTCGCCCATCGCTTCGAGACGTCGGCGCTGGAGTCCGATGCCGTGAGACTGCGCAGCATTTCGCTCGACACGGCGCCCTGGCGACTGACGCCGCAGGTGCTGGCCTTTGGCGTGCGGACCGATGTTGAAGGGTCGTCGCGCGTGAATCCCTTCTCGCAAACGGCGTTGAGCCTGTATGTCATCGACGGCGCGAAGCTGCGCAAGGTCGTCGACAATCTGGCGACACAAACGGGCGGTGGCGAATGGGATGGGAATTGTGCGGGCAGTTTCACCGACACCTCGCGCGGCATCTCCGTCGGCCCGGCCGGCAAGGACGGCTATGCGAAGCTCATCGTCAGCGAGAAAACGGTGACAACGACAAACAAGCCCACACGCAACGACTGCGCCAGCAAGGAAAGCACGTCCAGGCGGCCCAACGTCACGCTTGACTACGACGGCGAACGGTATCCGGTGCCGAAGGCGCTTAGCGGCAGTTGAGTCGCCGGTCTGTTGGCACGCAAGGCGGATTTGATAAAGCGTGGGAGTGGTTGGCGAGTGCTTCAGGCCGGGGTACGGTAGTGACCGTATTCGGCCAAGAAGAGACACTCACGTTTGATCCCGACGGCAGTCCAATCGTCTCGTTCAACGTCGGGTAGATCTCCTGATCAGCACCAGGGAGGGCTGCATCGAACCGGTGTCCCATTCAATAATCTATTCAAATAGTTGGAGTGAAAGGATGGGAATTTATGATGATCTTCTATCCCAAAAAGGGCGAGGAACTCCGTTTGACAAGTTGGTCGTTCTATCGGAAGACGAAATAGCCAGCGGATCATGTGGACTTGACCTTCCGAAAGACTATGTCTGCTTTTTGTCGAAGATAGGCGCAGGGGAACTCGGAAATGCGCAATATATGCTTTATGGTGCTCTGATAGAGCCATCCGAGATATATGGTGATATTCCGCTCGATTTAGAGGGAGTTCTGCTGTTTGGGGACGACTTCGTGGGATTCAATAATGGCTTTCGCGTTAGCGATTGGTCGGTTGTGGAGGTTGATCCAACGAGTAAAGAGATTCTCGATGTTGCCCTCTCATTTGATGTGTTTATTCGTGGAAGGATTTTGCAAATAGTCTGAAACCGTCTGTGCGAGCTTGGGTGCCATATGACCCCCTGCGGCATTAGCGCAAGTCCCTTTGTGTGGGACACTAACGGCCAAGGGTGAGAGGCTGCATCCGGTGAGACAGCAGACCAGCGCCCACGTTAACTGAGTGTCCCAACGGGTCGCCACCGGTCCGTCGCGACCGGCGGAAAGCAGCCAAATAGGACAGTGGCCAATCGACGCCTCATTAACGAATGACTTCACTTCGCGCTCCGTCCACGACGTAGGCTTCGCTGTCCCTCAATGTCTGGTAAGGCATTTGATGCCGCTTGTAGAAATCGATTTCGTCCCCCACTAATGCCGAGGCCGGATGATCGGATTCGAAGTGAACGACGAGCGAAAAAGGCAGCAGTTGAAGCCCGTCCCACACCACCGCCAAGTCATACCCGGGCGGAACTTCGGTTGGGTCGCTAACTCGTTCGAGGGCACGGAGCGTGCTCGACGCGATGACTGCCGCAGCGCTGAATCCGGCGTAAACGATGCGGTCCTGCTCCAGCAGATCGGCAATCACTGAATCAAATCCGCTTTGCCTCATGGCTCTGCGAAGGATGAATGCATTGCCGCCGTTAACCCAAATCACGTCAAATTCCCGGAGTCTGTCGCCCAGGCGTTCCCGCGAGTGAAAGAACTGTCTCAGGTCGAGTTCCTCCACGGTGAACCCCAGCGCTTGAAGCTTTCGAGATTGACTGTCAAACCATTGCGCTCGAGCCTCTTCGCGGTGATCTAGCGCATTGACGGTAATCGCTGCTCGCATTTTTCCGCCAACGAGCCGGGCAATTACCTCAGGCCGGGCGCCCAAATCAAATGATGAAAGGTAAAGACGCACGGAACGTCTCCGAGGAGGCAAGAAGTGGACAAGTGCCTCGCATTTTCTATCCGTTGGCGAAAGCCGTCGATCGTCCACTTAGGATCAAAAACAATCTATCGAACATCGCAGACTAGAAGGCGCTACCTGACATTAAAATCAGGCGCTCGCTCAAGCGCCCAAACGCAATCTGTCGCTATCGCGTAGCGAATCTACAGGTGGAAATCGCCCGCGGCTTCCGGCTGGTAAAGCACTTTCTCGATCCGAATGCAGCGGGTCCGGTCCTGAATCCGCCAGTCGATGGCGTCGCCCCCCTTGTAGCCCAGAATCGCGGTGCCGATGCCGGAGAAAACGGACAGTTTCCGGGCGCTGCCACCGAGCCTACGGCCCCAGTTGTCGCGGTTTCCGATGCCCAGAACAAGACAGTGCACGCGGGCCGAGACCTTCAACCTGACCAGATTAGGTTGCGCGAGCGTCTGGAAACCGCCAGCCTCTCGCGCAGAGCCAGTCCATCCTCAACGGCGCGGCATGACCCGCTGACGCATCGCACAACGCCGCGCCGCGGGCAACCCGGCGGCGACCTCGTGCGCCAACACTTGCCTGAGCCGTTTGCTCAGATCGGGCTCGGCAATCGGCACGAAGCCCAGCCGGGTATAGAACGGCCCATTCCAGGGCACATCGCGAAACGTCGTCAGCGTGAGCGCCGCCAGTCCTGCGCGCATCGCGTGCTCGGCTGCCGCCGTCATCAGCGCGCGTCCCAGCCCGCGCGACTGCCAGTCGCGATGCACGGACACTTCCCACACGTGCAATTCGTCGCCGAAGACTTCGGCTTCGAGAAACGCTACCGGCGCATCATCTCGATCGACGGCCACCCACGCCACGCCCTGTGCGATCAGCTCACGGTGCCGCGCCACGGGCATCCCAGCACCGTCCGCCAGCCAAGCCAGCTCCGGTAGCGAACGAAATAATTCGCCCGCACTCCGGTCAACCGGCGGCAGTGCGGGCGCATCGTCTGGCGTCGCGAGACGAACCCGCGCCGCCGGCATCGTCATCAAACCACGACCTCCTGCGGCGACATTTCGGTGCCGTAGGACGCCCAGCGACCGTCGGCATCGGTCGCCGCCACCGTCGGCTTGCACTGCCCGGCCGTCTCGTCGAGACCTTGCAGCAACGGGCAACGCTCGAAGAGTTCAGCGATGAAGTCGACGAATACGCGAACTTTAGGCGACAAATGACGATTATGCGGATAGACCGCCGAAATCGGCATGGGCGGCGGCTTCCACTGATGCAGCACTTCGACCAGTTGGCCCGATTGCAGATACGGCAGCGCCATGAAACGCGCCAATTGCACCGTGCCGAAGCCCGCGAGCCCGAGTTGCAGATAGGCCTCGGCGTCGTTGACCGCGACCGAGCCCTGCATGTTGATTTCGACTTCCTTGCCGTCCACGAGGAACTGCTCTGCCATGACACGCCCCGTGCGGCTCGAGAAGTAATGCACTGCCGTGTGCCGATGCAAGTCGTCGAGCGTATGCGGCATGCCCATGCGCTCCAGATAGGCCGGCGACGCACACGTCAGGCTCTGGAACAAGCCCACACGCCGCGCGACAAGGCTCGAGTCCTGAAGCGTGCCGACGCGCAATACGCAATCGACCCCTTCCTGAATCAGGTCGACGGGCTTATCGCCCATGCCGACCATGAGTTCGATCTCCGGATATCGGTCGTGAAACTCGCACAGCGACGGCAGCACCACGAGCTTGCCGAGCGAGCCCGGCATATCGACGCGCAGCTTGCCACGCACACGCTGACTGCTCTCGCGAAACGACGATTCCGTCTCCTCGATGTCCGCGAGGATTCGCAGACAGCGCTCGTAATACGCCGCGCCATCGGGCGTCAGGTTGAGCCGACGGGTCGTGCGCTGCAACAGCCGCGTGCCCAGATGCGACTCCAGATTCTGAATAATCGTGGTCACCGAGGTGCGCGGCAAACCGAGAGTGTCGGCCGCGCGAGAGAAGCTGTTCGCCTCGACCACCCGCGTGAAGACCTGCATTGCTTGCAAGCGATCCATCATGTTTCCCCATTCAAGAACACTGTTGTGCTGACCGATCCGGCATTTGCACCCTCGTCGCCAATGCATATGCATATTGGTCGCGGTGATAAGCCAATGCCCATAAGGCCGCCATCGATTAGTCGAGCTGGCCGAATAGTGTTGCCAAATTATAGGCGTTTATCCTAATGTCCGTGGCCTCTAGACTTCGCTCCATCGAATGTCATGAGAGGGTATCGCTCGCGCGAGCCCAGAGCCAAATGTCAGTCAACACCAAGCCGCAAGCCGCACAAACGGGACGACCGGGACAAATGCCCCGCACCGAAGACGGACTGCGCATCGAAGAGGTGAGCATCGCGGGCCATGTCGGCCAGATGACGCTGCGCCTCTACAAGCCCGTTGGCGCTGCCACCGCAGGCGCCACGCATGAACGCGCCGGCGAACCCGGCGTGGTGGTGCCGCTCATGGCGCACCTGCCGAGCGTGCTGTATTTCCACGGCGGCGGCTTCTGCAAGGGCTCGCTCGACGACGGCGACACGGCCGCCCGTTACCTCGCCTCGCACGTTCCGGCGCTGGTCGTCTCGGTCGGCTATTCGCTCGCGCCGGAACACCCGTTTCCCGCCGCGCCGGAAGACGCCTGGTGCGCCGCGCTCTGGCTGCAACGCCACGCTCGCCGCCACGGCGCCAGCCCGCGCCGTCTGGCCGTGGTCGGTCACGACGCCGGGGGCAATATCGCTGCGGCACTCTCGATGATCGCGCGCGACCGCGGCGAAGTCGGCATCAGCGCGCAGGTGCTGCTCGCCCCGTTGCTCGACCCGAGCATGACGCGTCTGGCCGATGGCCGCACGCCCAGCGATATCGAGGCGAGCGAGTGCGCCCGGTGCTATCGCGCCTACCTGCCGCATGCCGCGCAGCGTCTGCATCCGTACGCCGCGCCGCTCGAATCGCGCCGTCTCGCGGGCCTGCCGCCTACCCTGATCGCTTCTGCCGAACACGACCTGCTGCACGTCGAAGCCGAAAAATACGCTGCCGAACTCATCGCGGCCGGCGTGCCGACACAGGTCACGCGCCATCGCAGCGCTTCCCATCACGGTCTGGCCGCGTTACCCGCCGCGCTGCGGGAAGTGGCCGCGTTCCTGACACGCCGGCTGGCGCCCCCCGCCACCGGCTCTACCCAGTGAGTCCATCCGATCCCGGAGATATTCAAAAATGACCACCCTCGCTCGCAAACCCGTACTCATTGCCGCCGCCGCTACGGTGGCGCTTCTGGCCATCGGCACGCTCACCGTCGTGCGTGTCGACGCCAGCACGCCCACTGCCCAGGTCATGCCGACTGTGGAAGTGGATGTGGCCAACGTCATCTCGCGCACCGTGACCGACTGGCAGAGCTATTCCGGCCGTCTCGACGCCGTGGATCGCGTCGATATCAAGCCGCTCGTGTCAGGCACCATCACGGCCGTGCATTTCAAGGACGGCCAGTTCGTGAAGAAGGGAGATCCCCTCTTCACGATCGATCAGCGCCCGTATGTGGCCGAAGTGGACCGCGCCGCCGCGCAACTGGCGTCGGCACAGGCCCGCGACGTTTTCACCAGCACCGACCTCGCACGCGCACAGCGCCTGATCGCCGATAACGCCATCGCGAAGAAGGACTTGGAACAGAAGGAAAACGCAGCGCGCGAAGCCGCTGCCAGCGTGAAGGCCGCACAAGCCGCGCTGGAAACGGCCCGCATCAACCTCGGCTACACACAGATCGTGGCCCCGGTCTCGGGCCGCGTCTCGCGTGCGGAGATCACGGTCGGCAACACCGTGTCGGCCGGCGCCCAGTCGCCCGCCTTGACCACGGTGGTGTCGGTCTCACCGATCTACGCCGCGTTCGATGTCGACGAGCAGACCTACCTGCGTTATCTCTCGCGCGACACGGCCAAACCGGGCGGCGTGCCCGTCGAACTGGGTCTGGCCAACGAGTCGGGCTACTCGCGCAAGGGCACCGTGTATTCCGTGGATAACCGCTTCGACACCACGTCGGGCACGATCCGCGTGCGTGCGCGCTTCGACAACGCCGACGGCGCACTCGTGCCGGGCCTGTATGCCCGCATTCGCGTCGGTGGCGGCGAGCCGCATCCGGCCTTGCTGGTGGACGAAGCCGCGGTCGGCACGGACCAGAGCAAGAAGTTCGTGATGGTGGTCGATCCGCAAAACAAGGTGCAGTACCGCGAAGTCCAGTTGGGCGAGCGCCACGGCGGTCTCGTGGAAATTGCCGGTGGCCTGAAGGACGGTGAGCGCATCGTCGTGAACGGTCTGCAACGCGTGCGCCCGGGAGATACCGTCTCGCCGAAGGCCGTGAAGATGGCCGGTGATACGGGCGACGTTCACGATGTGGCCGCCACGGCGGTCGCTGCGGGCGGTGCTGCCGATGCCTCGGGCAACGCCCTCACCCCGGCCGCGAACAACGCCGACACCGCACAAAAGACTTCGCAGCACAACAGTAAGGACGGTGCCGCAACGCATTCGGCCGCGGCCCAGACGGGTGCGCAGACGAAAACGGCGTCGCGTTCATAACGTTCGTTCGCACAGTTCGGAATGCGCGTGCAGGCACACGTATTCATTGCACGCTGAACGACACCCCAGAGTTTCGTCATGAACATCTCAAAATTCTTTATCGACCGACCCATTTTTGCGGGGGTTCTCTCGGTCATCACGCTGCTGGCCGGCTTAATCGCCGTGTTCCAGTTGCCGATCTCGGAGTACCCGGAAGTGGTCCCGCCGTCGGTCGTCGTGCACGCCCAGTACCCCGGCGCCAACCCGAAGGTGATCGCCGAGACGGTGGCCTCACCGCTCGAAGAGCAGATCAACGGCGTGGAAAACATGCTGTACATGCAGTCGCAGGCCAACAGCGACGGCAACCTCACCACGACCGTGACCTTCCGTCTGGGCACCGACCCGGACAAGGCCCAGCAGCTCGTGCAGAACCGTGTCTCGCAAGCGCTGCCGCGCCTGCCGGACGACGTGCAGCGTCTTGGCGTGACGACCATCAAGTCCTCGCCCACGCTCACGATGGTGGTGCACCTGATCTCGCCGAACAATCGCTACGACATGACCTACCTGCGCAACTACGCGCTCATCAACGTCAAGGATCGCCTCTCGCGGATCAAGGGCGTGGGTGAAGTGCAGTTGTGGGGGGGCGGTGACTACTCGATGCGCGTGTGGCTCGATCCGGCCAAGGTCGCCCAGCGCGGCCTGACCGCCGCTGACGTGGTGAAGGCCATTCGCGAGCAGAACGTGCAGGTCGCCGCCGGGGTGATCGGCGCGACGCCGGCCGGCCCGAATACGCCGCTGCAACTGAACGTGAATGCGCAAGGCCGACTGAATACGGAAGAAGAGTTCCGCGACATCATCCTGAAGACTTCGCCGGATGGCGCCGTCACGCATCTGGGCGACGTGGCCCGCGTGCAACTCGATGCTTCGTCCTACAGCCTGCGCTCGTTGCTCGACAACAAGCCGGCCGTGGGCCTCGGTATCAATCAGTCGCCGGGCGCGAACTCGCTGCAAATCTCGGACGACGTCCGCGCAGCGATGGCCGATCTGCAAAAAGACATGCCGCCGGGCGTGGAATACCGCATCGAGTACGACCCGACGCAGTTCGTGCGCTCGTCGATCAACGCCGTGGTGCACACGCTGCTCGAAGCCATCGCCCTGGTGGTGCTGGTGGTGATCGTGTTCCTGCAAACCTGGCGTGCGTCGATCATTCCGCTGCTCGCCGTGCCGGTCTCGATCGTGGGCACGTTTGCCCTGCTGCTCGGCTTCGGCTACTCGATCAACGCGTTGTCGCTGTTCGGGATGGTGCTCGCCATCGGTATCGTGGTCGACGATGCGATCGTGGTCGTCGAAAACGTGGAACGTAACATTGCGGCGGGACTGTCGCCGAAGGAGGCGACATACCAGGCGATGCGCGAAGTGAGCGGTCCGATTATCGCGATTGCGCTCACGCTGGTGGCCGTGTTCGTGCCGCTCGCGTTCATGTCGGGTCTGACGGGGCAGTTCTACAAGCAGTTCGCCATGACCATCGCCATCTCGACGGTGATCTCGGCCTTCAACTCGCTCACGCTCTCGCCGGCCATGGCCGCCCTGCTGCTCAAGGATCATCACGCCAAGCCGGACTGGCTCACGCGTCAGATGAACCGTTATCTGGGTGGCTTCTTCGGTGCGTTCAACCGCGTGTTCCATCGCGGTTCGGAAAAGTACGGTCAAGGCGTGAGCCGCGTGATCGGCCGCAAGGCCATCATGATGGCGATCTTCGCGGTGCTGCTCGGTATCACGGTGCTGCTCGGCAAAGTCGTCCCGGGGGGCTTCGTGCCCGCGCAGGACAAGGAGTATCTGGTCGCGTTTGCCCAGTTGCCCAATGGCGCGTCGCTCGATCGCACCGACAAAGTGATCCGCGACATGTCGGCCATCGCCCTGAATACCCCCGGCGTGAAGAGCGCCGTGGCGTTCCCAGGGATGTCGGTCAACGGCTTCACCAACTCGTCGTCGGCGGGCATCGTGTTCGTCACGCTCAAGCCGTTTAGCGAGCGCAAGGACAAGTCGCTGTCGGCGGCCGCCATCGCCGCCAAACTCAACAGCGAATACGCCAAGAACAAGGACTCGTTCATCGCCGTGTTCCCGCCCCCGCCGGTGCTGGGTCTAGGCACGCTCGGCGGCTTCAAGCTGCAAGTGGAAGACCGTGGCGCACTCGGCTACGAAGCGCTGAACGACGCCACGCAGGCGTTCATCAAGAAGGCGTCGCAGACGAAGGAACTGGGCCCGACGTTCTCGTCGTACCAGATCAATGTGCCGCAACTGAACGTGGATCTCGATCGCGTGAAGGCCAAGCAGCTCGGCGTGCCGATCACCGATGTGTTCGACACGATGCAGATCTACCTCGGCTCGCTGTACGTGAACGACTTCAACAAGTTCGGCCGCGTGTATCAGGTGCGTGTGCAGGCAGATGCGCCGTTCCGCGCCCACGCCGAGGACATCGGCCTGCTCAAGACGCGCAACAGCAATGGCGACATGGTGCCGCTCTCGTCGCTGGTGAAGGTCACGCCGACGTACGGTCCGGAAATGGTGGTGCGTTACAACGGCTACACCGCTGCCGACATCAACGGCGGCCCGGCCCCGGGTTACTCGTCGGGTCAGGCGCAAGCCGCTGTGGAACGCATTGCGGCCGAAACGCTGCCGCGCGGTGTGAAGTTCGAATGGACCGACCTGACGTATCAGCAGATCCTGGCGGGCAACTCGGCAGTGTGGGTGTTCCCGATCTCGGTGCTGCTGGTGTTCCTGGTGCTGGCTGCGCAGTACGAAAGCCTGACGCTGCCGCTGGCCGTCATCATGATCGTGCCGATGAGCATCATGTCGGCGCTGTTCGGTGTGTGGCTCACGCAAGGGGATAACAACATCTTCACGCAGATCGGTTTGATGGTGCTGGTGGGGCTGTCAGCGAAGAACGCGATTCTGATCGTGGAATTCGCCCGTGAGCTGGAAATGCAGGGCCGTACCGCAGTCGCTGCCGCAATCGAAGCCAGCCGCTTGCGTCTGCGCCCGATTCTGATGACGTCCATCGCGTTCATCATGGGTGTGGTGCCGCTGGTGATGTCGAGCGGTGCGGGTTCGGAAATGCGTCATGCGATGGGCGTGGCCGTGTTCTTCGGCATGATCGGTGTGACCGGTTTCGGTCTGATCCTGACGCCGGTGTTCTACGTGCTGCTGCGCACGCTGGCAGGCAAGAAGCCGCTGCACAGTGCGCATGCGTCGACCCTGCCCGCCAACGTCAAGTCCGAAGTCTGAAGGATGTCAATCATGCAATCGCAATGGATGAAACGCAGTCTCGGTGTTTCGAGCCTGCTCGCTACCCTGCTGGTGGTGGCGGGCTGCTCGATGGCCCCCACATACGAAGTACCGAAGGTGACGGACAAGGGTACGCCGACGGCGTTCAAGGAAGCCGCACTCCCGGCCGGTGAGGCCGGCACGTGGAAGACCGCCGAGCCCTCCGAGGCCATGGCGCGCGGCGAATGGTGGAAGGTGTTCGGTGACGCCACGCTCGACAAGCTCGAAGAAGACGCGCTGTCCGCCAACCAAAACCTGAAGGCCGCCGCCGCGCGCGTACAGGAAGCGCGTGGCGTGCAGCGTCAGGCCCGTGCGGCCCTGTTCCCGACGCTCGACGCCGGGTTCGGTCCGACGCGTCAGAAGATCTCGCCCGCCTCGCAACTGCTACCGGACGGCACGAACATCGCGCCGTACACGTTGTGGCGGGCACAAGCGAGCGTCGGCTACGAAGTCGATCTGTTCGGACGGGTGTCGGATAACGTTGCGGCCGCCCGCGCAGACGCCGAGCAAAGCGAAGCGCTGTTCCACTCGGTGCAGCTCGCGCTGCAAGCGGACGTTGCGCAGAACTACTTCAATCTGCGCGAACTCGACGCCGAACAGGCGCTGTACACGCAAACGGTAACGCTGCGCGAAGAGGCCCTCAAGCTCGTGCAACGACGCTTTACCGAAGGCGATATCGGCGAGTTGGACGTGGCGCGCGCCAAGGCCGAACTGGCCACGGCGCAATCCGACGCGCTGGCGGTCGCCCGCATGCGTGCGGCCTCGGAACACAGCCTCGCCATTCTGCTCGGCAAGACGCCTGCGGAATTCTCGTTCGCGCCGTCGCCGCTCGTGCCGGTCACGATCCGCATTCCGGCGGGTCTGCCGTCAGCGCTGCTCGAACGGCGTCCGGATATTGCGGCAGCCGAACGTGCCATGGCGGCCGCGAACGCGCGCATCGGGGTCGCAAAATCGGCGTTCTTCCCGTCGATCTCGCTGACCGGCTCGGGCGGCTTCGAAGCCGCCACGCTGGGTGACTTGTTCAACTGGTCGAGCCGCACGTTCCTGCTGGGACCGGTGGTCGGTGGCCTGCTCTCGATACCGATCTTCGATGGCGGTGCACGCAGCGGCAATCTGTCGCGTGCTCGTGCGCAGTACGAGGAGGACGTGGCGAACTACCGTCAACAGGTGCTCGTCGCGTTCCAGGAGGTCGAGGACAACCTCTCGAACCTGCGGCTGCTCTCCGCACAGACGCGTGCGCAGGACGACGCAGTGAAAGCGTCGAGCCGCGCCGCACAGCTCTCGCGCACGCAGTATCAGGAAGGTTCGATTGCGTATCTCGACGTCATCGATGCCGAGCGTACGGTGTTGCAAGCGCAACGCAGCGCAGTGCAGCTCGCCGGTGCGCAAGCCGTGTCGACCGTCAACCTGATCCGCGCCCTCGGCGGCGGCTGGGGTGACGTACCGCAGGCTAACGCGCCGGCCAATCCTGCTGCCGCGGCAACGCCGGCATCGGCATCGGCATCGGCATCGGCATCGGCACCGGCAGCGACTGTCGGCGGTAACGCCACCGTCGCCACTCGGTAATACCTACGTGCATCCGGTGTGAGGTGCGCGTCATTAGATAGAAGGTCTAGATAGAAAGTCAGCCCGACAGGCTTGACGGCCCGACGCATGGGCCGTCACCCGGCATCGAATGCATCGAACCGGCGGCCGCACTCGTGTCCCCCAAGACGAGTGGTACGCCGACCTGCCCCCGACGCGCGCCAAGCACGCCGCCGGTTTCGATGCACCCGGCCATCGGTCGGTGCTGAAAAGGTTTCTTCCCTGCGTCCCTGCTCGCCCGGCGCATGCCTGAAGTCAGATGACATCCGGCATGCCCGGGCGCTTTTTTGCGCTGCGATGGTAGGATGCACGCACGGTTTTCGCTTTCGCCGAACCTCGCGCTCCCGCGCAGCCGGCGAATACGACGACCGTCACTGGCAAGTCATCTCTAATGCTTCCCCCCGCGTTCGGTCTTCGACCCTACGACAAGGAGTGCAAACAATGAAGATGCGCAAGACACTGTCGCTTTGCCTAGCCGCCGGCCTGGCGGTTGCTTCCTCACTCGCCCTCGCGCAGGGCGGCCCACCGCCACAAGGTGGCCCGGACGGACCGCGTGGACCTCATGGACCTCAAGGACCGCAAGGCGCACCACCGGCACACGGCCCGCAACATGGCGGACCGAAGGGGCCACAC